>NZ_JAUEXY010000004.1:57500-489499 GCF_032489375.1 Bradyrhizobium sp. SZCCHNR1098
CAGTGCTCTACCCCCTGAGGTATTCGTCCGAGGCGATACCTAAATATCTTTCGCGGAGAACCAGCTATTTCCCAGTTTGATTGGCCTTTCACCCCTAACCACAAGTCATCGGAGCCTTTTTCAACAGGCACCCGTTCGGTCCTCCAGTGAGTGTTACCTCACCTTCAACCTGCTCATGGCTAGATCACTAGGTTTCGGGTCTAATACAACGAACTTGACGCCCTATTCAGACTCGCTTTCGCTACGCCTACGCCTATCGGCTTAAGCTTGCTCGTTAAATTAAGTCGCTGGCCCATAATACAAAAGGTACGACGTCACCCAGAACGCATCTTGGGCTCCGTCTGTTTGTAGGTGTCCGGTTTCAGGTCTATTTCACTCCCCTCGTCGGGGTGCTTTTCACCTTTCCCTCACGGTACTGGTTCACTATCGGTCGCTGAGGAGTACTTAGGCTTGGAGGGTGGTCCCCCCATGTTCAGACAGGATTTCACGTGTCCCGCCTTACTCGAGCATGAATGCTTGCATTACCCATACGGGGCTATCACCCTCTGAGGCCCTGCTTTCCTGACAGGTTCTGGTTGGCTTGCATTCATGACTGGCCTGGTCCGCGTTCGCTCGCCACTACTAGCGGAGTCTCGGTTGATGTCCTTTCCTCCAGGTACTTAGATGTTTCAGTTCCCTGGGTTCGCTTGAAACCTCCTATGGATTCAGAAGTCTCATACCTTCTCTTGATAACCGGAAATCCAAAACCTCACGGCTCGGGATCGTCACAGTCTCCTGATCGAACACCAAAACCCGGAGGTCTTGGAGTTCCGGCTATCGAAGGTGGGTTTCCCCATTCGGAAATCCGCGGATCAAAGCTTCTTCGCAGCTCCCCACGGCTTATCGCAGCGTAGCACGTCCTTCATCGCCTCTCAGCGCCAAGGCATCCACCGAACACCCTTAAGGCACTTGATTGCTCTCATTATCAATGTCCACACACTCGGCAGAATGTTCACCGCTCCCACAAGTCCCGAGGGACAAGCGTTGGAGCAGCGCGGACAATGATTAGAAAGACCAGCTTGCTTCTTAAGATCGAACCGATAGCCGTGCGGTCAAGCGCAGCTAACAGAGTCATTTACAACAGACCGGATGCTTCACAGCTTCCAGCCTGCGCCGAAATGACCCGGAGATAGTGAAGGCGTCGGTGCAAAGTCGAAACGCGGACCGCTTGCGCGGTGGCATTTCATTGCACGACCCTACTCGGATCGATCTCCTCTTCACGATGTCAGATAACACGCAGTCTTCTGTAATCCCGGTGAGGACCAGAAGATGCGAAGTGTTGTCTCGCGGACGAATTGTTTGTCGGTCAGGCGCAAAGTCCGCCTCCGCTCTTACGAGCTCCGGCGCGACAGCCTTCGCGATCAGATGGCTTGCCGAGCCGAAGCGCCGCAGGCGCGAAGGCTGGTGGAGCCTGTCGGGATCGAACCGACGACCTCATGCTTGCAAAGCACGCGCTCTCCCAGCTGAGCTAAGGCCCCATAACCGGAAAGACGAATGCCAAGCAGCGCGATCGTCGAGACGATTGGCCGGCCGAAGTTCGCGTTGACCAGTCCGCCTTCGCCCTTCGGGCTACGGCGCGACAGCCTTCGCGCATCTTCTGGCCTGCCGAGCCGAAGCGCCGGCAGGCGCGAAGGCTGGTGGGCCTGGGAAGACTTGAACTTCCGACCTCACGCTTATCAAGCGCGCGCTCTAACCAACTGAGCTACAAGCCCTAACGCTTGGGAGGCTCGAGAAGGTCAATCACCAGGCGCTACCAGCGCCATGATGATGCACAGCGCCAAGCCCCAGGCAGCGTGTTCGTCCGCGAAGAAAGAGAAACGAAGACGGCGAAATCCCGCCAATGGAGCTCACGCAAGACCTGGCGGTCTCGGTGGCCCCTGATGTTTCTAAAACAGCTCGATAGAAGCGACAGACCCGAAGATCTGACCTTGCTGAAGAGCCATCCTTAGAAAGGAGGTGATCCAGCCGCAGGTTCCCCTACGGCTACCTTGTTACGACTTCACCCCAGTCGCTGACCCTACCGTGGTCGGCTGCCTCCATTGCTGGTTAGCGCACCGCCTTCAGGTAAAGCCAACTCCCATGGTGTGACGGGCGGTGTGTACAAGGCCCGGGAACGTATTCACCGTGGCGTGCTGATCCACGATTACTAGCGATTCCAACTTCATGGGCTCGAGTTGCAGAGCCCAATCCGAACTGAGACGGCTTTTTGAGATTTGCGAAGGGTTGCCCCTTAGCTTCCCACTGTCACCGCCATTGTAGCACGTGTGTAGCCCAGCCCGTAAGGGCCATGAGGACTTGACGTCATCCCCACCTTCCTCGCGGCTTATCACCGGCAGTCTCCTTAGAGTGCTCAACTAAATGGTAGCAACTAAGGACGGGGGTTGCGCTCGTTGCGGGACTTAACCCAACATCTCACGACACGAGCTGACGACAGCCATGCAGCACCTGTGTTTCGGGCTCCGAAGAGAAGGTCACATCTCTGCGACCGGTCCCAAACATGTCAAGGGCTGGTAAGGTTCTGCGCGTTGCGTCGAATTAAACCACATGCTCCACCGCTTGTGCGGGCCCCCGTCAATTCCTTTGAGTTTTAATCTTGCGACCGTACTCCCCAGGCGGAATGCTTAAAGCGTTAGCTGCGCCACTGGTGAGTAAACCCACCAACGGCTGGCATTCATCGTTTACGGCGTGGACTACCAGGGTATCTAATCCTGTTTGCTCCCCACGCTTTCGTGCCTCAGCGTCAGTATCGGGCCAGTGAGCCGCCTTCGCCACTGGTGTTCTTGCGAATATCTACGAATTTCACCTCTACACTCGCAGTTCCACTCACCTCTCCCGAACTCAAGATCTTCAGTATCAAAGGCAGTTCTGGAGTTGAGCTCCAGGATTTCACCCCTGACTTAAAGACCCGCCTACGCACCCTTTACGCCCAGTGATTCCGAGCAACGCTAGCCCCCTTCGTATTACCGCGGCTGCTGGCACGAAGTTAGCCGGGGCTTATTCTTGCGGTACCGTCATTATCTTCCCGCACAAAAGAGCTTTACAACCCTAGGGCCTTCATCACTCACGCGGCATGGCTGGATCAGGGTTGCCCCCATTGTCCAATATTCCCCACTGCTGCCTCCCGTAGGAGTTTGGGCCGTGTCTCAGTCCCAATGTGGCTGATCATCCTCTCAGACCAGCTACTGATCGTCGCCTTGGTGGGCCATTACCCCACCAACTAGCTAATCAGACGCGGGCCGATCTTTCGGCGATAAATCTTTCCCCGTAAGGGCTTATCCGGTATTAGCACAAGTTTCCCTGTGTTGTTCCGAACCAAAAGGTACGTTCCCACGCGTTACTCACCCGTCTGCCGCTGACGTATTGCTACGCCCGCTCGACTTGCATGTGTTAAGCCTGCCGCCAGCGTTCGCTCTGAGCCAGGATCAAACTCTCAAGTTGAACTTGAAGCTTTGAACCGGCTGATCACAACGTTTGACGAGGTCCCACCAATCGATCTCCACGCTTCACAGCGCGAAAACCATGGTGTTACCTTTGAAACATTGTCCGCCGAAGTCTTCTCGTCCGATCCCAGAACCAAAAGCCGAAGCCTTCAATCCCGAGACCCGCAAGGACTCCGCCGTCCACGTTTCTCTTTCTTCATCTTCACTTGTCAAACAGCCCGGGACCTCAGTCCCACCCTCGAATGGAGGGGTCGCCCAACCTTTTCCGACGTCGATGAGCAACCGGGTTCTACCGGTTGTGCATCACTCAACAGAAGTGAGGAGCAATATTGGCGCGAATGCTCGCCTCGGTGTGTCCCGAAGCGGCGCCGCGCTCAGTGACCGTGCTTATAGGGGGGTCCGATCGGGGTGTCAACGCCCAATGTCAACAAATCGTCGCATCGAATCATTTTTTCCGGGACGGCCAGAGAACCCAGACTTCTTGCGGACTTCGTGCCCCACTTGGGCCACAATCCTGCGACGATTTGTTAAGCATCGACCTGGGTTGATTTGGGTCCAGCGGGGACCGCCATCGATTCAAGGATGATCCAGATCAAGGAAGTGGCGAGCCCTTCGCCTGACTCATACGGCCGAGACGACATCGAGAGATCCTGAAGAACAATAGCGGTTCGCGGATTCCGGCTTTCGGGCCAGAGAGTCTCGAACCGTCAGAAGCGCGCCATCATTCCGAGCCGTTTGTCTTGGACGTTAAGCCGACCGGCAGCTGAGTGATTTCGGCGCTGACTTTGAACTTGGGGGACGAAGGTTGAACCATCGGACGTCACGCGGGGGGTATGGACGCGAGGTCGGCATGATCGATCTCGGTCATGAGCCGCCGCTATCGGTCGATGGCTCCGAGGCCGCGGTGATCGATCGCCGCCGCGTCTCCGTGCAATGGTTCTCCGGTACGATTCTGACTGGTCTATGCGGCGCAGCCCTGATCGGCGGCGCCGTTTTTGCGTCGCTCGACGGCGAAATGACCTTCGCTCGCATGCCGGAGCGGATGGAGAGCGCGCTGCGCGGCGCCTTCGGCGCCAATGACCGCGTTGCCACCCTGCGCAAGAGCGATCGCCTGCCGCCGCCGAGCGAAGCGGCGGCGGCGCGCAATGTGGTGCGCATCTCGACCGTGACCCGCGCCGGATCGCGCGAGCTGATCCGGGTCCGTCCCTATGTCCGGATCTCGGGCAACCTGTCGATGACGACGAGCGATCTTTCCGCCAAGATCCCGCCGTTCAACGCCCAGCGCCTGCTGAGCGACACCGACAACGACAAGACCGGGTCCGGCGAGGATCCGAACAATCCGGAGGCCGTCGAGCCCGATGCCGAAGTCTCGTTCGTGACCAAGGATCTCGCCGCGGTGCTCCCCAAGGCGAAGATCGCGACCTCGGTGGCGCTCGACGAAATCGTCATGCGGGTTCGCGATGCGGCGAACTGGCGCGGCAACAATGGCGGCGTCCGCTACGCCTCGCTCGCCAATGCCGCCGCTGACGCGGCCGGTGCACAGGCCGTCCAAGGCGGCGACCTGAAACTGTCCTACGCCAATGACGGCACCTCGCCAGATCCTTACGCCGGCTTCGAGACCCGGGTGGTGCCGGAAAATGTCACCTTGCTCCCCAAGACCAAGGACCAGATCACCGGCGGCAATCCGCTCGGCGAGCGTGTCCACCTGGTCAAGAAGGGCGATACCGTCACCTCGATCCTGCGCGACCAGGGCGCGACGCCCGACGAGGCCAGGGCGATTGCCGCCCAGCTCGGCCCACGCGGCCGTGACGGCGGGCTGAAGGAAGGCGAGAAGCTCCGTATCCTGATGGCGCCGTCCGGCCCTGCCCCCGGCGCCCGGCTGCAGCCATTCCGGGTCATCATCGCCAACGACACCATGATCGAGGCGGTGGCCGCGCTGTCGGACCTCGGACGATACGTCGCCGTGGACGCGCAGAGCATGAACACGGTCACCGAGACCGCCGACAACACCAATGACGAGGAGGATGACGGCACCGGTGTCCGCCTCTATCAGAGCATCTACGAGACGGCGATGCGCAACAAGGTGCCCACGCCGGTCATCGAGGACATGGTCCGGATCTATTCCTACGACGTCGACTTCCAGCGCAAGGTGCAGCCGGGCGATTCGTTCGACGTCTTCTATGCCGGCGACGATGACGACAAGCCCGGCAACAACGACAAGACCGAGGTGCTGTTCGCTGCGCTGACGGTCGGCGGCGAGACCAAGAAATACTACCGGTTCCAGACCCCCGACGACAGCGTCGTCGACTATTACGACGAGACCGGGAAGAGCGCGAAGAAGTTCCTGGTGCGCAAGCCGGTCAACAACGCGATCATGCGCTCCGGCTTCGGCGGCCGCCGCCATCCGATCCTCGGCTATGTGAAGATGCACACCGGCGTCGACTGGGCCACCGCCTACGGCACCCCGATCTTCGCCTCCGGCAACGGCGTTCTCGAGAAGGTCGGCACCGAAGGCGGTTACGGCAAATACATCCGCATCAAGCACAACAACGGCTACGAGACGGCCTATGGCCACTTGTCGGCGTTTGCCAAGGGCATGGAGCCCGGCAAGCGCGTGCGCCAGGGCCAGGTCGTCGGTTTCGTCGGCTCGACCGGCATGTCGACCGGCCCGCACGTCCACTATGAGATCCTGGTCAACGGCCGCTTCGTCGACCCGATGCGCGTGAAGCTGCCGCGCGGCCGGTCGCTCGAAGGCCAGATCATGGCCAGCTTCGAGAAGGAGCGCGATCGCGTCGACCAGATGATGACCAGCCGCGGTGCCGGTGCCTCGCGCATCTCCGACGCCGGCCCGATCCAGGTCAGCCGCTAAAAGCCCGGCCTCGCCGGGCTGGCCCGTTCAACCCAAGGAAGTCTTTTTGCCGACGCAAGCGGCCCGCGCTGATCGCTCAGCGCGGGCCGCCTTTGCTTGCATTCGGCGCAGCGCCGCTTCAGTTCAGCTTGCGCTTCGGGATCGGCGCCTCGAACGTCGCGATCTCGGCGGTGCGATGCGCCTTGCCGTTGAAGGTCAGCACATTGCCTTCCGATGAGATGGCGACCTTGTCGCCGTCCTTGACATCGCCGGCGAGGATCATCTCGGCGAGCGGATCCTGCACGCTGCGCTGGATCACCCGCTTCAAGGGACGTGCGCCATAGGCCGGATCCCAGCCCTTGGCGGCGAGCCAGTCGCGCGCGTCGCCATCCAGCGACAAGGTGATCTTGCGCTCCTCCAGCAGCTTCTGGAGCCGTGTGAACTGGATCTCGACGATCCGCCCCATCTCGCTCTTCTGCAAGCGGTGGAACAGGATGATCTCGTCGACGCGGTTGAGGAACTCGGGCCGGAAATGCCCGCGCACCGTGCCCATCACCAGCTCGCGAACCTCCGACGTATCCTCGCCCTCCGGCTGATTGACCAGGAACTCGGAGCCGAGATTGCTGGTCATGATGATCAGCGTGTTGCGGAAGTCGACGGTGCGGCCCTGGCCGTCGGTCAGGCGGCCGTCGTCGAGCACCTGCAGCAGCACGTTGAAGACATCCGGATGCGCCTTCTCGATCTCGTCGAACAAGACGACCTGGTACGGCCGGCGCCGCACGGCCTCTGTCAGCGCTCCGCCCTCGTCATAGCCGACATAGCCGGGAGGCGCGCCGATCAGCCGCGACACCGAGTGCTTCTCCATGTACTCGGACATGTCGAGCCGGACCATCGCGGTCTCGTCGTTGAACAGATACTCGGCGAGCGCCTTGGTCAGCTCGGTCTTGCCGACACCGGTGGGGCCCAAGAACATGAACGAGCCCATCGGTCGGTTCGGGTCCTGCAGGCCGGCGCGCGAGCGCCGCACGGCGGTCGCGACCGCATGCACGGCCTCGAACTGGCCGACGACGCGCTTGCCGAGAGAATCCTCCATGCGCAGGAGCTTGTCCTTCTCGCCCTCGAGCATCTTGTCCACCGGCACGCCGGTCCAGCGCGAGACCACCTGCGCGATGTGGTTGGCGGTGACCGCCTCCTCCATCATCTCGCCAGCATTCTCCTTGGCCTCGATGTCGGCCAACTGCTTCTCCAGCTCCGGAATGCGGCCATAGGCGAGCTCACCCGCCTTCTGATACTCGCCGCGGCGCTGCGCGTTGGCGAGCTCGATGCGCAGACCGTCGAGCTCGCTCTTGAGCTTCTGCGCGTTCGACAGCTTGTCCTTCTCCGCGCTCCAGCGCGCAGTCAGGCCAGCCGACTTCTCCGAGAGATCGGCGAGCTCCTTTTCCAAGGTCAGCAGCCGGCTCTTGGACCCCGGATCGGTCTCCTTCTTCAGCGCTTCCTGCTCGATCTTGAGCCGGATGATCTCGCGATCCATCGAATCCAGCTCTTCCGGCTTGGAATCGACCTGCATCTTCAGCCGCGCGCCCGCCTCGTCCATCAGGTCGATGGCCTTGTCGGGCAGGAAGCGGTCGGTGATGTAGCGGTTCGACAGCGTCGCCGAGGCCACCAGCGCGGAATCGGTGATGCGCACGCCGTGATGCTGCTCGTATTTGTCCTTCAATCCGCGCAGGATCGAGATGGTGTCCTCGACCGTCGGCTCGGTGACGTAGACTGGCTGGAAGCGCCGCGCCAGCGCGGCGTCCTTCTCGACATGCTTCTGATACTCGTCGAGCGTGGTCGCGCCGATGCAGTGCAGCTCGCCGCGAGCGAGCGCGGGCTTCAGCAGGTTCGACGCATCCATCGCGCCGTCGGCCTTGCCGGCGCCGATCAGGGTATGCATCTCGTCGATGAACAGCACGAAGGTGCCTTCGGCCGACGTGACCTCCTGCAGCACGGCCTTCAGCCGCTCCTCGAACTCGCCGCGATATTTCGCGCCCGCGATCAGGGAGCCGAGATCGAGCGACAACAGCCGCTTGTCCTTCAGGCTCTCCGGCACGTCGCCATTGACGATGCGCAGCGCGAGGCCCTCGACGATCGCGGTCTTGCCGACGCCGGGCTCGCCGATCAGTACGGGATTGTTCTTGGTGCGCCGGGACAGAACTTGAATCGTACGGCGGATCTCCTCGTCGCGGCCGATCACCGGATCGAGCTTGCCGTCGCGCGCCGCCTGGGTCAGGTCGCGGGCATATTTCTTCAGCGCATCATACGCATTCTCGGCGGTCGCCGAGTCGGCGGTGCGGCCCTTGCGCAGGGATTCGATCGCCGCGTTGAGGTTCTGCGCGGTGACGCCGCCCTTGGCGAGGATGCCGCCTGCTTCGCTGTTCTTCTCCAGCGTCAGCCCGAGCAGCAGCCGCTCGACCGTGACAAAACTATCGCCGGCCTTCTCGGCCGCCTTCTCCGCCGCGTCGAAGGCGCGCGCCAGCTCGGGCGACAGATAGACCTGTCCGGCGCCGCTGCCCGACACCTTCGGCAGCTTGCCCAGCGCATCCTCGGTCGCTTTCAGGATCGCGCGCGAATTGCCGCCGGCGCGGTCGATGAGACCGCCCGCAAGTCCCTCGCCGTCGTCGAGCAGGACTTTCAGCAGATGCAGCGGCGAGAATTGCTGATGGCCGTCGCGCACGGCCAGCGATTGCGCCGATTGGATGAAGCCCCGGGCGCGCTCGGTATATTTTTCGATATTCATGATATTTCCCTCAGCCTGCTGTGACGCCCCGAAGGCACGATTTCAGCATCTTCATTGGGTTTCGGACCGCGCACGTTGACGTCCATCAACGCCGCACCCCTGACGTCGCCGGCTTGCGCCCGGCTTGAGCTGAAATGTGGGAAGGCGGGCCAAAAACGGAAGAGGCCGTTTCACAAATTCGTGTGCCCTGGCCGCGGCCATGGGAATCTCCTATGAGGCGGCATGAGCCAGACCCCTCCCGCGCGCATCGCCGGCCTGTACCGCTATCCGGTCAAGGGCCTTACCCCGGAACCATTGCAGACGGCACCTTTGCGGATCGGCCAGACCTTGCCGGCCGACCGCCGCTACGCCTTGGAGAACGGCCCCAGCGGGTTCGATCCGGACGCTCCGGTTTGGCGGCCGAAGACGGCGTATCTCATGCTGATGCGCAACGAGCGCCTCGCCGGCTTCAAGACCATCTTCGACGACGCAACGAATGTCCTCACCATCCGCAAGGACGACGCCGTCGTCGTGCAAGGCGATCTCGAGAGCCCCGAAGGCCGCGCGGCGATCGAGCGCTTTTTCGCAGGCGAGTTCGCCGACGAGCTGCGCGGGCCACCAAAGCTGCTGTCGGGCGGCGGCTACAGTTTCACGGACCTGGCGCGCAAGGTGGTCTCGATCATCAACCTCGCCTCTCTCGCCGAGCTCGAGAAGCTGGTCGGCGCTCCCGTGCATCCGCTGCGCTTCCGCGCCAACGTCTACGTCACCGGCTGGCCGGCCTGGCGCGAGACAGAGCTGTTAGGCGAAACGCTGTGCATCGGCGCGGCGCGGCTCAAGGTCGTCAAGGCCACGACCCGCTGCGCCGCCGTCAACGTCGACCCGGACACCGCCGCCCGAAACCTCGACATCCCGCCCGCGCTGATGACCCGGCGCGGCAACAATGAATGCGGCATCTATGCCGAGGTGATCGAAGCCGGTGATATCGCCGTTGGCGACGAACTCGCCGTGGAGCAGCCGCGGCTGGTGTAGTTCGAGCGCTGGCCGCATCGGCGGCGCGCCCCTCTCCCGCTTGCGGGGGAGGGTTGGGGGTGGGGGCCGCCCCACCCGAAAATCTTCGTGTGGAGGGACTTCCCCCACCCGCATCGCATCTTCGATGCGATGCGACCTCCCCCGCAAGCGGGGGAGGCGCACACCGAGCGAGCCTCGACGGCTCGATTCATTAGTTCGAGATTGGTCAGTTCGGCATCACATACGCATACACCCGGCCGCGCGACACCGCGGTCTCGCGCACGCGGTTGCCGTTGTTGCCGGAGATGACGATCGGGTTGCCCTGAGCATCGACGCCCGAGACCACGCCGACATGTCCGCCGCCACGGCGGCTCATGACCGCGATCGCGCCGACCTGCGGGCCGGAGACGCGCTGGCCATAGCTCGCGAACGAGCGCGCCATGTCGGAGCCGGTGCCGCGATGGCCGGTCCGCTCCAGCACCATGTTCATGAAACGGGCGCACCACAGGCTGCGCCGGCCGGTCGGGTTGCCGCTGCCGATGTAGCTGCGCGCCGCGGAGACGACGCTGCTGCCGCCGCCGAAGCCGCCGGACGACGCCATGCCGTCGGACGCCGTGCCCGGCATCATGACGCTGGCCTGCGCGTCGGCAATGCCGCTCACCTCCACCCGCGCCACGCCGCGCTCCCAGCGCGACAGCCGGGCGACGGAGCGCCAGTGGTGATGATGCCTCGCGTAGTGATGGCCGCCGTGGCTGCGGTGGGCATGATGCCCGGAGCCGTGATGCGGACGGGCCGAAGCCGGTGTTGCGGTGACGGCGACGACTGCCGAGCACATGGTCAACGCAACGATGTGAAGCGACCGGCGAAGGGTAGACACAACCATACTCAATCCTTCTGTTACTTCCCCCAGTACCTGACTTGGCACCCCCTGGTCCCTCAGCGCGGCCCCTCTGCAAGCCGCCAGCGGCGGTCCGTAAAATGTTGCGGTGTGACGAAACCATGACCATCGACGGCGAAAGGCTGGCGACGAGAGGGTGATTCCGAGTCTATGTCGCGGCGAAAACAAGGCACTGGCCCGACCATTGTCGCGTGTCGCGCGACTCGTCATCATGCAACACGTGACACGGGAGGAGCTGACGATGCCCCACGCAACGGCGAAAGACGGCGTTCGCCTCTATTTCGAAGAGGTCGGCGCGGGCACGCCGCTCATCTTCCTGCACGAGTTCGCCGCCGACCACACCAATTGGGAGCCGCAGTTGCGCTACTTCGCGCGGCGCCACCGCTGCATCGCCTACGCCGCGCGCGGCTACACGCCCTCGGACGTGCCGGCCGCGCCCGACGTCTACAGCTACGTGCACTTCTACACCGACGCGCTGGCGGTGCTGGACCATCTCGGCATCGCCAGCGCCCATTTCGTCGGCCTGTCGATGGGCTCCTATTCCTCGCTGCAGGTGGCGCTGAACGCGCCCGGGCGCATCCGCTCGATGGTGCTGGCCGGGGTCGGCTCAGGCTCCGACCTCACGCTGCTCGACGCTTTCCGCGCCCAGTGCCGCGCGACCGCCGAGCAGTTCGAGACCCTGGGCTCAGCCGAGACCGCCAAGGTGACGCGCGAGGCGCCCGGCCGCATTCCCTTCCTGGTCAAGGACCCGCGCGGCCACGCCGACTTCTACGCCGCCCTCGCCCGCCATGACGCGCGCGGCTCAGCCAACACCATGCGCGGTTTCCAGGGTGGCCGGCCCTCGATCTTTACAATGACCGACGCCATCCGCGGCGTGCCGACGCCGGCCCTCATCATCTGCGGCGACGAGGACGACGCCTGCATCGCGCCGAGCCTGTTCCTCAAGCAGCATCTGGCGGCCTCGGGCCTGACCTTCTTCCCCAAGTCCGGCCACGTGCTGAACCTGGAGGAGCCGGTGCTGTTCAACGAAGCGGTCGAGCGCTTCATCGCGCTGGTCGAGGCCGGGCGATGGGGGCCACGGGATCCGCGGTCGATGGCGGGATAGTTGCGCAGCCGAAGCGTTGCCGCTTTGCTCGACACGCAAGGCGCAGCGGGCCAGGCTGCTTCGAGCCGGCTTTGCCCATTCCAGCGACGATCACGTCCAGCACGAATCGGACTCTGCCGTGACGATCAGGCCAAGCGCGCGCGGCGCGGCGATCCAGTGTTGCGAGATGGCAGTGGGATCGCCCGAGAGGCCACGACGTACTGGATGCCAGCCTGCGCGGGCATGACAGCTGAGGCTACGGCTACCTCCTCCGTCATCGCGAGCGCCAGCGAAGCGATCCAGGGCTACGCAGACAAGCTACCGTCGTGGCCCTGGATTGCTTCGTCGCTTGCGCTCCTCGCAATGACGGCCTGTTCGAGCAAGCCCTGCCAATGTCGCGACGGACTCGCCTACTCGCCGATGATCTTGATCAGCACGCGCTTGCGCCGCCCGCCATCGAACTCGCCGTAGAAGATCTGCTCCCACGGACCGAAATCGAGCTTGCCGCCGGTGATCGCGACCACGACCTCGCGGCCCATGATCTGGCGCTTCATGTGGGCGTCGGCATTGTCCTCGCCGGTCCGGTTGTGGCGATAGCCCGCCACCGGCTCGTGCGGCGCCAGCTTCTCCAGCCATTGCTCGTAGTCGAAATGCAGCCCGCTCTCGTCGTCATTGATGAAGACCGACGCGGTGATGTGCATGGCGTTGACCAGCACGAGTCCCTCGCGCACCCCGCTCTCCTTCAGCGCCGCCTCGACATCATCCGTGATGTTGATGAAGGCGCGACGGCCCGGTGTCTGGAACCAAAGTTCCTTGCGGAACGATCTCATCGGAACAATCCCGTGCTTCATCACCATGGCCAGAGGATACCGCAACGCGCGTGTCCGTCCTCGAGTGTGCCGTAGCTCACAGCGTGCGGTTCCGGCTGCGCGCAGACTGGACCCGATGGAGTGCATACTGCAAGCTCAGCCGGCTCGGTGTCGCTTCGTCATACAATCCAAGATTGAACCGAACGTTGCTCGGACAGACTTAACTGCATTGCCGATCTCATTTCGACGATGACAACGACAGCGTGGCGGCTCGCCCTTCGGCGACGACTGTGCAGACCTGATCCGGCTGCAGCCGCTCATTCTCATCGCACGAGAAGCTCGACTTCTGCAGGCTGACGCCGATCGCAGCGAGTCGCCATTCAGAGGAGAGAGACAATGAGTCTGCTGCGTATCAATCTCTTTGGCGGTCTTGAAATCAAACGCGTCTCCGGCGAGCAGGTCGTCATCCCAAGCCGCAAGGCTGCAACGCTCCTGGGCTATCTCGCCCTTACCTCTCCGCACGGCATTTCACGCAGCAAGCTTGCCGCACTCCTGTGGGAAGGCCGCTTCGGCGACAACGCGCGCGCAAACCTTCGCCAGGCCCTGTTGACGCTGCGCCGGGTGCTGCCGCAATGCGCCGACGTCATTTCGGCGGAACGGGACGACATCCGCATCCATCCGAACGCCGTCAGCACCGACGTGCAGGAGTTCGAGCTGCTGCTGCAGCTCGGCGATCTGGAAACCATGGCCCGCGCCGCCGCGCTGTTCCGGGGCGAGTTGCTCGACGGCATCAGCTCGACGTCCTGCGCGTTCGAGGCATGGCTCTCCGCCGAGCGTCAACGACTGAAGACGCGAGCGATACGGGCCATCGCGGGCCTGCTGGACGTCGGCGGCCCGGAACATGTGGAGATCGCCAAGACCTTCTCGTTGCGCGTGCTGGCCGCCGATCCGCTGCAGGAGGACGTCCACCGCACCCTGATGCGCTGCTACGCACAGCAGGGTCGCCGCGCCGACGCCCTGCGTCAATATGACTTCTGCCGCACCGTCCTGCGCAAGCAGGTCGGTGCCACACCGGAGAGCGAAACCGAAACCCTGCAACGCGAAATCAGGCGCATGCTTCGCGTCTGACGATCCGCGCGACCCTTGCTCCATGCGTGCCTCACATGATCGATTTTGACGGCACTTTCACGCCCCGCTTGACACTTGCATCACGGCCACACGCGCAACATCGCCCTCGATCGACGTCGCGCAGCAACTACTCCTGATGAGGTCAAGCGGCGCGTCGCTCAGAGGTCAGATAACGAGCGAGGAGGCTCAACATGAGTGGCATGCAGCAATCGACTGAGGACTTTGGTCAACTGAATCCCGAAGGGATCTTCGGCTCCGTTCTCGGCAGGTTCGCCGGACAAGCGATCGGACGCCTGATCGGCGGCAAGACCGGCCGGGACTTCGGCGGCGCCATCGGCGGAATCGCGGGCGGGTTCGCGCCGTTCTCCGTCGGCCCCGGCACCGAGCAGCCGTCGGAGATGGAGTTGCAGGGCTTCTGGAGCGTGCTCAAGAAGATCGGACAGGGTGTCCAGACCGGCCTCAATGTCGGCCACAACCTCGGCATCTTCAGCACCGATCCGCAGGCCGCCGCCGCGGCGCAGCCGACCGACATGGAGCTGCAGGGCTTCTGGAGCGTGCTCAAGAAGATCGGACAGGGCGCCCAGACCGGCCTCAACGTCGGCCACAACCTCGGCATCTTCAGCGTCGGTCCGCAAGCCGCCACCGCCGCGGCACAGCCGACCGACATGGAGCTGCAGGGCTTCTGGAGCGTGCTCAAGAAGATCGGTCAGGGCGTCCAGACCGGCATCAATGTCGGCCACAACCTCGGCATCTTCAGCACCGGTCCGCAAGCCGCCACCGCCGCGGCGCAGCCGACCGACATGGAACTGCAGGGCTTCTGGAGCGTGCTCAAGAAGATCGGTCAGGGCGTCCAGACCGGCCTCGATGTCGGCCACAACCTCGGCATCTTCAGCACCGGTCCGCAAGCCGCTGCGGCGGCGCAGCCGACCGACATGGAGCTGCAGAGCTTCTGGAGCGTGCTCAAGAAGATCGGCCAGGGCGTCCAGACCGGCCTCGACGTCGGCCACAATCTCGGCATCTTCAGCGCCGGCCAGCCGGGCCAGCAGGCCGCGGCGCAGCCGACCGACATGGAGCTGCAGGGCTTCTGGAGCGTGCTGAAGAAGATCGGACAGGGCGCGCAGACCGGCCTCAACATCGGGCACACGCTCGGCATCTTCAGCACCGGCCAGCCCACCGGCACGATGCACTAGGACGACCGATTGGAAGCAACGACCCGCGACATCGCAACGCGGGTCCAAGAGAGTGAAGCGGTGGGCGCACGAAAAGTCCGCCCACCGCCGACCTGACATGGAGGGAACGACGCATGGCGGATCCGAACTCAGAACAGGAATTCATCGTGCAAGGCGAGCCGGTCAAGTCCGGCCAGCTCGCTGATCACTTGAGCCGCGAGCCCAGCGTGAAACGCGTCGGTCAGGTCGCACCTGACGTCGTCATCCTGTCGATGACGAAGAGCCAGGCCGATCGCCTCCGATCGACTTTCAGCACGATCGTGGTGGAGCCGAACGCTCCGCTGAAACCCTTTGGCGCCGGCTGACTTCAGCGGCGCCTCCCGACGATGTCACGAGCGAGGATGAAGGAGCCCGCAAATGGCCGCACGAAGCAAGCCTGAAATCTCGGATCAGAAGGATGCGGCCGGCTCGGCCGTCAACGGCACCGGAGCACAACCCGGAGCGGCGCAGCCGTCAGCCGAGGCCGCTGCCGCACCGCAGGCCGCAGCACGGGTGACCGCCGCATCAGCCCCAGCCGCACAAGGGATCAGCCGCAGCGACGGCGGCACGGCGGCGCCAGCAACGGGTCAACCCGGCGCAACGATCTCGCAACGGCGGGCGCAGTACATTCTGGCACCGCGCCAGCAGATGGGGCTTGGGACCTTCAGCGCCGACTTCATCGTCCAGCAACTGACAAACAGCCCCGACATCGACGTGGTGAAGACAATTCAGCCGCCGCGCCTGCTCGGATTTCAGAGCGCCGACCCGGGACAAGCACCGCTCGGCCCGATGGTGCTGGCCCGAATGGCGCCCGACAAGGCCGAATTGCTGAAGGCCCAGGCCGGAGCACGGCTCGCGGTCGAGCGCGATGCGCCGCTCACCTACATGCTCGATCCGAGCGTCCCCCAGATGCCGGCGCCGCATCAGCTTCCCAATCCCGGCGTTCTCATTCCCTTGGCCGACGGGTTCTCGACGACGATCGAAGTGGTCGGCGAGAGCGGCCCGCTGGCGGAGGTGGAAGTGTACGTGTTCGGCAGCGTGTGGCCGGTTCAGGGCGTCACCGACGCCAGCGGCCGCGTCACGCTCAAGATTCAGGGCGAGACGCCCGACACCATCCGCTCGATCCTGATCAAGCCGCGAGTCGATTACTGGACCTTCTGGCTCGATCGTCCGCAACTGACCCCCGACAGCGTGAACCGCATCGCCGCGAAGACGCTCGGCGCCTATCTGCGCGGATTTCCCGGCCAGCAATTGCTGGGTTGGGGCCAGCGCGCGATGGGCCTCGATCGCCTGCCCCTCGCCTATAACGGCGCGGGAGTGAAGATTGCGGTGATCGATTCCGGCGCCGCGCCGACGCATCGCAATCTGCACGGCGTTACGATCGGCAAGAGCATCGTCGGCAATGATCCCGCGAGTTGGACCGTCGATACCATCGGTCACGGCTCGCATTGCGCCGGGATCATCGCCGGCGGACCGATCGGCTCCGGCGGCGGCATTCGCGGCTTCGCTCCGGCGGCCGAAATCCATGTCTGCCGGATCTTCCCGGGCGGCCGGTTCAGCGATCTCGTCTCGGCGCTCGACTACTGCATGGAGAATGGCATCGACGTCGCCAACATGAGTCTGGGCGGCGGCGAGCCGTCGCAGATCATCGAGGAGCGGATCTTGCGGGCCAAGCAGATGGGCCTTGCCTGTATCGTCGCCGCGGGAAACTCGTCGGGGCCGGTCCAGTTTCCGGGCTCGACGCCGCATTGCCTGGCGGTCGCCGCGATGGGCAAATGGGGCGAGTTTCCCGAGGACAGCTTCCACGCCCAGCAGGGGTTGGACGGCTTCCGGAGCGCCGACGGATATTTTCCGGCGAAGTTCAGTTGCTTCGGGCCGGAGATCGACGTCTGCGCGCCGGGCGTCGGCATCGTGTCCTCGCTGCCGGCGGATGGCTTCGGGGCCTGGGACGGCACCTCGATGGCGACGCCGCACGTCACCGGCCTCGCCGCGCTCGTGCTGGCGCATCATCCCGACTTCAAGGGCCAGTTCGCGACACGCGACGCGCGGCGTGTGGAGCGGCTGTTCCAGATCCTGAAGGAGACATCGACGCCGCTGCAGTTCGGCGATCCCAACCGTTCGGGAGCCGGACTGCCGAACGCGATGCGCGCACTCGGCCTGGAAGCGGGCGTGGCCTCCGCGCCCACGGCCGATCCCTCGCTCGACGTTCTCCGTCGCCTGCTGGGACTGGCGCGCGGCGAGGCGCAGAGCGGCGCGACGTCTCCGACGCTGGTGCCGCAGGCGCCCAATGGCAAGCTCAACGGAGCCGGTTCGGTTGCCAGGGGCCCGGCAACGACGACCAGCGAGTGGTCCAGCCCGGCGGTCGGTGATCCCAGTCCGGCGCAGATCCGCGACATCATGCACAAGGTCGGCTTGCTGTAGATCACGGGGCAAGCCGTAGGAACGGCATCAGACGTTGCACGACGGGCAGTTTGCGCATGAGCCTCATGCACGGACTGCCCGTCGTGTTAGTTTGTCGCACGATCGCGGCTTGCGTCGTCGGCCAAATCAAGCGCAGATTTCCGCCCGTCCCGCCTCACTGCAAGAGGGGCGTATCGCGGTCGTCACGAACGCTGAGGTGGGATGCGGTGGGCGTGTCGGATTGCGCGTGGGGCTTCCTCGCGCGGACGAGCAATTCCGGCACGCACGGTCAAGTCGCGCGGTCCTGATACCCCGATGCTGGTATCCAGCGCGATGCGCGCAAGCGCATTGCGCGACACGGTGGCCAAAAAGCCCGGCGCACCGAGGAGAATGCGAAGCAGCCGTTCAACCATCGCGCAGGGAAGGCCGGGTGTTCCGGCTCGTACCTGTGGTTCCTGCCGCCTGCATTTTTTCCGCAGGCGGGCCATGGGTGCGGCCAGCATCCGGCCTTCCCTGCGCCTCTTCGCTATCGGAGGCGATGCATGACGCATAGCTCGGGCGCGAAGGTGCCGCGGGGATGCGCAGCCTTGTCTCAACCGCCATCGGCTCTTTGAAAAGTGAAATCCCGCCACCCCAAGCTCGTCATGGCCGGGCTTGTCCCGGCCATCCACGTCCGTCCTCGTGCGCGCCTCAAGCTGTGATCCTATCGTAGAGATCATCCCAGCTGGGATTGCTCGCAAGGATCATTCCAACCTTCCAGGCGCGCGACCAATGCGTGATGTTGTGCTCCCGTTGGATCGCGCTCTGAATGTCGTCGAAGACTTCAAAGTACACCAATCGCGTCAAGCCATACCGCCTGGTGAAGCCATCAACCAAGCCGGATCGATGCTGAAAGACACGGCGCACGAGATCGCTGGTCACGCCGACATAGAGCGCACCGTTGGGACGATTAGTCATGAAGTACACGTAGCCGCCCGCCATCTCGCCATACTGCAAGACGTGGATGGCCGGGACAAGCCCGGCCATGACGGCCGAGAGAGCGGGCCACAAACTTCAACAAGGCCCCGGGGCTGCGGTCGCCCCCCGTCTCCCTACCGCCCCTTCTCCGCCCTGCTCAGAAGAAACACCCCCTGCTCGCCGAACATGTTCCAGAACCACCAGGGCATGGCGACACGCAAGGGGCGGCCGTAACTATCAAGTGCGACGGCGCGCTCCATCTTGACGCCGATCTCGTCGCAGAGCTGCACGAAGTCCTTGATGGTGCAGAAATGGATGTTCGGCGTGTCGTACCAGGTGAAAGGCAGATTGTCGGTGCGCGGCATGTGGCCGCCGACCAGCAGCTGCAGCCGCAGCCGCCAGAAGCCGAAATTCGGGAAGGTGACGATGGCACGGCGGCCGATGCGCAGGAGATTTTCCAGCACCGTCTTGGGCCGCCGCGTCGCTTGCAGGGTCTGCGACAGGACCACGTAGTCGAACGCATCGTCGGGATAATCGACGAGATCGGTGTCAGCATCGCCCTGCACCACCGCGAGGCCCTTGGCGACACAATGGTTGACGCCCTCGCGCGACAGCTCGATGCCGCGGCCGTCGATGCCGCGGCTCTCGAGCAGCTGCAGCAGGTCACCGTCGCCGCAGCCGATGTCGAGCACCTTGGAGCCGCTCTCGACCATGCCGGCGATCAGGAGATGATCGGGCCGATAGGCCAGCACCTCGCCGCCGGAGAATCCGTTCAGCGGCAGCACACCCTGCATGCTCATGTCTCAGCCTCCCGTCGCGACCTTGAGGCCGCGCGCCTTGCCGGCGGAATCGAGAAAAGCGCTGGCGATCTCGAAGAACTCGGGGACGTCGAGCAGGAACGCGTCGTGCCCCCTGTCGGTCTCGATCTCGGCAAACGACACGCGCGCGCTGGACGCGTTGAGCGCATGCACCAGCGCCCGCGACTCCGAAGTCGGAAACAGCCAGTCGCTGGTGAAGGACACCACGCAAAAGCGCGTCTTGATGCCGCGGAACGCCGCCGCCAGCACGCCATCGTGGTCGCCGGCGATGTCGAAATAGTCCATCGCCCGCGTCAGATAGAGATAGGAGTTGGCGTCGAAGCGCTCGACGAAGGACGAGCCCTGATAGCGCAGATAGCTCTCGACCTGGAAGTCGGCGTCGAACGAGAACGTCGGCAACTCGCGGTCTTGCATGCGGCGGCCGAACTTGCGATGCAGGGCGGCATCCGACAGATAAGTGATATGCGCGGCCATCCGTGCCACCGCGAGGCCGCGATGCGGATGAGTGCCCTTGTCGCCGTAGCGGCCGTGGTCCCAGTCGGGATCGGCCATGACGGCCTGGCGGCCGAGCTCGTGGAAGGCGATGTTCTGTGCCGAGTGCCGCGTCGCGCAGGCGATCGCGAGCGTGGCGAACACGCGCTGCGGATAGGCCACCGTCCATTGCAGCGCCTGCATGCCGCCCATCGAGCCGCCGACCACGGCGAACAGCGTGTCGATGCCGAGATGGTCGATCAGCATCGCCTGCGCCCGCACCATGTCGGGGATGGTGATGATCGGGAAATCGAGCCCCCAGACCTTGCCGGTCGCAGGGTTCAGCGAGGCCGGGCCGGTCGAGCCCATGCAGCCGCCAATCACGTTCGAGCAGATGATGAAATAGCGGCTGGGATCGAGCGGACGGCCGGGGCCGACCAGCGTCTCCCACCAGCCCGGCTTGCCGGTGACCGGATGACGGTTGGCGACGTGCTGGTCGCCGGTCAGCGCGTGGCAGACCAGGACCGCGTTCGACTTGTCGGCGTTGAGCTCGCCATAGGTCTGGTAGGCGATCTGGAACGGCGACAGGTCGACGCCGCAATCGAGCCTGAGCGGCTTGTCGGCACCGAACTGCGCGACCAGCGAGCTCGGATGATCGACCTCGTGCGAGCGCTCTTCGGGCGCAATCGTGCGCAGCGCGGAGGTGGGTTTCGGCGTCAGGCCTGTCATGTCTCTCACCCCGGCCATCCGGCAAGGGCTCCCGAACCACGTGACACATCAGGCCATGAAAAACCCGGCCTGAACTGGGGTTCGGCCGGGATCGATAACGTCCCCGGCCTGTTTAGCGAGTTTTTTAACGTGGCTGCAAGCCGGCCGGCTCAAATGACCACGGAACAGGCAGAAACTAGTCCCGCGGGCGCTCCTCGTCAAGGCAAGCTCGGGTTGACCGCCGATCGGGCGCCCCATGGCTGCAGGTCAGCCAAGCCTAGGCAGCACGAGGTAAACTTGCTGTTGCGCACGTCCCCCGCATCGGAGAGAACGGCATCCGTTCCAGTCCGCCGCGCGTTGACCCGCGGCCTGCGAAGAGTGACCCTGCCCATGTCGACCCCGCCGCCAGCCCCTCCCTCGCTCGCCGATTTGCGCAAGGAGATCGACGCGATCGACGAGCAGGTCCATCAGCTCCTGATGAACAGGGCCGACATCATCGACCGGCTGATCAAGGTCAAGAAGACCCAGGAGGTCGGCTCGGCGTTCCGCCCGGCGCGAGAGGCCGACATGATGCGGCGCCTGGTGCAGCGCCATCGCGGCATCCTGCCGCTCGACACCGTCGAGGGCATCTGGCGCGTGATCGTCTCGACGTTCACTTACGTGCAGGCGCCGTTCTCGGTTCACGCCGACGTGTCGGTCGGCGAATCCGCGATGCGCGATTCCGCCAGGTTCCATTTCGGCTTCGTGGTGCCTTATGTCGCCCATTTCAGCGCCCAGGCCGCCGTCGAAGCCGTGGCGCGCTCGAAGGGCGATCTCGCGCTGGTGTCGACGACCTCGGGGCATACGCCGTGGTGGATCACGCTGGAGCCCGCGGGCGCGCCGAAGATCATCGCGCGGATGCCGTTCATCGAGCGGGCCGACCATCCGGCGGCGCTGCCGGTGTTCGCGATCTCGCGCGTCGCGGACGACGCGCTGGTGCTGGAGGTCGAGACCTGGAGCATCCGCGTCTCCGGCTGGAATGCGCAGGTGTCCCGCGCGCTGTCGCCGCTCGCCGACGTCATCGCGGTGCCCGATACCGCCTTCGACGGCGCGGCGCTGTTGGTGTCGATCGAGTCGCCGTCGAACCTCGACAAGATCAAGGCTGCCCTGATCGCGGCGGGCGCCTCGGTCCGCTCGACGGCCCTCGTCGGCGGCCATGCGAAACGCTATACGGTTCCCAGCTGAGACGCCCCGCGCCAGTGATGATTTTCCGGAGTTGACGATGAACCGCCCCGTGCCGAATCCCGGCATCCTCGAGATTGCGCCCTACACGCCGGGCAAGAGCCCGAAGCCCGAGCCGGGCCGCAAGGTGTTCAAGCTGTCGGCGAACGAGACTCCGTTCGGTCCTTCACCCAAGGCGATCGACGCCTTCAAGAGCGCGGCCACGCATCTGGAGGATTATCCGGAAGGCACCTCGCGGGTGCTGCGCGAGGCGATCGGCCGCACCTATGGCCTCGATCCCGGCCGCATCGTCTGCGGCGCCGGCTCCGACGAGATCCTGAATCTGCTGGCACACACCTTTCTCGGGCAAGGCGACGAGGCGATCTCCACCGCGCACGGCTTCCTGGTCTATCCGATCGCGACCATGGGCTGCGGCGCCAGGAACGTGGTTGCCGCCGAGACCGAGTATCGCACCGACGTCGACGCGATCCTGGCCGCGGTGACGCCGCGCACCAAGCTCGTGTGGCTCGCCAATCCGAACAACCCGACCGGCACCTACATCCCGTTCGACGAGGTCAAGCGGCTGCGCGCCGGCCTTCCCTCGCATGTCGTGCTGGTGCTCGACGCCGCCTATGCCGACTACGTCTCGCGCAACGATTATGAGTTCGGGATCGAGCTGGTCGCGACGACCGAGAACACCGTCGTCACCCACACCTTTTCCAAGATCCACGGCCTCGCGGCGCTCCGCGTCGGCTGGATGTTCGGCCCCGCGCCCATCGTCGATGCGATCAACCGAATCCGTGGGCCGTTCAACGTCTCCTCGCCGGCGATGCTCGCCGCGGTCGCCGCGATCGAGGACACCGCGCATCAGCAGATGTCGAAGACGCATACGGAAACGTGGCGCAACTGGCTGACCGAGGAGATCGGCAAGCTCGGGCTGAAGGTGACGCCGAGCGTCACCAATTTCATCCTGATCCACTTCCCGACCGACAAGGGCAAGACCGCGGTCGAGGCCGACGCATTCCTGACCCGGCGCGGCCTCGTGCTGCGCGCGCTCGCCAACTACAAGCTGCCGAACGCGCTGCGCATGACGATCGGCACCGAGGAAGCCAATCGTCTGGTCGTGGAGGCTCTCAGCGAATTCATGAGGGCGAAATGAGCGTCGCGGGGCGGTTCGAACGCATCGCGCTGATCGGCTTCGGCCTGATCGGCGGCTCGATCGCGCGGGCGGCGCGGCTGCAGGGCGTGGCCGGCGAGATCGTCACCACCGCGCGCTCGGAGAAGACTCGCGCGCGCGTCGCCGAACTCGGCCTCGTCGACCGCGTCGTGGCGAGCAATGCGGAGGCGGTCAAGGATGCCGACCTCGTCATCCTCTGTATTCCCGTCGGAGCGTGCGGTCCGGTCGCGGCCGAGATCGCGCCGCATCTGAAGCCCGGCGCCATCGTCTCCGACGTCGGCTCCGTGAAGGGCGCCATCGTTCGCGACATGGCGCCGCATCTGCCAGCGCATGTTCATTTCGTGCCGGCGCATCCGGTCGCCGGCACCGAGAATTCGGGACCGGATTCTGGTTTCGCCGAGCTGTTCATCAACCGCTGGTGCATCCTGACGCCACCCGACGGTGTAGATGCCGACGCGATCGATCGTCTGCGCGCGTTCTGGGCGGCGCTCGGCGCCAAGGTCGAGATCATGACGCCGGATCACCACGACCGCGTGCTCGCGATCACCAGCCATCTGCCGCATCTGATCGCCTACACCATCGTCGGCACCGCCGACGAGCTGGCGCAGGTGACGGAGTCCGAGGTGATCAAGTTCTCCGCCGGCGGCTTTCGCGATTTCACCCGCATCGCCGCATCCGACCCGACGATGTGGCGCGACATCTTCCTGAGCAACAAGGATGCCGTGCTCGACATGCTCGGCACCTTCACCGAGGACCTCTCCAAGCTGACGCGGGCGATCCGCCGCGGCGACGGCGATGCGCTGTTCGATCACTTCACCCGCACCCGCGCGATCCGCCGCGGCATCGTCGATATCGGCCAGGATTCGGCGGCGCCGGACTTCGGCCGGCCGCTGCCGCAGTTGAAGAAGCCCTGAAGGCTTCAGAACAGCGGTGGGACGCGGGCGACCTTGAACGGACCGAGCACCACGACCCCGTCGGCGAAGCGCAACGGGAAGGTCCGCGCCTTGCGTCCTTCGAGCGTGGCCTCCTTGCCGAGCGCATTGATGCCGAGCGCGACGCCGACATTGGCGTTCTGCTTGACGACCTTGCCGAGGCCGGGAATCGCGCGGTCGAGCGCACCGAGCAGGTTGTTGACGTCCTGCGACTTCACACCGGGCGCCACGCGATCGAGCGTTCCCTGCGGCACGCCGTTTTCGAGCATCTTGTCGAGGCCGAGCGCCGGAATGACCTTTTCGATCCCGGCGACCGTCATCTGCACTTCGCCATCGATCCCGCCATTGGCGGTCAGGGTCAGCGTGCCCGATGCGACCGCCAGCAGCTCGCCCTGCTGGATGCGCGACTGGACAATCTCGACATGACCGCCCGCCGCCTGGATCTCGCGAAACCGCTCCGGCCAGGGTTTGGGCCTGAAGTCCTTGAGACCCGTGACGCGGGCCTGGACGTCGGTATTGAACGGTTCGGCAAGCAGAGGATGGCTGCCTTGGATGCTGCCGTTCGCGATCTGCAACGCGGTCTCCAGCACCGGATGGTCGGACGGCGAGCCCTCGGCAACACGGCCGTGCAATTCGGCATGGTCGGCGCGCGCGGCGGGCACCGCAGTGTTGCCCTCGATGCGGTCGATGGTCGGTTGTTCGAACACGAGGTCGGCGCGCTGCGGCGGCCCTGGCAGACCGCGGACACTGGCCTCACCGACGCGCCAGTTCACGGAGAACGAGGCCGGTCCGCGACCGTCGGCGATCATAGCGGGTCCCCTGAACTCCGCGATGACCCGCTTCGGGTCCCACACCTGTGCGACGACGAGAATCTCGTCGAGCTTGGCGTTCATCAAGGGCGTGCCGGCGGCCTGCGAAAACAGGGCTACGTTCGGATCCGTACAGCGGACCTCGAGCCGGAACGGAAAGCCGGCGACCGAGCGGTTCGCGCAATCGAAGACGCGGCCGGACTTCGCTTCCCGCGCACGCCAGGCGTCGGCCTGGACATCCACTTGCGAAGCGGCGAAGAACCAGAATGCGCTCCACGCGACGGCGGCGATCAGGAGCAGGACGGGAGCTATGAAAAGCCCCCAGCGAGAGCGCCTGCGCGGCGGTTGCGGCAAACGAGACATGCAGGACACCCTTTGGGCAGCAATTTTGGCAATTCGGCGATCACGGATTGTGTATCTAAATTAACAATTCGCGAGCACCACACTTAGGCCTCCGCATTGATGTCCGCAATGACCCTCTCCGAACGCGACCTTCCCCACGGCGACCTCTGGGTCTTCGGCTACGGCTCGCTGATGTGGCGACCCGGATTCGCCTTTCTCGAGCAGGTGCCGGCGCGGTTGATCGGCGAGCATCGCGCGCTCTGTGTGTATTCGTTCGTCCACCGCGGAACGCCGGAGAAGCCCGGCCTCGTGCTCGGTCTCGATCGCGGCGGCGCGTGTCGCGGCATTGCGTTTCGAGTGGCAGCAGACAAGCGCGACGATACCATCGCCTATTTGCGGGCGCGTGAGCAGGTGACCTCGGTGTATCGCGAAGTGACGCGCTCGGTATGGCTGGAGAACGACGCCCGCGAGCGGGTGAGCGCGCTGGTCTACGTGGTCGATCGCGGCCATGTGCAATATGCCGGCCGGTTGTCGCCGCAGGAACAGTTGCGCCATGTGCGTCAGGGTCACGGCCAGTCCGGCGCCAATCGCGACTACGTGATCTCGACTGTGAAGGCGATCGAGGCGCAGGGCCTTCGCGACACGCAGTTGCATCGGCTCGCAACGATGCTGCACGATGACGGCCACTCGCTGCATCCTGCGCCGGAAGGTGCGCCACCATAGCGTCAAGCTTTCACCGCCGCCGCTATGCGGCCGAACAGCCGGGCCTGCTCGGCCTGCCCTGCGGCGACCAGCCGATTGGTGGCCTCCTCGATCACGCTTTGGATCCGTTGCATGAATTCATCGCGTGGCAGGCCCGGCGGCAGCGGATCAAGAAACTCCACCACAAGCGTGCCCGGATAGCGCAGGAATGTGCGACGCGGCCAGAACAGCCCTGAGTTCAGCGCCACCGGCAGGCACGGCACGCCGCAATCCGTGTAGATCAAGCCGACCCCGCCCTTGTAGTCCGGCGGTGCGCCCGCCGGGCGCCGCGTGCCTTCCGGAAAAATCACAAACTGACGGCCGTGCTTCACCTCCTCCGCCGCCCGCCGCATCACCTGCTTCAACGCGCGGGCGCCGGAGCTGCGGTCGATCGCGATCATGTCCGCCTTGACCAGATATTGTCCGAACAAGGGAATCCGCAGCAGCTCGCGTTTGAGAACGAAGAACGGCGCATCGAAGAAATGCAGCAGCGAGATCGTCTCCCACATCGACTGATGCTTGGCGGCGACGATCAGCGGCCCCTTCGGGATCTTTTCGACGCCGCGATATTCGACGCGGATGTTGCAGACGACGCGCATCAACAAAATGTTGCTCTGCGCCCACCAATTGGCGACGCGCAGCAGCGCCTTGCGGGGCATCGCCAGGGTCGGCAACGCGATCAGCGCCCAGAGCACGAAGTTCGGGTAGAATAGGATGTTGAACAGCAGCGAACGCAGGAAGATCGAGACCATCAGAAACCCAGTTCAATTGGCTTGCGCCGTCGTCGGTCGGCGCGCCACCGAGCCGGTTGGCGGATCGACCTCGGGCGCGAGATCGAGGCCGAGATCGGCCAGCCGCAGCCGCATCTCGGCGGCGACAAATTTGGCATATTCGGACAGCAGAAGTCGCAGCGTCGGCGCGCTGGTCCACCACGGCTCGTCACGCCATTTCTCGCCGACGACGGCGTACGGAATGAGATCCATGCTCGGCATCGCATGCGACAGTTCGACGATGGCCCGCGGCATGTGATAGTTCGACGTCACCACGATCAGCGACTTGAAGCCGCGCTCGCTGGCCCACCGCCGCGTCTGCGCGGCGTTGCTGCGGGTGTTGATCGCCGAATAATCCAGATCGACGCAGCAGTTGATGAATGATCGCGCCTCGGGCAGCGACCTGGTGATGTTGCTGGCCTCGTTGGTCGGGTGCACGCCGGAGATCAGCAGCCGCCGGCCATAGCCTCCCGCTAGGAGTTCCACCGCGTCCGACACGCGCGACGAGCCGCCGGTCAGGACCACGATTCCGTCCGCCTTGCGCTCGGGCTGGATCTCGGCACCGCGCAATTGCGAGAGGAAGCCGACGAAACCGACCGCCGCGACGAAGAAGCCGAGCCCGAGCGTCGCCACGGCACCCGCGAGCGTCCGCCACACCGCCACGGTGAACGGCAGCTTTCGCCTGCTATGGTCGGTCTCCGGCTCCATGCAACGCCTGGCTTGTCCTTGCCTGCCTGCGCGCGGCGCCATGCCGTCGCGCGATCCCGTCGTTCAAGTCCGGGAACGCAGGCAGGTTTCGCCGGCCTCCCGATCACGTTCGCTCGCCGCCGATCCTGGCGCGCGACCTCCGCCGTGTTCGTGACCCAGCTCACCTCGTCCTGCCTCACCCCGGCGCAGACGATTTTAGGCGGTTTTCGGGCCAAGTGAAATCCGCAACGAGACGGCTGGGGATAGAAGCCGCCATCAGTCGATGCTCGCCAGAGTCGTGAACAGGGTCCGGCGTGCGGCCCAGCCGGTCACCGCGGCGATCACCACGGCCTGGAGCGCGATCGCGACATAGCCGAGCGGGCGCAGAGAGAACGTCCCGAGCAATGCCGCAAACTGATCGCCGACGGGGGTGCCGGAGAACCAGTTGGCAATCGACTCCGAGAACCCGAATCCGAGCATCGCAAGACCGCCGCCGATCACGCCCCCCTCCAGTCCGAGCTGCAAAAAGTGCCGCAGAAAGTGATTGGCGATGTAGCGGTCACCGGCGCCGACGAAATGCAGCACCTCGACGATCGGCCGGTTCGCGGCCATCGCGCCGCGGGTCGCGAACGACACCGAGATGATGGTGGCCGCGATCACCAGCACGAGAATGCCGAAGCCTGCAAACAGGGTTGCACCGGTCATCGAGCGCATGCGCTCGATCCAGGCGCGGTGGTCATCCACGCTGGCAGTCGGCGCAACCTGGATCACGCGGGCGCGCAGGGCGTTGAGATCGAAGCTGGTGCCGGGCTGGACGCGTGCGATGATGACGCGGGGCACCGGAAGCTCATCGAACGACAAGCCGCTGCCGAGCCACGGCTCCAGCAGCTTGCTCGATTCCTCCTTCGTGAATGGCCGGACCTCCACGATTCCGGACTGCGCCCGCATCGCCTCCGTCACCAGGGCAATGTCGCGCTCGAGATCCCGGCCGGTCTTGGGGCGAACCTGAACCGTGATCTCGCTCGCCACCTCCGACTGCCATTCGGCCGCGGACTCGCTGACCAGCAGCACGCCGCCGGTCGTGATCGAGGCCAGGAAGGTCATGATCGCCACCACGGCGACCAGCGCACGGCCCGCGATCGAGGCGCGCGGCACGATCGGCGACACGATGCGGGCCTGCGCCGGCAGTTGCGGGCGGTCGTCGCCGAGATCGACCAGGAGGCCGCGATCGTCTACGCTACTCATAGATGTGCAATCGTCCCTGATGCAGCACCAGCCGGCGGGCCTCGTATTGGTCCATCAGCGTGATGTCATGGGTTGCGATGATCACCGCCGTGCCCGAGCGGTTCAGTTCGATGAACAGCCGCAGCAGGCGGCGGCCGAGCGTCGGATCGACGTTGCCGGTCGGCTCGTCCGCGAGCAGCAGCTGCGGCCGCGAGATCACGGCGCGCGCGATCGCCGCGCGCTGCTTCTCACCACCCGACAGGATCGGCGGCAGCGCATCCATGCGCTCGCCGAGGCCGACCCATTTCAGGAGGTCGATGACCTCCTTGCGATAGCTTGACTCGTCGCGGCCCATGACGCGAAACGGCAGCGCCACGTTCTCATAGGTCGTCATGTGGTCGAGCAGCCGGAAGTCCTGCAGCACGATGCCGATGCGCTTGCGCAGATCGGCGATCTCTTCCTTGCTGAGCAGCGAGATGTCGTAGCCGAACAGATTGACCAGACCGCGGGTCGGCCGCAGCGACAGGAACAGCAGCTTCAGCAGCGAGGTCTTGCCGGCGCCCGACGGGCCGGTGAGAAACTGGAAGGAATGGGCCGGAATCTGGAAACTGAGGTCGCGGAGAATCTCCGGCCCCAATCCATAGCGCAGCCCAACATTTTCGAACCGAACCAAAGCGTCAGCTCCGTTCGACCGCGTGCGCGGCAGACCCGCACGCTCCAAGCTCAGCGGTACGATGGCCCGATTGAGCGCCCGTTATGGTTTCCGGTTCGTTAACGGTCGCCGTGTACCATTGGCGCGATTGAGTTCCGAAGTTCGTCGACATGGCGGTCCTTGTAGCACGAACTGTCGGAAACAAAGCGGCAATGGCCGTTGGAGAACAGGCGCGATGTTCATCGTTTGCCCTCATTGTACGACATCTTATGCCATCGACCTGGCAACCCTGGGTATGGCTGGCCGCAGCGTACGCTGTTCCCGTTGCAAGGAGGTCTGGCTGGCACGACCGGAGGATGCGGTCGAGGCGCCCGCCCCCATGCCTGCCATGGCGGAGGCCGGCGCGTCGGCCGCGCCCCGTGACGCCGCCGACGAGTGGGAAGCCCTCGCCCGCCAGGAAGAAGATGACGGCGGACGGTCGCCCGAGGTGGAAAGTCCGCCGCTGGCCGCCGGCTGGCCTGACGATGCCCTCGCCGAGCCCGACGACGACACGGCCGATGCCGAGCAGCCGGCGCAGAGCGGGGCTTCGCGCCTCGCCGGTCTCCGCAAGCTCATCAGGCGCCCGACGTTGCCGGATTTCCCAGGCAATAAGCTGTTGAACCTGCCGGTGCTGACGGCCGCCATGGCGGCGCTCACGATTGCGCTCGTGGTGTGGCGCGCCGACGTCGTCAGGCTGCTGCCGCAGACGGCGTCGTTCTACAAGCTGGTTGGGCTCGAGGTGAACCTGCGCGGCCTGAGCTTCAAGGACTTGAAGGTGGCGACCGAAACCGTCGACGGCAAGCCGGTGCTGGTGATCGAGGGGACGATCGTCAGCTTGACGAGGAAATCGGTCGACCTGCCGCGGCTTCGGTTCAGCGTCCGTGACGCGCAGGGCACCGAGATCTACGCCTGGAACACGCTGCTCGAGCAGACCGCGCTCAAGCCCGGCGAGCGCACGACGTTCAAGTCGCGGCTCGCCTCGCCCCCTCCCGAAGGCCGCAATATCGATATACGGTTCTTCAACCGGCGCGACCTCGCCGCCGGCAGTGCATGATGGTTCCGGTCTCGCGGCTCTCTCGCGGGGCCAACGAGACGGAGACGAAACGACATGTCGCGCGTGCTGATCGCCGACGACGAAGATTCGATGCGGACCTTGGTCGCGCGCGCCATTGCCATGGATGGACATGAGATCGTGACGGCGCAGGACGGTGCCGAGGCGCTCGACATCCTGACGCGCGAGGCCGGCGCCTTCGACCTGCTGCTGACCGACATCCAGATGCCCATCATGGACGGCATCGCGCTGGCGCTGTCGGCAGCACGCGATTTTCCCGATTTGACCATCCTGCTGATGACGGGCTTTGCCCATCAGCGCGAGCGCGCGTCGAATCTCAGCGCTATCGCACATGATGTCATCACCAAACCGTTCTCGGTCGCCGATATCAGAACCGCGGTCGCCGACGCGCTGGCGTCGAAGGCGGGCAAGGCGTAGGGCGCCAACGATAATCCTCGACGTTGCTGCAGTCCGCGCTGTCATCCCTGCGAACGCAGGGATCCGTAGCCACCGCCGCCGTTGAGGGACAAGACTGGTCCCACATCTCGCGCCATCACATCTCCCTGGGGGCATGGGTCCCGGGTCGGCGCCACGCCGTCGCTTCGCGCCATCGCGGCTTGCCCGGGACGACAGCGATGGGTGCGATGGAGCGCGGACATGCCTGATGGGCTTGCGCCTGCGTAAAGGTCGCTGAAGGAACTGTTCCTCTCTCCTCCGTCATTGCGAGCGCAGCGAAACAATCCAGAATCCCTCTGCGGAGACCGTCTGGATTGCTTCGCTGCGCTCGCAATGACGCTGGGGCGGCCGTCGGACGCCCCGCTCAGCTTCACGCGCTGAGCGCGCGCATCTCCGCGTAGAGATCCGACTTGCCCTCGAAGCCGATGCCGGGGAGGTCCAGCATCGTGATGTGGCCATCGATCACCTTCACGCCGTCGGGGAAGCCACCATAGGGCTGGAACAGGTCGGGATAGCTCTCATTGCCGCCGAGGCCGAGGCCGGCGGCGATGTTGAGCGACATCTGGTGTCCACCATGCGGGATGCAGCGTGACGGCGACCAGCCGTAGGTCCTGAGCACGTCGAGCGTGCGCAGATATTCGCACAGGCCGTAGGACAGCGCGCAGTCGAATTGCAGCCAGTCGCGATCGGGACGCATGCCGCCATAGCGAATGAGGTTGCGCGCGTCCTGGTGGCTGAACAGGTTCTCGCCGGTGGCCATCGGGCCGGGATAGAAGTCAGCCAGCGTCGCCTGCAGGTGATAGTCGAGCGGATCGCCCGCCTCCTCGTACCAGAACAGCGGATAGTCGCGCAGCATCTTGGCGTAGGCGATCGCGGTCTCCAGGTCGAAGCGGCCATTGGCATCGACGGCGAGCTGATGGCCGGGGCCGATTTCATCGAGCACGGCCTCGATGCGCTCACGGTCCTCATCGATCGGGGCGCCGCCGATCTTCATCTTCACGACATTGTAGCCGCGCTCGAGATAGCCGCGCATCTCGCGGCGGAGCGCCGAGAGATCCTTGCCGGGATAGTAGTAGCCGCCGGCAGCGTAGACGAAGACGCGCGGTTCGGCCTTGCGGCCGTGCCGCTCCGCGAGCAGACGGAACAGCGGCTTGTCGGCGATCTTGGCGACCGCATCCCAGATCGCCATGTCCAACGTGCCGACCGCGACCGAGCGCTCGCCGTGGCCGCCGGGCTTCTCGTTGATCATCATCGCCGCCCAGGCCTTGTCCGGATCGATGTTGTCCTTGCTGGCATCGAGCAACGATGTCGGGTCAGCTTCCAGGAGGCGCGCGCGAAAGCGCTCGCGGATCAAGCCACCCTGGCCGTAGCGGCCGTTGGAGTTGAAGCCGTAGCCGACGACCGGCCGTCCGTTGCGCTCGACATTGGTAATGACGGCGACGAGACTGGAGGTCATCTTGGTGAAGTCGATATAGGCATTGCGGATCGGCGATGAGATCGGCTTCGTCACCTCGCGGACGTCGACGATACGGACGGTCATGGTCATTCTCCTGGTCGGGGCCGCACGCGCCGCTCTACAGCGAGGCGCCTGCACAGATGGTGATGGTCTGTCCGGTGATGGCGCCCGCGTCCGGCGACAGCAGGAAGGCGGTGAGCGCGGCTACCTCCGCTGGATCGACGTAGCGCCCCATCGGCGGCAGCACCGGCGCGGTGCCGGCACGGCCGGGATCGCGCAGGAACGGCGTGTCGGTCGCGGCCGGAGCGATGACGTTGACGGTGATCAGGCGCGGCGCCAGCTCGATGGCCCAGGAGCGCGCGAGGCCGGTGAGTGCGGCCTTGGTCGCTGCGTACTGGCTGCGCCCCGTCGCGCCGGTAGCGGTGCGGCTGCCGATCAGGACGATGCGCCCGCCCTCCGTCATGTGCGGCGCGAGCGCATTGGCGAGCACCTCCGCCGCGCCGACATGGACGCGCCACATGCCTTCGCCGTTCTCACGCGTGAGTTCGCCGAGCCTTCCGACGCGCATGTAGCCGGCAGCATGAACGAGCGCATTGACGACGCCGATGCCTGCGAGTTGCGCGACCAGCGCGTGCGGCTCGGCGAGATCAGCTTGCAGACTTCGAAAGCCCTCATGTGAGAACCCCGACGGCGCGCGGTCGATGCCCGTCACGCGCCAGCCGGCCGCCAGCAGGCGCTCGGCGATGGCGCGGCCGATGCCGGAGCTGGCTCCGGTCACCACCGCGTGGCGAAAACCGGAACTGCTGTCGTGATCCACTGTCATCCCTTGTACGCAGCCGCCTCGGCCTTGACCTTCACTGCATCGAAATTGTTGATCTTGTCGATCAGCTCATTGGTGTAGAGCGCATTGTAGTCCTTGATGTCGAGCCCGTTCATCGCGGCTTCGGTGCGGAACTCCTGCTCGTTGATCGCGCCCATCTTCGTATCAGCATAGGGCGGCGCGTAGAGCTTGATGCGGCGGCTGATCGACTGCAGCACGGCCTTCACGGCTTCGTCCTCGCTGGCGCCGCGCGGCGCCGTCTCCGGATAGAGCTTCAGGAACGCCCGGGCGCCGGCGGCGGGATTGGCGAGCAGGAACTGCGAGGCCTTGCAGACCGAGCGGCCGAAGCCGATCAGCAGATCCTTGTCCTTCTCGAACGTCTGGGGCATCGCCATCAGGAACTGGCCGCCGACCATCGGGATCGTGGTCGGACGCGGCAGATAGGTCATCTCGATGCCGGCCGCCTCGATCTGGCCGAAGCCGGTGTCGAAATAGGCCAGCGCATCAACCACGCCGCGCTGCAGGGCGACGCCCGCCGGCGTGCCGTTGCCGACCGCGACCCAGCTCACATCCTTTTCCGGATCGAGGCCGAGCGCCTTCAGCACGTTCTTGGTCACCGGATATTCGGTGGCGCCGAAGTCGGACACGCCGATCTTCTTGCCCTTGAGATCGGTGTAGCTCTTGAGCGCAGAGCCGGGCGGGACAGCGATGTCCCATTTGTAGGGGTAGGTGTACTGATAGAACATTTTCGCGCCGCCCCATTCATTCTTGGCGAGCAGCGGCAGCGCCGTCGAGGGCACGCCGACGCCGATCGCCACCGAGCCGCGATCGGTCGCGACCTGGACGTTGGCGTTGGTGCCGAGCGCCTGGACGTCGAGCGAAAAACCCTCCTGCGCATTGTAGCCGAGCGCCTCGCCGATCACGCAATTGATGATGGTGGCGTTGAGCGCCTTGAGTCCGACACCGAAGCGGATCTTCCTTGCGTCCGCGGCCATCAGGCCGGCCGGGGCGCCGCTCATCAGCAGCGCCGCGCTGGCGCTGCCCTTCAGGAATGACCTGCGCGAAACCATCTTCCACTCCTCCCTGTTGTCCTATTTCTTTCTGTTGGCGCCCCAGTGCACGACCTTGGCCTCGCACCAGCGCACGATCCCGTGCAGCACGATGCCGAGCAGGCCGAGAATGATCAGCGCCGCGAACACGCCGGCGACATCGGAGACCGCCTGCGCCTGGGTGATGACGACGCCCATGCCGCGCTGCGCGCCGAGAAACTCGGCGACGATGGCGCCGAGCAGCGCATAGACCACGGCCATGTCGAGGCCGGCGAAGATGAAGGGCGCGGCGTTCGGCAGCTTGACGATGCGATAGGTCTCGAGACGCGACGCCGACAGCGAGCGCATCAGGTCGATGCGCTCCGGCTCGACCGCGCGCAGGCCGGTGAAGCTGTTGATCAGCACCGGGAAGAACGACAGCAGCGCCGAGATCGCGATCTTGGAGCCGTCGCCGAAGCCGAACCAGATCACGATCAGCGGCGCGATCGCCACCTTGGGCAGGCTCTGCAGCGCGAACGCATAGGGCATCACGAGGCGCTCGATCGCTTCCACTTCCGCCATCAGCGAACCGATGACCAGGCCGAGCCCGACACCGATGGCGCAGCCGACCGCGGCATTGCTGAGCGTGCTCCACAACGGCAGGTAATAGCCGAGCGGGCTGGCCGGGCTGACCGCGAGCCCGGACCACAGCGCGCGGACGACGGCTTCGGGCTTCGGCAGGATGTAGGACGGAATGTTCAGCAGGTTGACCGCGGCAATCCAGCTCAGGATCAGCACCGCGAGGCCGATCCAGGCGATCGGCGATCCCAGGCGGATGCGGCGGCGCGGACTTGCGGGCTTCTGGGACACGGCTGAAACGGCGACGTTGGCGAGATCAGTCATGGCCGTGCTCCTGCGCATTGAGCAGTCCGCGGACTTCCCTGGCAAGCCGCGCATAGTCCGGATGCAACACGATGTCGTCGAACGTGCGCGGCCGCGGAATGGGCACGTGGAGATCAGCGAGGATGCGGCCGGGGCGGGCCGACATCACGATGACCCGGTCGGCGAGAAAGATCGCCTCGGAGATCGAGTGCGTGATCAGCAGGATGGTCTTGCGGTTCTCCTGCCAGATCCGTTGCAGCTCGAGGTTCAGGCGCTCGCGCGTCAGCGCATCGAGCGCGCCGAAGGGCTCGTCCATCAACAGGATCTCGGGATCGCGCGCCAGCGCGCGGCAGATGCCGGCGCGCTGCTGCATGCCGCCGGACAGCTCATAGGGATATTTGTCGCCGAAATCGGCAAGGCCGGTCACGGCGAGCAGACGATCGATGCGGTCGCCGGCCGGCGCATGCTGGCCGCCGACGCGCAGCGGCAGCCCGACATTGTCGCGCACCGTCATCCACGGCAGCAGATTGGCCGCCTGGAACACGACGCCGACCTTGCGCGAGGGACCGGCGACGTGCTCGCCATCGAGCAGCAGCCGGCCGTCGCTGTAACTATCAAGCCCCGCGAGCAGACGCAGCAAGGTGCTCTTGCCGCAGCCGGAGGGGCCGACGACGCAGACGAACTCGCCCGGCTTGATGTCGAGCGAGATCCGGCTCAGCGCATGGACGGCCGCGCCCGAGGCCGAGACGTAGGTCTTCGACAGCTGCTCGATCGCAATCAGCACATCGTCCGGCGCGGCGGCACGCCGTGGCGCATTGTCGACATCCATCATCAGCATGAGCGTCCACCCGGAATGTTATTCGTTGTCGTCTGGAGTGACGGCCGGGCCACACCCGACCGTCGCTTGTCGATCAATCAGGCCGCAGCCTGCACCGTCAGACCGGCAGCCGCGACCGCGGCGCGGATCGCGGCCATCTCCTCGGCGCTGGGCGCATGGGTCGGCGGGCGCACCGTGGCGTCGCGGATGACGCCGGCGACCTGCATCGCCGCCTTCATGCGGCCATGCGCCTCGCCGGTCGGCTCGCCGCCGCCGTACACGGCGTCCTTCAGCGGATCGATCATGCCCTGCAGCTTCATCGCAAGCTTCAGGTCGCCGGCGGTGACGGCCGCGAACAGATCGTAGATCAGATCCGGAATCAGCGAGGCGAAGCCGACCAGCGCGCCATCGACGCCCTGCACCATCGACGCCAGCAGATATTCGTCGTGGCAGGTCAGGAGCGCCTTGTGCGGCGCCGCCGCACGGATCGCCTTGAGGTCGCGGGCATATTTGTTCATCTCGCGGGTGCCGATCTTGAAGGCCTGGACATGATCGAGACGGGCGAGCTCGGCGAGCAGCTCGGACGAGAACGAGGCGCGCGTCCAGGCGGGATAGACGTGCACGATCAGCGGCAGCCTGGTCGCCTCGCCGATCGCGCTGAAATAATCCAGGCAGTGCTCGCGCTTGAAGCCAAAGCGCAGCCAGTGATGCGGCGGCATGATGTCGAGCGCGGTGGCGCCGGCTTCCTTGGCCATCAGCGCATGCTCGATGCCGTCCTTGATGCCTTCGCACACGACAGAAGAAATGGTCGGACAGATGCCGGTGAGTGCCTTGGCGACGATGCGCGTCACCTCGGCGCGCTCCTTCGCGGTGAGGCTGAACACCTCGCCGGTGTGGCCGTTGGTCATGATGCCGACGATGCCGCGGCGCTTGCCGAGCCAGGCCGCGTAGCGCGACAGCTCGGCCTCATCGATCGAATGGTCGGCGTTGAAGGGGACGGCGATCGCCGGGATGATCCCCTTGAAGTTGGTCATGACGCTCATGCTTGCTCCTGTTTCGTCACATCGATGTTCATCGTTTCGAGACCGTCGCGGTCGCCCCGCCCATCGCCTCCAGAGCCCGCGACAGCTGAGCGGCCGCTCTGAGCAGCGGCGCCACGCCGAGCCGCTCGAAGTCGTCCGCCGTGATGCGCATGGTGGGCGCAGCGATGCTGATCGCCGCGAGCGGAATGCCGTCGCGATCGATGACCGGTGCCGCGAGCACGCACAGCCCGGGCGCATTTTCCTGATTTGACAGCGCGTAGCCGGCCGCCTTCACCTGACGCAGACGCTGCAGCAGCGCGTCGAGCTCGGTGATCGTGGTCTCGGTGCGCTTGATGCGCGGCTGCGCCTCCAGCACCTCGATCTGCGTCTCGACCGGCAGCAGCGCGAGAATGGCCTGGCCGACCGCGGTCGAATAGACCGGCGCCCGGCTGCCGATGCGGACATCGACGCCGAGCCTGACGAGGCCGGCCTGGATGCGCTCGACATAGACGATGTCGCTGCCGTCGAGCACGGCGAGCGAGGCGGCCTCGTTCATCTCGCCGACGAGGCTGCGCAGGATCGGGCGCGCCTGAGTCCGCAGCTCAGAGCGAGCGATCGCGTTGAAGCCGAGGTCGAGACATTTGAGCGTGAGGCGAAAGCGCCTGGTGTCGCCGACCTTCTCGACATAGCCGAGCATCACGAGCGTGTTGAGCAGGCGGAACGTGGTGCCCCTGTCGAGGGCGGCGCGGCGCGCGACGTCGGCGAGCACCAGCTCGGGCTCCTCGCTGGTGAAGGCGTTCAGCACCTGAAAGCCCTTGGCCAGCGACTGCACGACGCTTTTCCCAGCCTTGCTGTCCTCGTCCACTTGGAGGCTCCGACGTTTCCTGACTGACGCCGGCCTTGGCGACCGGCATTTTGATTTGCTATGGTTCGGATTGCGAACTATAGTTCGTATATTAGAATGCGCATAGCCGCTTCTGTCAAGCGCGCTCGCACGCCGCATGCGCGCACGGCTTGAAATCTGCGCAGCCGGCATGATCTCTCCCTGAGGGCCGCGACATCTCGCGGCCTTTTTCAGGAGTCCGGCGTGAGCGTTGCATTCACCAAGGAAGAGAGCGCCGAGACGGCCGCCGAAACGCAGCTACCCGACCGGCCGGTCTCGCCGCATCCGAACCTCGTCACCGAGGCGGGACTCAAGGCGCTCGAGGAGCAGTTGCGCGAGGCGCAGGCGGCGTTTGAAGCGGCGCAGGGGATCGAGGACGTGAATGAACGGCGACGGGAGTCGGCGCTGCCGCTGCGCGACGCGCGCTACTTTGCAGCGCGCGTGCGGACCGCGCAGGTGATGCCGGCGCCGACATCGACGGAGCAGATCGCGTTCGGCAGCACCGTGACGTTCAAGCGCGGCGACGGCCGCGTGCAGACCTACACGATCGTCGGCGAGGATGAGGCTGACCCGAAGCGCGGCATGATCTCGCACGTCTCGCCGGTGGCTCGCCTGCTGATGGGCAAGTCGGCCGGCGACGTCGTCGAGGTTACCGGACAAGAGCTGGAGATTCTCACGATCGCCTGAGGCGGTACCCATCACGCCGGCAGGAAACGATGCTCAAAGTTGGAATCATCTCCGACACGCATGGGCTGCTGCGGCCGGAGGCAGTGCGATGTCTGTCGGGCGTCCATCACATCATCCACGCCGGCGATATCGGCCGGCACGAGATCGTTGACCGGCTTCGCCTGATCGCGCCGGTGACTGCGATCCGCGGCAACATCGACACGGCAGACTGGGCGAATGCATATCCTGCGACCGAGACCGTCAGGCTCGGCACGCATGCCGTCCATGTCGTGCACGACGTCCACGACCTCGCGATCGATTCTGCAACGTCGGGCATCGACATCGTCGTGTCTGGTCACTCGCATCGCGCAGGCATCGAGAGGCGCGACGGCGTGCTCTACCTGAATCCAGGCAGCGCAGGGCCGCGCCGCTTCAAGCTGCCGATCACGCTGGCGACGCTGAACATCTCCTCAGGCCAACTGTCACCCGCGATCCACGATCTCGGCAGCGCCTGAGGCAAAGCGAAAGGGCGCCCATGGGCGCCCTCCCCGACCCCCGTATGAGATACATCGATCAGAAGCGATCGGCCAGCGCCATCCCGGGGTCGCTGAACGAGGGACGGCCGGTCTCGACGTGGCCGGCGACGCGGCGATAGAAGCTGTCGTCGGTGTCGCTGGTGACGACGAAGTCGTACCAATGGCCCGACTTGCGCAGTTGCCAGTACAGCTCGCCGTGGCGTCCGGGCGCGGACACCTTGACCGTCCACGACGTCGACGGACCGCCATGGCTCGGTCCGGGGAAGAAGCTCGGTGCGCCGAAGCCGAAGCCGGGCGCCTCGAAGTCGGGAGCCGACCGGAAGCCTGGCACCGCGCCAAAACCCACCGGGTGGAAGCCGGGCAGCGGACCGAAGCCCGGACATTGCGGCTCCAGCGCGGCGGAGACCGAGGCGGTGACGGCCTGCAGCGGCCCATAGATCTCGTTGGACTTCACCGTGAAGCTCGCGCGGGCATGGCCGTCGTTGCGCAGCTGCATGTGCAGTCCGCCCTCGAACACGTTGTAGCCGACGAAGATCTCGGGGTTGGCGGCATTCGACGGCCTGACCTTGTCGAGGTCGCCCTTGAAATGACGGTGGAAGCCGTTCGGGCCGAGCACCCAGAGATCATACAGGCCATCGCTGCCGACGCTCCATTCATCGTCGATCGTCTTGCCGGCCTCGACGGTGTAGCGGCGCGGAATGAGATCGAGATGCTGCTTGTCGTAGACGTGGAACACGGCGCCGGCAAAGCCGGTGTTGGCGAACAGCAGCTTCACCTTGCCCGCGGCGGCATCGACCTTCGCGGTGGCGTGGAGGATGTAGGGCAGCGGACGCGAATAGCGCGCGCCGGTCTCCTGGAATAGCGGCTGCGGCGTCGCGGGCGCGACCGGCGCCGGCAAGGTCTTCTGGTGCGCATCAGACGCCTGCCAGTTGCTCTGGTCGGGCAATTCCGGGAAGCGCGGATCGTTCGGGCTGGCGAAATCGAACGCCGAGGTCAGGTCGCCCGAGACGGCGCGGTGCCACGGGCTGATGGCGTCGACCTTGATGCCGAAGCGCTTCTCCAGGAAGCGACCGATCGAGGTGTGGTCGAACACCTGCGAGTTGACCCAGCCGCCCTTGCTCCACGGCGACACCACATACATCGGCACGCGCGCAGACAGACCCCAGGGACGGATGTTGCCGCTGATGGTGTCGGTCGCGGTCAGCACGTTGCCGACGGTGTTGGAGAAATACTCGCCGTCGAGCGGCAAGGTCGCCTTGCCCATCAGCTTGCCGTTGACGTCGTAGGACGGCACTGCGGGCGCCGGCAGGTGATCGAAGAAGCCGTCATTCTCGTCGAAGGTCAGCAGGAAGACGGTCTGGCTCCAGACTTCGGGGTTGGCAGTCAGCGCCTCCAGCACCTGGTCGGTGAAATTGCCGGCCCGCGTGGGACTGCCGCCGCCGGGATGCTCGGAGTTGGCCTGGGTCGGCAGGATCCACGACACCTCCGGCAGCGTACCGGCCATGACGTCGGCCTTCAGCCGGTCGAGATAATCCGGACCGCCGGTCAGGCCGTGCACGTAGTTCGGATCGTTCGGCTGCGCATGACGGAAGCTGGAGAACGCCAGGCAGCCGTGCATCGCGCCGGTCCAGTTGTCGTTCATGTCCTGATAGATGTGCCAGCTGACGCCGGCCTTGTTCAGCAGATCGGGCAGCGTGTCCCAGGCGAAGTCGCTGCCGACATATTTGTAGGTCGCTTGCGGCTGCGGCTGGCCGGCGACCCAATTGTGCGGGTTCGGCCAGCAACGCAGATTGTTGGGCTCGGAATCGTTGGTCGTAGAGTTGATGCCCTGCGCGCGTAGCGCCGGATTGAAGTTGGAGCCGGACCAGAACACGATGCGGTTCGGATCGGTGCCGGTGGTGATGGAGGCATGGTAGGCGTCGCACAGGGTGAAGGCCTCGGCGAGCGCGAACTGGAACGGGATGTCGTCGCGGCCGAAATAGCCCATCGCGTAGGGCGTCTTGTACTTCGCCCAATAGCCCATCTTGCCCTGATTCCAGGCGGCCTGGCTGTCGCCGAACGAGTGCGGCGTGCCGTAGCCGACCAGCGCGTTGGAGGTCGTGGAGTCGCGGTGATAGGGCGGAATCTCGCGGGTGCCGTCGGACTGGAACCAGACCGGCTTGCCGCTTTCGAGCGGGATCGGGAAGCGGTCGCCGAAGCCGCGGACGCCGCGCAACGTGCCGAAATAGTGGTCGAAAGAGCGGTTCTCCTGCATCAGGATGACGATGTGCTTGACGTCCTGAATGGTGCCGGTCCGGCGCCGTGCCGGAATGGCCAGCGCCTGGCGGATGCTGGCGAAGGCAGCCGCCGCCGTGGCGCCTGCCAAGAAATCGCGACGTGTTGTCATGCTGATACGACCTTTTGAAATCTTGAAGAACGTATTCAGGGTTGGCGGGGCGAGCCCGACCTGCTCCTGCGAACGTCGCTGGCGTATCAGCGCGACTTGACAGCGCTGTGAAATTTTTATTTACGAAATGAATCTGAATGAGATTTTCTCAGTACCGGGGCACAGCGTGACGGGATCGACCTTTCGTTCTGGGCCGGGCGTGAACGGCATCTTGTTTCGTATTCGGGAGCTGCAGAACGAGCTGCCGCCGAAAGCGCGGCAGATCGCGGAGCTGGTCCTCGCCCGGCCGGAGCCGTTCATCCATATGTCGATCACCGAGGTCGCGGAAGCCTGCGGCGTGAGCGAGGGCACGATCGTGTCGTTCTGCCGGCGGGTCGGGGTGCGGGGCTTTCAGGAGCTCAAGATCATGCTGGCGCGGGACCTGATCGAGCCGGTGCGGCTGATCCAGGAGGACCTGCATCGCGGCGATGATCCGGCGACGGTGACGGACCACATCTTCGCGGCGCATGCCGCCTCGCTGCAGGAGACGCGGCGGCTGCTGTCGATGGACGCGCTGGCGCAGGCGGCCAGACTTTTGCGGGAAGCGCGGCGGGTCGAGATCTACGGCATCGGCAGTTCGGCGCCGATCGCGCAGGATCTGTCGTATCGCCTGCTGCAGCTCGGGCTGGCGGCCAATGCGATCGTGGATTCGCATGTCCAGGCGGTCAGCGCCGGGATGACCGGGCCCGACGTCGCGACCGTCACGGTGTCGCATTCGGGCAGCACGGTCGAGACGGTGCTGGCGACGCGGCTGGCGCAGGCGGCGGGTGCGCGGACCATCGGCATCACCCGGCTCGGCAAGTCGCCGCTGGCGGCGCATTGCGAGGTGCTGCTCTACACCGTCGCCAACGAGACGCGCTATCGCCCGGAGGCGATGAGCAGCCGCGTCGCGCAGCTCGCCATCATCGACACGCTGGTCAGCTGCTGCGCCCTCACCGACACCGAACGCTCCGTCGACAGGCTGCAGCACGCGGCGCGCATCCTGTCCGAGAAACGCTACTGACCGACGCGGCCTCCGGTCAAAACGGTGAGCCACGGGCATGACCTCCCGTGGCCGACCCATCTTCAATAGTCCTTCAGTAGCCGCTCGATGTAGTCGAGCTCGAGCTGCGGCCGCGACTGATCGCCGAGACGGCGGCGCAGCTCCTCGAGGATGCGGCGGACGCGCTGCACGTCGATCTCGCCCGGGATCTTCTGGGAGAAATCGTCGATGTCGCGGCCGGGATGCATCGGACGTCCGAGCGGATCGGTCTGCTGCGCGCCCTGCTGGCGGCCGGCGCGCTGGCCGGGGCCGTCGCCGGGCTGGTCGCCGTCGCCCTGCTGCATCGCCTCGGCGAGGCTCTGTGCGCCCTTGCGCAGCGCGTCCAGCGCCTTGCCCTGCGATTCCACCGCGCCGTCGGCATTGTTGTCGCCGAGCTGACTGCCGGCATCGCCCATCGCGCTGTCGGCGTCGTCGAGCCCGTCGCCGGAATCGCCCTGGTCGCCTTGATCACCGGGATCGCCCTGCTGACCCTGTTGCCCCTTCTGGCCTTTCTGACCCTTCTGTCCCTTTTCGCCCTTCTGGCCCATGCCGCGCTTGGCGAGCTGATCCTGAAGCTGCTTGAGCCGGTCGCGCAGCGCCTGCTGGTCCTGCTGCAGGTCGCCCATGCTCTGGTCCTGGTCGCCCTGCTGCTTGTTGCGGTTGCGGCGCGAATCCTGGCCCTGCTTGAAGGTCTTGTCGCGGAGCTGCTGCTGCTTGCGGATCATGTCGCCGAGCTCGTTGAGCGCCTGCTCCATGTCGTTGTCGCCGCCCTGGTTGGGCTGCGCCATCTGCAGGTTCTCCAGCATCTGCTGCAGCTGCTCGAGCAGCTCGCGCGCGCCCTCCTTGTCGCCCTGCCGCGACAGCCGCTCCATGCGGTCGATCATGTTCTGCAGGTCCTGCTGGCGCAGGATCTTGGTGTTCTGATCGAGCGGACGCTGCGCCATCTGCGGATTGTTGCGCAGCTGCTCGGCGAGCTGGCGCATGTAGTTGTCCATCGCCTTGCGCAGATCCTCGGCGAGCTTCTTGATCTCCTCGTCGCTGGCGCCGCGCTCCAGCGCCTGCTTCAGCGCGTCCTGGGCCGCGCGCAGCGCCTTGTCGACGTCGGAGATGTTGCCGTCCTCGATCGTGACCGCGAGCGCCCACAGGCTCGCCACCACCTCGCGCAGCGCATCGTCGGTGCGCGCCGCCTCGAGCTGGCGGGTCACCGAGCGCAGGCCGAGATACTGGCCGGGCTCAGGCGTGAACATCTCCGGCGCGATCGCCAGCGCATCGAGCGCGGTGAACACGTCGGCATTGCGGTTGCCGTCGAGCGCCAGGATGCGCCGCTGCTCGATCAGCGCCCGCGCCAACGGCTTGGTGAACAGCCGCTCCGGCAGCCTGGTCTCGAACGGCTCGCTGGTGCCTTCGTTGCCGGCCTCGTCCTTGGCGGTCAGCGTGAGCGTGACGTCGGCGCCGGCGTAGGGGTCCTCGCTGAGATCCTTGACGGTCTGGCCGACGCCGTTGCGGGTGCGCGCGTTGGGCAGCACCAGCGGAAACTCCGGCGGCTGGAACAGCGGCCGCGCGGCGGGCGCGTCGGCCGTCTTGCTCTCGGCAGCCTTGTTTTCGGTAGACTTGCTTTCGACAGGCCGCGCGGTGACCCGGGCGCGGGCTTCGGTGACGCCGTAATCATCCTCGAGCTTGTAGGACAGCTTCAGCGAGCCGCGCGCCTGCCGCTCGGGGTCCTTGGCCATGCTGATGACCGGCGGCTTGTCCGGCGTCGCCGCGAACACCCATTGCGGTTGCCCTGCGGGCGCGCGGACGTGAACGGTGCCGTCGGTCTTGATCGTGTAGTGCTTCTCGGTGGTGCCCTTCGGCGCCGCCTCGCCGGCCGCGCCCTCGCCGGGCGCCGCCTCGGCGACGCCGCCGCCGGTGATGACATCGAGATTGCCGCCGCTGGAGCGCACGATCAGCGTCGAGCCCTGGGGCACCACGATCGGGCCGCTCGCCGGCACCGCGCCTTCCTTGTTGGCGGCGGACAGGATGATCGGCGGCTTGGCGGTGTAGAGCGGCGGCTTGACCCAGGCATCGACCCGGATCGTCACCGGCGTCATCACGCCGTTCCAGTCGAACGCCGAGGCCACCCGCAGCGCCCGCTCGTCACCGGCCGCGATAGAGGTCGCGACCAGCAGCACGACGACCAGCGCGCGCACGGCCCAGGGATCGTGCAGCGACAGCCGCGGCCGCGGCGTCCCGGCGCGGATGCGCTTGATCGAGGCCAAAGTGCGCTCGCGCTGCGCCTGCCACAGCGCGCGAGCCAGCGGATCCTGAGTGGTGAGCGTGTCGGTGAGCGCGGTGGCGGGGCGATGGGCGATGCCCGAGCCGCGGTCGAGCCGCGCCAGACCCTCGTCGCGGCCGGGCCAGCGGAAGCGCAGCATCGGCACGGCGGCGCCGAGCAGCAGCAGCAGGAACAGGCCGATCCCGATCATACGGGCCGCAAACGGCAGGCTGAGCCAGAGTCCGGCCCAGGACACGATCAGGAACAGACCGACCACCGTGAGCAGCCGGGCGAGATGCGGCCAGCCGCGCTCCCAGGCGATGGCGAGACGCGCCCGCTTCAGCGCCTGCGCCAGCTTCAGCCGCGCCAAGCCATCATGCGTCAGGCCATCGGGCGTGCTGCTTGCCGGCCCAGCCGGCTCGGGGGTGACACCGCTCAACAATCCCTCCAGGTTGCCCGGATGTTCAACCTAGCACAAAGGCAGCCGTGAGGCACCCGCTCTGCGCGGGCTTTCCCGCCGCCGGCCGCGGTTCACACGGGAGTGTGACCGGCCGGGTTCCCGGAAAGCTACGGGGCGCACGGGGGCCTCGTGGTTCGAGACGCGCCGCTTGCGGCGCTCCTCACCATGGGGGGTAAGCTCAGAGATCGTAGATTCACCTGCCCAAGATTCATGTTCCGGGCACCACCTTCGCTCCTCACCCTGAGGAGCCCGCCGCAGGCGGGCGTCTCGAAGGGCGAGGCCCGCAACTGTAGCCTGCGTGGACCGATGAGACTGACGTAGCGACCGCATCTGCAGCTTGCACGTCGCATGGAGATCCGTTCTCGCGGCGCGTTGTCGCCCGAGCTTTTCAAGAAGGCGTCACCCTCGGAAACCGAGGGCGCAGGGAAGACCGGGCGCCGGCCGGCGCCCATGGTCCGCGTGCAGCAAGAAAGCACGCGGCAGAACCACAGGCTCAGCCGAGATCACCCGGCCTTCCCTGCGCGATGGTGTTACGAATTATACGCGATCTCCCCGGGGAACGGCTGTCTTGCCCCCGTCGCCGGCGGTTCGTCACCGCCAACTTGGCATCAGCGCCGCGATGCCAGAACCACGCGACTTCATCGTCGCACCGGGATCGTTCGTCCGCACGAGAAACCCGCGCTGCGACCCAATGCGCCCACCGCATCCCGCACCCGACGTCCGTGACGACCGCGAAGCGCCCCCTCAGCGGGACGGGATGCCGGAAGTAGAGCATGATTTCGGATAAAGCGCAAGAGAATTATTTCACTTGAACACGCGGCACGGGACGTCGACTTGAACGCGGAACTGCCGTCGAGGAAGTAATCGCGAAAAACATCGGCTTGAGAATGACTTAAGCGCATAGCGGGACCAAGTGCTTGGAAAACCGACCAAACCTCGCCGAAACGTAAAAAAATTACGAAGAAATTTTGGGCAGACCATGTTGTTTGTCACATCTAAAAATTCTCGCGATGTTTCAAAACCTTGCTTTCTCAACGCTGAACACCGGGCTGCAAGCGGTGCAACGACTCGTCACGCATGCATCAATCAAATGGATTGCGAGTCCCGGAGTATCTCCTAGAACTACTTGGCGAGCGCACGACGAATCGACGCCGATTGATAGTCGAGGTTATCAAGAACAGCGCTCGTCGTCTGACCTGCTCTTCTCGTGAGGCTGTGTGGCTGGCGGGGCGCCTGAGTCCTGCGCAATGACTCGCACCCGGTATGTCAGCCGAGGTGCAAGGAGCAGCTTGCTAGGTTTGTTCAACCGAAAGGAAGGTGACTTAAATGAGTAGCTCGACTTTGAAGGTCTCACTTGGCCCGATCGGAGTCACCGGTACCGGGTACGGTACCGGTGCAGCCGTGATAATCGTGATCGCGATTGTCATCTGGCTGATTGAGGTAAGGCCCCCGTTCTTCCTGATGTAATCACAATCGATGACTTGAACCACTCTAACGCTGGCGGCTCCACCCGCTAGCGTTAGATCATTTTGCACTTGTTTGCGGGCGAGGCAAGGGATCTTGTGATTTAGCCATGACCCTACACTATGGTTCGCGCATTAGGATGGCAGCACATTCGTGAAGCCGGCGAACACGCACATCACCGGCAAAGACGAGCCTATGGTGCGCGACCAGTCCTGGCGTAAGACAATCGCTGCGCTGCTGCGCGCCCTGGCATACCTACTGATGTGTGCCTTTGCCCTCGCATGGCCGGCGCGCGCTCCCGCAACGGATGCTTCGGCTTCCGCCGCTGTTGAAATTCTCAACGGACCGTCGCCTGGCGAACTCGCGCTTCGCGCTCATGGGACGGTCGAACTCGCTCCGGAGCTGATCGTCGAGGAGCAGCGCGACGATGGCAGCTTCGAGCGTGTTCCGGATCTCGATGGCGGCATGATGAGGCTCGCTGCGTCGTGCGGTAAGCGGCCCGGGACCTGCGTGACAATCGACGAACGTGGCCTGCGGCCAGAGCCGTGGAGCGGCCTGTCCTGCTCGTCCCAGTGCAACGGAAACTTCGATCGGAATTATCCGCTGTCCGGTCGATTCCGCTTCGTGGTGGTGTCGTGCGACGGCCGGACGAGATTCGAAGGCCCGGTCTTCGAACTGCCCCGGCCAACACACACGGTTCTCGCTTTCGCCGTCCTTAAGTGCACCGAATTAGGGTGACCATGCACTTAGCTTCTTTATCCCGCCGACTTGATAGTGACCTAGTGTTCTGTCGCAGAAATACCCGAAAGCTCGATCATCCAGTCTATTGAATACTCTTGCCACCTAGCAGTCCGAAAATCGCGCCGAAGCCCGCTAGCGTAATAGCTCGAGTTGTATCAATTGCTGAAAGCTGTGCCGGCGTTGGTGATTGAACAAAGACAGCAAGAGCAACGAAGGTGGCTCCAGTAAGGACCGTCACAGCGAGAACGGATAGGAAGACCAACCTGAAGTGAGCGGCGACGAGTATCGGGGGATGCCTCTCGACAACGGGCCTCTTTGGTTTTCGAGTCGGCGGCGGCTCAACCGCTTCACTTCGTGCAGCGATGGACGCCAAAACATCTTCTTCGATGGGCAGTCGCTCTTCGCAAGCGGCAATTCCTTCAAGCGTATGAGCCGTCCTGCTGGCAATCTCAGACTCTTCGACCTGCTTTTGTGCTGGAGTTGTCGCGGCGCTCTTTTCCACATTCTCGATTGAGCGCCCGGCGTCTTCAAGAGCGCGTCTGATCGCGGCCAAACTATCGAAGGGGTCAGTCCGCGCCTCCGGCGCGGCGTCGAGGGTGCGTTTGCGCCCAACATGCTGTTCGATGTAGCCGTCATAGATCAACACCCCTTCCGGGACATAGCGAAAGATGCTTAAAACTACTTCTTTTACACGCCCCAGCAGACCGCCGGTTGATCTCACGATGCTGTATTCGGATGACATGGGCGCCGCCGTTGCCGGAATGTGCCGGGTTTATTGATTTGAAAAATGCAACCATTGTCTCACTTCACGGGGAACGTGTCTATTCGGTTTCGGAGGCCGGGATCGTGGACAGGCACAATATGGCGCAGACGGGTACCTAGAGTTGCACTGTCACCGAAATTTTACATAGTCAGCTCTTTCGCTCGGCTTTTTTTCGCTCGGCCTCTTGCCATTCTTCAGGCGCCCAGCCGCACTGCATACATAGGCCAACGTACCCGTCCTGCGCACTTTGCCACTCGCATCCGCAGTCAGTTACCGGACACGCGGGGACATGCTTGACCGGATATTCGAGGTCGCAGATTGAACATCGCACTCGGTTCTGACCGACTAGATAAGCCGTCGGTACATCAGTTACGTTAGGGTCAATATTGCCCAAACCGGCATCATAGCCGCACTCGTGACAGACAAAACGCTTTTCGTCCCGTCCACGCCCCATCAGCCGCTTGAATTGATCGTCAGTTAGTTCGGGGATTAGACGCCAGAGCTCGTTAAAGAGCCCTGTTCTCTCGTTGAAATCACTATCAAATTGGAAGTCGGCCCATTTGCCCAAGGCCGCGAAATGGAGACGATCTTCCATCCACCGGCGGCCTGGATAGAGCTCGCAGTAATGCAGTTGAAGAATGTCAATAATGTCGAGCGGCTCAAGGTTTTTCCGATAGATGCCTAGGTGAGAAATCTTGTTCCGACCGCGTCGAATTTCCTCGTACTTGGATTGGAATTCCTTCGAAAGCGTCGTTGGACAAAACGTGTTGTGAACACGGATGAGCTCTGACGCATCGAGCGTGGGGAAATCCGTGAAGTCCCAGACGTTCTGTTCGCCCTCGGTGGCCTTCACATCCGTACGCTTCAACAAAAGGAAAGGGCTAACTTCGCAGATGCGAGCTTTCAATCCAATTTCTTGGCTCTGTTGGATCAGCGCGAATATGCCTTGGAGATCGCTCTGCGCGGCAGCGATGTATTGCTCCCATCCCGCTGTGCTCGCAATCCCGGTGTCTTCCTGAATTTCAGTTGCCCACTCCCCATATTCAGCCCATTCCGTGATGATGTTGGCCGTATCCGCCCAGGCCTTGAAATAAAGCCGAAGGCTCACGAGGCGCAGTTCATCTGCGGTGGGTATATTCTTGATCACTGCTGCGACAAATTCTGTTCACAAGCGGCAAGCACGCTCCACCCTCGGATCTTCAATTCCTTGTTCTTATAGTGTTCTGTTTTTGCTGAGAGTCAATATGAGGGGAAGCTCCGGAATTGACATCTTTCGAAAGTCTGCGATCGCATACCCGCATCTCTTCCAGCATTTTCTTTGACACGCGGGCTCGCCGCAACCACAGCTACTCAGTCATTGCGAAGCTTGTTCGAGCATACTCGTTGTTCAGAGAGCACCAGACGAGCTCGGTATCCAGGACAAGCCTGCTACAACGATCTGAAAACATATCTGCGCAACCCAACGAGCACCTCACGCAAGAACATTGTGCGACCGCACTCCCCTAACCGGCGCCGGCGCGTCCATCAAGATCGGTTGCTCGACCTCGATCCGCGGATGGATCATCGCGGCCGGGTCGCCCTTGACCAGTACCTCGAGCACCAAGACGCGAGTGTTGTAGGTACAGGCCTGCACGGCGCAGTTGACATCTGCAGTCAAGATCGCGAGGAGGTCGCCGGATCGGTTCAAGTCCGCAGCCGACAAGCCCTCACGGCCAAACCGGCGCCCCCTCCAGCCCCGTCGTCTCCTCCAGCCCGCACATCAGATTCGCGTTCTGCACCGCCTGCCCGGCGGCGCCCTTGCCGAGATTGTCGACGACGCCGAGCGCGATCACCAGATTGCGGTCGGGGTCGGCAGCGTAGCTGACGAAGGCGAGGTTGGAGCCGGTGGCCCATTTGGTCTGCGGCGGCGTGTCGGTGACGCGGACGAAGGCGCTGTCGGCGTAGAAGCGGCGGGCGGCGTCGAGGCATTGCACTGTGGTGGCGCGGCCGCGGGCGTAGATGGTGGCGAGAATGCCGCGGGTCATCGGCACCAGATGCGGCGTGAACACGAGGCCGGCGGCGCTGCCGCCACTGAGGCGCGCGATCGTGCTGATGATCTCGGGCATGTGGACGTGCCTGAGCAGGCCGTAGGGGATCAGGTTCTCGTTGCTCTCGGCGTAGCCGAATTTGCTGTCGCCGCCGCGGCCGGCGCCGGAGATGCCGGTCTTGGCGTCGATCACGATGTTCTCGGGCGCGATCAGTTTGTCGGCGAGCAGCGGCGCCAGCGCGGTCAGCGCCGCGGCGGGGAAGCAGCCGGGATTGGCGACGCGGGTCTTGCCCGCGATCTCCTTGGGCCAGACGTCGGCGAGGCCGTAGGTCCAGCCGTCGACGTAGCGGTGGTCGCCGCCGATGTCGACGATCTTCACGTCCGCCGGCACGCGCGCCAGCGCATCCCTCGAGGCGCCGGTGGGGAGCGAAGCGAACAGCACGTCGAGCTTCGGCAGGCGCGCGGGGTCCCACTTCTCGATCACGAGATCGGCGAGCTCGGCCGGCACGCCGGGAAAGCGGTCCACCAGCCGGCTGCCGGCACTGCCCTCGCCCGCGGCGTAGACCAGTTCGAACGACGGATGGCCCGCGACCAGGCGCATCGCCTCGCCGCCGCCAAAACCGCTGATCCCGACGATGCCGACGCGAATGCTCATGGGTGGGGTCCTGCTGGTAGAGTGACGGAACGGGTTGAGTGAGGTAACCGGCTGGCGGGGCCATATGCGGTATCCCGGGTCCTGCCCGCAAGGGGTGAAGAACAACAATGAGCACCATCGATCCAAGCCGATATCCGCTCTTCGATCGAATGGCCGGCGGGCTTTTTCAGGGGGTGTCGAAAGTCTTCGCATCGGAGGATGAGCTGGGCGTCTTCCTGATCGAGTTCTTTGGGGACGACGAGCTTGAACCACTGCTGGCCGAGCTTCGGGACATTTCGACGATGGAGATGAGCGACCAGGACTGGGAAGCGTATTGGTGGCGTAGCCCGGCTCAGAGCGCGCCTCAGGATGCCCTGTCGAGCCATCGACTGCTACAGGCCGTCATCGGTGAGATCGTCGCGTGTCTCGAACGACGTCCGAGATGATGGCGACGCGGATGATCACCGCGACGCCGCGGCTTTCGTCTTCGGCTTGGCGCGGGCCGGCTCGGCCGTCAACCGGATTCCCATCGCATTGATGATCCGCAGGACGGTCGCAAACTCCGGGTTGCCGTTCTCGCCGAGCGTCTTGTAGAGCCCTTCCCGCGTCACGCCGACGGCCTTGGCGACCTGGCTCATGCCCTGCGCGCGGGCGACGAGATTGAGCGCGTCGCGGACCTCGGCGGGATCACCGTCGGCGAGCACGAGGTTGAGATACTCGGCGCGGGCGGCCGGGGTGCGGAGATGCTCAGCGGCGTCGAATGTCTTGAGCTTGCTGATCTTCATCCTCAATCCTCCAATGTCGCCGCGAGGTCGTGGGCGTTCCGGATGTCCCTGTCCTGGGTGCGCTTGTCGCGCTGCGGCAGACCGGCCCCCCTCGCATCTCCCGGTGGCCCGTGCTATTTTATGGATATGACCGACGCTACCACCCGTGCAATGCCTTCCGCGCTGCCGCCGAGCGAAGCCGAGCTTGCCGAATGGCAGGCTTTGAGCCGCGACGAGCAGCTCGCGCGCTACCGCGAAGTGCTGCAGCATACCGATTGCGCGCGCATCAGCAGCTCGACCATGAGCGATATTCGCGCCGAGGCACAACGGCGGGCGGCGGCTCGCCGTGGCTGAGTTCAAGCTCTCAGCCCGCGCCGAGGCTGATCTGCTTGAAATCTACGATTATACGAACAGCACTTTTGGTACGTACCAAGCCGACGCCTACCATGCCGGGCTTGAGCGGACGTTCGATCTGCTGGCGAATTTTCCGCGGATCGGTGCGAGTGTGGACGATATTGCGCCCGGGCACCGGCGGTTTCGGTTCCAGGCGCATATCGTGTTCTACACCGAAGATCGCGACGGCGTCGTGATCCGCGCCATCATGCATCACTCGCGCGAGATCAGGCCCGATCTGTTCGATTGATCGTCCTCACAGCCAGGGCGCCGGCGTGTCCATGGCGATCAGCTGCTCGACCTCGATGCGCGGCCTGATCACAGCTGACTGGTCGCCCTTGACCAGCACCTCGGGCACCAGGGCGCGGGTGTTGTAGGTGCAGGCCTGGACGGCGCCGTAGGCGCCTGATGTCATGATGGCGAGGAGGTCGCCCGGCTTGGGCTCGGGCAGCGTGCGGTCCAGCGCGAGGTAGTCGCCGCTCTCGCAGACCGGGCCGACGACGTCGGCCACGAAGGACGGCGCACCCGGCGCGGGCTGGATCACCGGCAGGATGTCGTGATGGGCCTCGTAGAGCGTCGGGCGGATCAAATCGTTCATCGCGGCGTCGATGATGACGAAGTTCTTGGCCTCGCCGTGCTTCACATAGATCACCCGGGCGACGAGGATGCCGGCATTGCCGACGATCATGCGGCCGGGCTCGAACATCAGGGTGCAGCCGAGATTGTGGCTGACACGCTTGACCATGGCGGCATAGGCGGCGGGCTCCGGCGGCACCGCGCGGTCCATGTGATAGGGGATGCCGAGGCCGCCGCCGAAATCGACATGGGAGATGTCGTGGCCGTCGGCGCGCAGGGTCTGCACGAACTCGGTGAGGATGCGGAACGCCGTCTCCATGGGGCCGAGATCGGTGATCTGGCTGCCGATATGGACGTCGACGCCGGTGACCTTGATGCCCGGCATCTTCGCCGCGCGGGCATAGACGCGGCGGGCGTGCTCCAGGGGAATGCCGAACTTGTTCTCGGACTTGCCGGTCGAGATCTTGGCGTGGGTGCCGGCATCGACATCCGGGTTGACGCGCACGGAGATGCGGGCGGTGTGGCCGGTCTCCTGGGCGAGCCGCGCCAGCAGATCGAGCTCCGGCTCGGACTCGATGTTGAGGCAGTGGATGTCGGCCGCGAGCGCGGCGCGCAGCTCGGCCTCGGTCTTGCCGACGCCGGAGAACACGATCTTGCGCGAGGGAATGCCGGCCGCCAGCGCGCGCTTCAATTCACCGCCGGAGACGACGTCGGCGCCGGCGCCGAGCTTCGCCAGCGTGCGCAGCACCGACTGATTGGAGTTGGCCTTCATCGCGTAGCAGATCAGCACGTCCTGGCCGGTGAAGGCCTCAGCGAACACGCGGTAGTGCCGCTCCAGGGTCGCGGTCGAGTAGCAGTAGAACGGCGTGCCGACCTGGGCTGCAAGTGAGGTGAGATTGACGGCCTCGGCGTGCAGCACACCGTCGCGGTAGTCGAAATGATTCATGGGTCTGATCCGCGCACGGGGCTGCGAGAAGGTGGATTGTGGCGGCGAATTGCCGGGAAATGAGCGGGAATGTCAAACCCGCGCTGCCACCCTCCCCTGGAGGGGGAGGGTCGATCGCACGCGTAGCGGGCGAGCGGGGTGGGGTGATCTCTCCACCAGCACCGGCATTCGAGGAGAGATCACCCCACCCCGCCTCACGCTTCGCTGCGCTCACCATGAGGCGACCCTCCCCCTCCAGGGGAGGGTGACACCGACCGCTCGGCGAGCCGGAGCGCAGCCGCTATTTGCTGTCGAGCAGCGGGTCGAGGATGAAGGGTTTCTTCTGGCCGCGGGTGGCGGCGGGGGCGGCGTCGGCGCCGTAGCCGGAGTTGAACAGGCCAGGCTTGTTCGCAGCTTCCGTCGCGGTGTCGGCGGGAGCGGCCGACATCTGCGGCGCCGGCGGGGAGTTGGCCGGCAGGTCCAACGGGCCCTTGCGCCCGCAGGCGGCGAGCAGAAGGGCTGTGGCGCCCAGGACGAGGACGACCCGGGCGGCGGAGGTTGGACGACGAGCGCGATTCACGTGTGAGATCCCCATGCGGGCGGCACCATACAGAGATTGCCCCGATGTGGCGAGTGCCGGAGAGCCACGCCACGCCGGTCAAATTTCAGACAGCAGCCCTACTTTCGCTGTTTTTCCAGCCGCTTCAGCCAGGCTTTGGCCTGGGACGCCACGTTCTTCGGCGCGGTGCCGCCGTAGCTGGTGCGGCTCTTCACGGACGCCTCGACCGAGAGCACGCCGAGAACCTCGGCTGATATCTTCGGCTCGACCTCCTGCATCGCCTTCAGCGGCAGCTCGTGCAGGGCGACGCCCTGCTTGGCGGCGAGCGCGACGATGCGCCCGGTGACGTGATGGGCCTCGCGGAACGGCATCTTCAGCGTGCGCACCAGCCAGTCGGCGAGGTCGGTCGCGGTGGCGTAGCCCTCGCCGGCCGCGGCCTTCATCCGCGCCTCGTCGGGCACGAGGTCGAGCGCCATGCCGGTCATGGCGCGGATCGCGAGCGACAGCGCCGCGAACGCCTCCATCGCGCCCTGCTTATCCTCCTGCATGTCCTTCTGGTAGGCGAGCGGCAGGCCCTTCATCACGATCAGCAGCCCGTTCAGCGCGCCGATGACGCGGCCGGTCTTGGCCCGCACCAGCTCGGCGGCGTCCGGATTGCGCTTCTGCGGCATGATCGAGGAGCCGGTGGTGAACTTGTCCGACAGCTTGATCAGGCCGACCAAAGGCGAGGTCCAGATCACGATCTCCTCGGCGAAGCGCGACAGGTGCACGGCGCAGATCGAGGCGGCCGACAGGGTCTCCAGCACGAAATCGCGGTCGGACACGGCGTCCAGCGAATTGGCCATCGGGCGCTCGAAGCCGAGCGCCTCGGCGGTGGCGTGGCGGTCGATCGGGAACGAGGTGCCGGCGAGCGCGGCAGCCCCCAGCGGCGATTCATTGAGGCGCTTGCGGGCGTCGAGGAAGCGGCCGCGGTCGCGCCCGGCCATCTCGACATAGGCCAGCAGATGGTGGCCGAAGGTGACGGGCTGGGCGGTCTGGAGATGGGTGAAGCCGGGCATCACGGTGCCGGCGAACGCCAGCGCGCGGGTCGCGAGCGCATGCTGGTAGGCGGCCAAGCCAGCGTCGATGTCGTCGATGGTGTCGCGCACGAACAGGCGGAAATCGGTCGCGACCTGGTCGTTGCGCGAGCGCGCGGTGTGCAGGCGGCCTGCGGCCGGGCCGATCAGCTCGCTGAGCCGGCTCTCGACATTCATGTGAATGTCTTCCAGCGCCCGCTTGAACTGGAACGAACCCTTGGTGATCTCTGACAGAATCGTGTCTAGACCCTTGCCGATATTTTTCGCATCAGTCGCGGTGATGATGCCCTGGGCGGCGAGCATGGCGGCATGCGCCTTGGAAGCGGCAATGTCCTGTGCGTAGAGATGGCGATCGACGTCGATCGAGACGTTGATGTCCTCCATGATCGCGTCGGGACGCTCCGAGAACCGTCCGCCCCACATCTTGTTGCTCATGCCTGAACCGCTTCTGAAACCTTGCTGACCGCCGCTGGATGGGACACACCGTCCGGTATCCCGAAATTCGCGCCTCTGATAGCCGCAACCGACCCGAGATGACAAACGATAAGCCTGACCCGTCCCCTGCCCGCCCCGCCCGCTCGCGCCAGACGCTGCTCGCGGCCAGTGCCGTCGCGGTCGTCGCCGCGGCCGGCATCGCCGCGATGGCCTTTGGCGGATTGCTGAAGGGACGGCCGTCGGGCGACCAGGCGTGCCAGGCGGCGGTCGCCACCGCCAAGCGGATCGCGCCGCTGATCAAGGGCGAGGTGGCGGCGCTGACGGCGGCAACAGTGCCGCTGCGGCTGCCGGATCTCGCCTTCGAGGACAGCTCGGGGGCGCCGAAGAAACTGTCGGATTTTCGCGGCAAGACGGTGCTATTGAACCTGTGGGCGACGTGGTGCGTGCCCTGCCGCAAGGAGATGCCGGCGCTGGACGGGCTGCAGGCCAAGCTCGGCGGCGACGATTTCCAGGTGGTCGCGGTCAACATCGACACCCGCGATCCGGAGAAGCCCAAGGCCTTCCTCAACGACGCCAAGCTGACCCGGCTGGCCTATTTCAGCGATCCGAAGGCCAAGGTGTTCCAGGAACTGAAGGCGGTCGGCCGCGCCCTGGGCATGCCAACCTCGGTGCTGGTCGACGGCAATGGCTGCGAGATCGCGACCATCGCGGGTCCCGCCGAATGGGACAGCGCCGACGCGGTCAAGCTGATCCAGGCGGCGACATCGAAGGCGGCCGCGGGACTGTAACCAGAGATATCAGGCGGCGATGTTGAGGTTGCCGCCGACGCCGGGGCCGGCATTGGCGAGCGACAGCGTCTGCTGCGCGCCGCCGAGCAGCGTCATCACCGCGTCCTTCTGGGCGTTCAGGTTCTGCTTCATCACGGACGTCGCGACCTGCTGCTGAATCGCACCCGTCTGCTGCGCCATGACCGCAGCCACCAAGCTCATATCCATACGCGCTTACCTCTCTGGGGCACACGCTAGCCGAGGAGGCTTAACGAAGCGTAGCGAGGGAGCCGCGGTGGCGGGAAATTAGCGGGTCGGCACCGGCTTGGGGCCGCGGTAATCGTAGAAGCCGCGCTGCGTCTTGCGGCCGAGCCAGCCGGCCTCGACATATTTCACCAGCAGCGGACACGGCCGGTATTTGGAGTCCGCCAGCCCCTCGTGCAGCACCTGCATGATGGACAGACAGGTGTCCAGGCCGATGAAATCGGCCAGCTCCAGCGGGCCCATCGGGTGATGCGCGCCGAGCTTCATCGCCGCATCGATCGCCTCGACGTTGCCGACGCCCTCATACAGCGTGTAGATCGCCTCGTTGATCATCGGCAGCAGGACGCGGTTGACGATGAAGGCCGGAAAATCCTCGGAGACGGCGACCTGCTTGCCGAGCCGCCCGACGAACTCCTTGGCCGCCTCGAAGGTGGCGTCGTCGGTGGCGATGCCGCGGATCAGCTCCACCAGCTCCATCAGCGGAACCGGGTTCATGAAATGGATGCCGATGAAGCGCTCGGGGCGGTCGGTGCAGGCGGCGAGCCGGGTGATCGAGATCGACGAGGTATTGGAGGCGATGATCGCCTCCGGCTTCAGCACCGCGCACAGATCGTGGAAGATCTTGCGCTTGACGTCCTCCTTCTCGATCGCCGTCTCGATGACGAGATCGCAGTCGGCCAGCCCGTCGAGGGTTTCGCTGATCGAGATATGGCCGAGCGCCTGATTGCGGGCCTCCTCGGAGATGACCTTCTTGGCCACCTGACGGGTCAGGTTGCCGTTGATGGTGGCCATGCCCGACTTCAACCGGTCGGCAGTGACGTCGTTGAGCACCACGTCGAGCCCGGCCAGCGCGGCGACATGCGCGATGCCGTTGCCCATCTGTCCTGCGCCGATCACACCGAGCTTGTTGATCTGAGCCATGTTGTCATCCACCCGGACGGCACGCCTGCTGCGCCCGTCCATGCCCTTGGAAGTGAGAACACCGGCCGCCGCGGTCCCATGCGGCCGGTGCCAGCAGCGTTATTTGCCGAGCTTGCCGAGCGCCTCGGTCAGCTCGGGAACCGCCTGGTACAGGTCGGCCACCAGGCCGTAATCGGCGACCTGGAAGATCGGCGCGTCCTCGTCCTTGTTGATCGCGACGATCACCTTGGAGTCCTTCATGCCGGCCAGATGCTGAATGGCGCCTGAAATGCCGACCGCGACATAGAGCTCCGGCGCCACGACCTTGCCGGTCTGGCCGACCTGCCAGTCGTTCGGCGCGTAGCCTGCGTCAACCGCGGCACGCGAGGCGCCGACGCCGGCGCCGAGCTTGTCAGCCAGCGGCTCGATGTATTTGGCGAAGTTCTCGCGGCTCTGCATCGCGCGGCCGCCGGAGACGATGATCTTGGCCGAGGTCAGCTCGGGACGGTCGCTCTTGGCGACCTCCTCGCCGACGAAGGTCGACAGCGCCGGATCGCCGGCCGCCGCGACGGTCTCGACCGACGCGCTGCCACCCTCGCCTGCCGCGGCGAAGGTCGAGGTGCGCACGGTGATGACCTTCTTGGCGTCCTTCGACTTCACGGTCTGGATCGCGTTGCCGGCGTAGATCGGCCGCTCGAACGTATCGGGCGCGACGACCTTGATGATCTCCGATACCTGCATCACGTCGAGCAGCGCCGCGATACGCGGCATCACGTTCTTGAAGCGCGAGGTCGCGGGCGCGACGATCGCGTCGTAGTTCGCGGCGAGCTTGACGACGAGGTCGGCGAGCGGCTCGGCGAGATCGTGCGCGTAGGCCGCGTCGTCGGCCAGCAGCACCTTCTTGACGCCGGCGAGCTTGGCGGCGGCATCCGCCGCGCCCTTGGCGCCCTGGCCCGCGACCAGCACGTCGACATCGGCGCCGAGGGCAGTGGCCGCCGTCAGCGCCTTGTTGGTCGCGTCCTTGATCCCGGCATTGTCGTGTTCGGCAATCAGCAGCGTGGCCATCAGAGCACCCCCGCCTCGGTCTTGAGTTTGTTGACGAGCTCGGCGACGTCCTTGACCTTGACGCCGGCCTTGCGGCCCGCCGGCTCGGTGGTCTTGAGCACCTCGAGCCGCGGCGTGAGATCGACGCCGGTGTCGGCGGCGGTCTTCTCGGCGATCGGCTTCTTCTTCGCCTTCATGATGTTCGGCAGCGACGCATAGCGCGGCTCGTTGAGGCGCAGGTCGGTGGTGACGATCGCCGGCCCCTTCAGCTTCACGGTCTGCAGGCCGCCATCGACCTCGCGGGTGACCTTGAAGTCGGAGCCGTCGACCTCGAGCTTGGAGGCGAAGGTCGCCTGCGCCCAGCCGAGCAGCGCCGCCAGCATCTGGCCGGTCTGGTTCGAGTCGTCGTCGATCGCCTGCTTGCCGAGGATGATCAGGCCCGGCTGCTCCTCCTGGGCGACGGCCTTGAGGATCTTGGCGACCGCCAGCGGTTCCACGTTGCCCTCGGCCTTGACCAGGATGCCGCGGTCCGCGCCCATCGCGAGCGCCGTGCGGATCGTCTCCGAGGCCTGCGCGGGGCCGATCGAGACCACCACCACCTCGGTCGCCTTGCCGGCTTCCTTCAGCCGCAGCGCTTCCTCGACGGCGATCTCGTCGAACGGATTCATCGACATCTTGACGTTGGCGAGCTCAACGCCCGATCCGTCGCTCTTGACGCGGACCTTGACGTTGTAATCGACCACCCGCTTGACCGGCACCAGAACCTTCATCGATCCTCTTTCGCTCTAAATTGTCCGGGGTTGACCTTTCGGGCGCGGAACCTAAAGCCCCCATCCCCCCCGGTCAACGCGCGACGGGCGAAAAAACGCAGGCCCGCACGCCGCCGGGTTAACGGTTTTGCCCGGGCACCCACAACACGTCGCCGGCGCCGTTCCGGTTCGCGGCCCGGCTCGCCACGAACAGGAAATCCGACAACCGGTTCATATAACGAATGGCGGCCTCGCTGACCGGCTCGTCGGGCTTGCCGGCGAGCTCCGTCATGATCCGTTCCGCCCTGCGGCAAATGGTACGCGCCACATGCAGATGCGCCGCCGCCGCGGTTCCCCCGGGCAGCACGAACGACGTCAGCGGCGAGAGCCGTTCGTTCAGCGTATCGATGTCACGCTCCAGGCGGTCGACCTGGCTGGCGACGACGCGCAGCCGCTCCGCCTTGCCCTCGCGCTGCGGCACGGCCAGATCGGCGCCGAGGTCGAACAGATCGTTCTGGATCAGGCCGAGCATCGCATCGATCTCGGGCGCATCGGCCAGATGCAGCCGGACCACGCCGATCGCAGCGTTGGTCTCGTCGACGGTTCCATAGGCGGAGACGCGCAGATCGTACTTGGGACGGCGCTCGCCATTGCCGAGCGCGGTCGTGCCGTCGTCACCGGTCCGCGTGTAGATGCGATTCAGGACCACCATGCTGCTTCTCAACGTCCGTTTCTCGACGCCTCGGCGTCTCGGTCTCAGCGCCCCATCGCCCAGATCGCCGCCATGGCAATGACGACCGCGACGAACTGCAGGATCACCCGCCAGCGCATCAGTTTCTGCGACAGGTTCGGCGAGCCGCCGCGCGTCATGTTGACGAGGCCGAGAAACAGCACAAGGGCGACCGCGCCGACGGCGATGGGAAGGATGAATTTACCGAGAAGTGAAGCCATCGGGGCTAGATAACACCGCAGACGCAAGAGCGCCATGGCGGATCCGCGCGGCCGGCGCTGCAACTTCTGGCTTTTGGACCCGTAATATCGGATTGTACAAACCAAGTTTCTTTTGCGGAGTGCAGGGACAGGTGAAGGCGCTTCGCTACATCTTCCACGTCGTCATGGACGCGTTCTACACCTTCCTCGCCGACGACGGCTGGGCGATCGCCAGCCATATCGCGCTGTCGACGCTGATGGCGCTGTTTCCGTTCCTGATCGTCCTGACCTCGCTCGCCGGCTTTCTCGGCTCCAAGGACCTGGCCGACCAGGCCGCCACCCTGATGCTCGAGATCTGGCCGGCGCAGGTCGCGGATGCGCTGACCGGCGAGATCCACGACGTGCTGACCACGACCCGGACCGATGCGCTGACCATCGGCGCCGTGCTCGCGGTCTACTTCGCCTCGAATGGCGTCGAGGCGCTGCGGGTCGCGCTCAACCGCGCCTATGGCGTGATCGAGCAGCGCCGCTGGTACTGGCTGCGGCTGGAATCAATCGGCTATACTCTGGTCGCCGCGTTCACGGCGCTGGCGATGTCGTTCCTGATCGTGCTCGGCCCGCTGATGCTGGCCACAGCCCGGCGCTATTTGCCGCTGGCGGTCGAAGCCAACGAGCGCTTCGTCAACCTGTCGCGCTACGGCATCACCATCAGCGCGCTGATCGTCGCGCTGTTCATCCTGCACGCCTGGCTGCCGGCGGGCCGGCGCAGCTTCATGCAGATCGTGCCCGGCATCGTCTTCACCTTCGTCGCCTCGCTGGTGTCGGGCATCGTGTTCGGCCAGTATCTGGCGCGCTTCGCCAACAACTACGTCACGATGTATGCGGGGCTCGCGTCGGTGATCATCGCGCTGGTGTTCCTGTATTTCATCGCCGCGATTTTCGTGTATGGCGGCGAGTTGAACGCCTCGATCATCAAGTCGCGGCTGCCGCGCGGCGTGTCGCTCCAAGAAGCGCAGTCGCTAGAGCCCGCGGCGAAACGGGCTTGAGCAGGAACGCGTCCGCGCCGGCAGCGCGCGAGGCCGCCTCGTCCTCGCCGCGTCCGGACACGCCGATGATCGGGATAGTCCCGTGGGGCGCGTCCAGCTTGCGAATGCGAGCAATCGCCTCGACGCCGTTGATGCCGGGCAGCACCATGTCCATCAGCACCGCATCGTAATTGCCGGCCGCGATCCGCTCCGGCGCCGCCTCGCCACGGCCGATGAACTCGGCCTGGTGGCCGAGCTCGTTGAGGATGGTGTTGAGCACCACGCGGCCGAACGGATTGTCCTCGACCCCGAGGATGCGCAACGGCCTTGTCGGCGCCAGGGTCACGCCATTCTCCGATCCGCCCGCCGCGGTGTGCGGCGCGGCCGCAACGGTCAGCGTCACGGTCAGCGTGAAGGTCGTGCCGCCGCCTTCATGCGGCGCCACGGCGACGTCGCCCCCCATCGCGCGCGCCAGCTGCCGGACCGAGGACAGGCCGAGGCCGGCGCCGCCGAAGCGCGAGGCGATCGAGACATTGGCTTGGCTGAACGGGCGGAACAGCCGCTTGATCTCCTTCAGGGTCAGGCCGATGCCCGAATCCGAGACGTGGAAGGCGATCGCGGCGCGGCCCCTGTTCGCGCCTCGGCCTGCGCCCGTGCTCGGCTTGCCGCGACCGCCGCGACGTGCGGGAACGACCTCCAGCGCGACGCCGCCCTGCTCGGTGAACTTCACCGCATTGTCGATCAGGTTCTCCAGCGCAGCGCGCAGCCGCACGGGATCGCCGAACACGAGTCCCGGCAAGTCGTCGGAGACGTGGACCTTGACATCCAGCCCCTTGGCGGCGGCGCGGCCCGACAGCGAGTCTCCGGCGGCCCGCGCCAGCACGCGCAGATCGAACAGATCCTCACGCAGCAGCGCGCCGGCGGTCTCGTCCTTGGCGGCATCGACGAACAGGGTGGCGAGGCTCGACAGATGCTCCGCGCCGGCCTTGATCGTATCGACCCAGCGCCGCTCGCGCTCGCCGAGCTCGGAGGTGGCAAGCAGGTCGCTGATGGCGAGAATGCCTGTCAGCGGCGTGCGCACCTCATGGGCGAACACCGCCAGCGCGGCTTCGACGACCCCTGGTGATCCGGCACCAGCCCTGGGCACTGACTTCGCGGTTTCGGGCTTCCTCACTCCGGACTTGGCCGCGCTTCGCCGGCTCCCCGCCATCGCCGTGACCTGAGGAACGTGCTTCTTGAGCGGTCGCGCCTTGGCGCGCTCCTTGGCCGGCGCCGCCTTCGCGGCCTTGGCCTTCGGCGGTTGTGTCTTCGGCGGTTGTGTCTTCGGCGTTTGTGCTGCGGACGACGGCATCCTCACAGATGTCGTCCTGGAGGACGCCTTTTCAGCGGGCGCTCTGGACGCGCCGGCGGGCCTGGGCGCAGCCGGCTTGGCCGGTCGGGCCCGACGCCCCGTACTCATCTTCCGAACGCGCTTCATCATGGCCCCTGTGACATGAACTCCGAAAAACGAAGGGGCACTTGTACTGTCATGTCTCGTCGTGCCGCTTTCGATTGAAGCTCCCGATTACCCGCGCCATTGAGCAGCATGGCACGGTCGTTTCCGGGTGTCACGATGCCCCGGAGGTTGTCCCCGCCGGAAACATTCGGAGATATCAGGGCTGCGGACAGGACACGGCTAGACCATGCCGGTCCTGTGTCGGATTTCCGTCGGCGAGACGCCTTCCGCGCGCAAGGCGCGCAATCCCGTCGCCTGGGTGGACTTGGACAGCTTGTGGCCCTGCGCGTCGCGAATCAGTTGGTGATGCCGATAGGCCGGGGCCGGCAGGCCGAGCAGGACCTGCAGCAGCCGGTGGACGCTCGTGGCATGAAACAGGTCCTGTCCACGCACCACCTCCGTCACCCCCTGCAGGGCGTCGTCGATCACGACGGAGAGGTGATAGCTGGTCGGCGTCTCCTTGCGCGCCAAGACCACATCCCCCCAGGCCTCCGGCCTTGCTTCGACCCTGCCACTCTCGCCCCAAGGCCCGGCGCCATACTCGTCCCAGGCCGCCCGGCCCGCGCGCGCGACCGCGGCGGCCATGTCGAGCCGCAAGGCATAGGGCGCGCCGCTGGCCATCAGTGCCGCACGGTGCGCCTCGGAGAGCGAGGTCGCCGTCCCCGGATAGAGCGGCGCGCCATCCGGATCGCGCGGCCAAGCCCCCTCTGCATTCCGTTGCGCGACCATCCGCGCGACCTCGGCCCGGCTCTCGAAGCTCGGATAGACCAGCCCCATGCCCTGCAGCCGCTCCAGCGCAGCGCGGTACTCGGCGAGGTGCTCCGATTGCCGCCGCACCGGCTGCTCCCAGGCGATGCCGAGCCAGGCGAGATCCTCATAGATCGCCTGCTCGAACTCGGGGCGGCAGCGGGTCGGGTCGATGTCCTCGATGCGCAGCAGCAAGCGGCCGCCGCTCTGCTGCGCGCATTTGAAGTTCAACAGCGCCGAAAAAGCGTGGCCGAGATGCAGATAGCCGTTCGGGCTGGGGGCGAATCGGAAAACGGGTGGCATGTCATCTCGTCCTTGCCGGACTTGAGCTGGCGTGGTCCGACGATCATTCTTCGCGGGCTCGTTCGATCCGAGATGGATACGCGGGTCAAGCCCGCGCATGACAATGGAAAAGGTCGCACTGAGATGACCCTTCACCTCGATAGCCAGGACATCCTCGAGGATGCGATCCGCGACCTGGTGAAGCAGGACGCGCGGCTGACGCCGATCCTCGCCGCCGCCGGCATGCCGGCGCTGCGGCGGCGCGAGCCAGGCTTTGCCGGGATCGCGCACATCGTCTGCGGCCAGCAACTGTCGACCGCCAGCGCGGCCGCGATCTGGGGCCGGCTGCAGGCGGCATTCGATCCGTTCGATGCCGACGCCATCCGCCGCGCCCGCGCCGACCGGCTGGGACGGCTCGGTCTCTCTGCGGCCAAGATCAAGACGCTGAAGCACATCGCGCGCGAGCTTGGCGCCGGGCGGCTCAATCTCGACGTGCTCGCCAATGAGGACGCCGATGCCGCCCACGCCACCTTGACGACCCTGCCCGGCATCGGGCCGTGGACCGCCGACGTCTACCTGCTGTTCTGCCTCGGCCATGGCGATGCCTGGCCGGCCGGCGACCTCGCCGTCCAGGAGGCCGTCAAGGTCGGGCTCGGCCTTGCGACGCGGCCTACGGCCAAGCAGATGATGCCGCTGGCCGAATCGTGGCGCCCGCTGCGCGGCGCGGCGGCGCACCTGTGGTGGAGCTATTACCGCGTGGTCAAGAAGCGCGAGGGCGTCATCGCATCGGCGAACTAACAACTCCGGCGAACGCCGTTTCAAACAAAGTTGGGGTTGCAAAACGGTCATCGATGTCGGCCAGGATCGCACCACGACGCACATCATCGCATGGCCGGGGTCTTCATCATGCAATCGTCCGATTTCATCGTCGCACGCAACGATCTGCAGCAGTGCAAGACGATCGTCACCGAGCTTCCCGATGGCGACGCGCTTCCTGCCGAGGCGCTGCTGGTGAAGGTCGACCGCTTCGCCTTCACCGCCAACAACATCACCTACGCGCTGCTCGGCGAGCAGTTGAAGTATTGGCAGCTGTTTCCTGCGCCCGACGGCTTCGGCATCATTCCCGTGTGGGGCTTCGGCGACGTGATCGCGTCCCGCCATCCTGCCGTCGCCGAAGGCGAGCGCCTGTTCGGCTACTTCCCGATGGCGACGCATCTCGTCATCGAGGCGGCCGATGTCGGCAAGCGCGGCCTGCGCGACGCGGCCGCGCACCGGCAGGGCGTCGCGCCGGTCTACAACGCCTATGCGCGGGTCGGCGACGATCCCGCCTTTGCCGGACGGCAAGGCGACTATCAGGCCCTGCTGCGCCCACTGTTCATGCTGTCGTTCCTGGTCGATGACTTTCTCGCCGAACAGGCCCAATTCGGCGCAACGACCGTGATCCTGTCCTCGGCCTCGAGCAAGACCGCGTTCGGACTCGCCCACCTCTTGCATACGCAGCGCAAGGGCATCCGCGTGATCGGGCTGACCTCGCCATCGCATGCGGCCTTCGTCCGCTCGCTCGGCTGCTACGACGAGGTCGTGACCTACGATGCGGTCGACATGCTCGACGCGGGGACGCGCGCGGCGTTCGTCGACATGGCCGGCAATGCCAGTCTGCGCGCCGCGCTGCATCGACACTACGGCGACAACCTCGTCTATTCCGGCCGCATCGGCCTGACGCATCAGGACGGCAGCGATGATGTCGAGACGCTTTCCGGCGCCCGGCCCACCTGGTTCTTCGCGCCGGACCAGATCAGGAAGCGCGCCAAGGAATGGGGACCGGGCGGCATCGAGGCGCGGCTCGGCGCGGCGTGGCGGGACTTCGCTCCGCGGCTCGACGGCTGGCTCACGATCACGGAAGGACGCGGACCGGAGGCCGTGCAGCGCGTCTATCTCGACACCTTGCAAGGTCATATTCCGCCGCATCAGGGCCACATGCTGACGATGGCGACGTAACCAGGTTTTCACCCGCGACCAAAGCCGTGTAGCGTTGCCAGGACTGAGGTTGCACGGAGGCAGGGAGGCGAGGCGATGTCCATTCTCGGAACGGGCAATTTCACCTATCGCGTCGTCAAGGACTGGGCCAGGCTGCCCGAGGGCTGGGCGCTGACCGACGTCGCCTCGGTTGCCGTGGACAGCAAGGACCGCGTCTACGCCTTCAACCGCGGCGCCCATCCGATGATCGTGTTCGACCGCGACGGCAATTTCATCAGGAGCTGGGGCGAGGGCCTGTTCAGCCGCGCCCACGGCCTGTCGATCGACAGCGACGACAATCTGTACTGCACCGACGATGGCGACCACACGGTGCGCAAGTGCACCCCTGACGGCAGGTTGCTGCTGACCATCGGCCTGCCGGAGCACCCGACCCCGTTCATGAGCGGCGAGCCGTTCAACCGCTGCACCCACACGGCGCTGTCGCCCTCGGGCGAGATCTACGTCTCCGATGGCTATGGCAATGCGCGGGTCCACAAATACACGCCCGACGGCAGATTGATCCGCAGCTGGGGCGAGCCAGGCTCGGATCCCGGCCAGTTCAACATCGTTCACAACATCGCGACCGATGCCGACGGCTTCGTCTACGTCGCCGATCGCGAGAACCACCGCATCCAGATCTTCGACGGCGACGGCCGCTACGAGGCGCAGTGGAACAATCTGCACCGGCCCTGCGCGCTGTGCGCCTGCGGCGCGGGGCGCAAGACCTTCATCGTTGGCGAGCTCGGCCCCGGCATGCCGGTCAACCTCAACGTCCCCAATCTCGGACCGCGGCTGACCATCACCGACGCCACCGGCCGGCGCATGGCCCGGCTCGGCGGCGAACACGGTCCGGGGCTGGAAACCGGCCGTTTCCTGGCGCCGCACGGGCTCGCGATCGACAGTCGCGGCGACATCTATGTCGGCGAGGTCGGCGTCACCAATTGGAGCACGAGCTTCCCGGACCGGCCGATGCCGGACGAGGTCAGGATCTCGCGCTGCCTGCAGAAGCTGGAGCGGGTCCCGGGCTGACCTTGGTCGTCCTGCTGGTCGTCGTCGCGCCGGAAGATATGCAACTGATTTGCAGTGCGGCGATCGGGCGCTCTGCCACGGTTCTGACGCGCTTTGGACGAAAGCTCGAAAGGCGGGAGAAGCCGTGTCAAGCCATTCTTGGGGCTTCACAATCCCGTCACGCTGCATGTAGTATGTGAGGGCATGCTGCTTCGCAGCCGTTATGGAGGCCAGGAGCGTTACTTGAACGCACATGTCTCGCAAGGCGGTTGGCCGGTGTTGGTGCTGAACGCGGACTTCCGGCCGCTGAGTTATTACCCACTGTCTCTCTGGTCGTGGCAAGACGCGATCAAGGCGGTGTTCCTCGATCGCGTCAACATTGTCGAGTACTACGACAGAGCGATCCGAAGTCCCTCCTTCGAGATCCAGCTGCCCAGCGTGGTTTCGCTGAAATCCTTCGTGAAGCCGACGACGCATCCGGCCTTCACCCGCTTCAACGTCTTCCTCCGCGACCGCTTCGCCTGCCAGTACTGCCACTCCGGCGACGACCTGACCTTCGACCACGTCATTCCCCGCAGCAAGGGTGGCCAGACCACCTGGGAAAACGTCGTCGCCGCCTGCTCGCCCTGCAATCTGAAGAAGGGCAATCTGACCCCGCAGCAGGCCAAGATGTTCCCCAAGCAGGCGCCCTACGCGCCGACCGTCCACCAGCTCCATCGCAACGGCCGGCTGTTTCCGCCGAACTACCTGCACGACAGCTGGCTTGACTATCTCTATTGGGACACCGAGCTCGATCCGTAGCGGATCGGCGCTTTGTCGTCGTCGTTGGACCTCTGTGAAATGGCGGAAGCGCGCTCGCACGGCCGTGCCGGCTGGGGGTGATCGATGTCCGACGTCGACGACCACCGGCTCGATCGGCCAGACGGCTCGCTGAATGGCTCGGCCGTCCGGCGGTATAATGGGCTGGATTAACCCCACCTTAGGCCCCTGTTCAGCATGCTCCTGCGTCGCCGCGTTGGGCGCCGCCATGGCTGCCCGCTTCCGTCACCGATTCAGCAGGGCCGTCCGTTCCGCGCATGCAGACCGCAATCACCGAGTGCAAAGCGGCGGCGCTCGCGAAAGCCCAGGCAGCGAGCTCGCTGCAGAACATTTCCCTGACGCTGTTCGCCAATGTGGCGATCGCAACGTCGCTGGCGCTGTTGCTGTATCTCAGAGAGGGGGGCACGCTCATCTTCTGGTGGCTGGCAGCCGCCATCACCTTCGCGGCGCTCCGCGCTGGATGGGTGTCGTACCTGAAGTCTTCCGGACGGATCGAGCGCGATCCACGGCGCGTGCTGCGCAATCTCACCATCATGGCTTTCGCCAGCGGAGTGCTGTGGGCGATCGTCCCGCTCGCGCTGCCGGCCTTCTCCCGCGCGCACAACGTCAACGACGTCGTCTTCATCATGGCCGGCACCACCACCGGCGCCATCATCCAGAGTCTTGCTTATTCGCCGATGGCGATCGCCTTCGGCGCGCCGCTGATGGGCTCGACCGTGTTGCGGATGCTGATCTCGGGCAGCGACGTCGACTACATCGTTGCGGTCGACGTCGCATTCCTGACCTTCATGCTGTTCCGCGCATCGCGGCTCGGCGAGCGCAACTTCATTGCGAGCCAGAATACTGCCATCGAGGCGACGGTGCTGGCGGAATCCGTCGCCGAGGCCAACCACGCCCTGGAGCGCCTGGTTCGCACGGACTCGCTCACCGGGCTCGCCAATCGCAGTCACTTCCGCACCGTGGCCGCCGCGGCCTGCCGTTCCGGACGTGGGGTCGCATTCCTCCTGATCGACGTCGACAACTTCAAGACCATCAACGATACGCGCGGCCACGACGCCGGCGACCGGGTCATCCAGGCCGTGGCCACCCTGCTGCAGTCCGCCTGCCACGCCGACGATCTGCCGGTCCGCCTGGGCGGCGACGAGTTCGTGGTCGTCATGCAGGGTGACGATGTCGCAAGCCGATCCGTCGCACTCGCCGAATGGCTGATGGCCGCCCTCACGCAGCCGCTCGCGATCGCGGGCCAGGTGCTGCCCGTCAGCTGCTCGATCGGCATCGCGGCGCATGCAGAAGGCTCGATCGATCTGGAAGAGCTCTCCGCCCGCGCCGACGTCGCGCTGTATCGCGCCAAGGACGACGGCCGCGGCTGCATGCGCGTGTTCGACGCCAAGATGCAGTCCGAGCTGACGCTGCAGCGCCGGCTCGATGCGGAGCTCCCCGCCGCGCTGGCCCGCCGCGAGCTGCACGTCGAATTCCAGCCCCAGGTCGCGATGGCCACGCAGGAGGTCATCGGCTTCGAGGCGCTGCTGCGCTGGAAGCACCCGAGCGCCGGACTGATCCCGCCGCCGGACATCGTGTCCGCAGCGATCCGATTGCGCCTGTCCGGCCAGCTCACGGAGTTCGTGGGCGAGCGCGTCTGCGCGTTCCTGCGCGCGCTCGACCGCAAGAAGGCGCATGGCATCCGGGTATCGATCAACGTCTCGCCGCGGGAATTCCCGCTTCACTCGCCGGCGCAGACCCTCAAGACCGTCTCCGAGCGCTACGGCGTCGATCCCCACCGGATCGAGATCGAGGTGACCGAAGAGGCGATGTTCGACCCCAAGCGCTGCGCCGACGAATTGAAGCTGATCGACCAATACGGCTTTGGTCTTGCGATCGACGATTTCGGCGTCGGCCATTCCTCGATTGCCAACCTGATGGCGGTCGAGATCGACACCATCAAGGTCGACCGCTCCTTCATCCACGGCATCGCCAGCAATCGACGGGATCAGCAGCTCGTCGCCGCCATCACCGCGGTGGCGCTGCCGCTCGGCCACCGCATGATCGCCGAGGGCGTCGAGAGCGAGGCGGATGCCGAGTGCCTTCGCATGCTCGGCTGCTCCTATGGACAGGGCTGGCTGTATGGCAAGCCGATGAAGGAGGACGACGCCATCGCGTGGCTCGTCCAGCATCGCAGCGGTGCTGCTGCCGCGGTCGAGCGCTTGCCGCGCAGCGCGTAGGTGCGGCGCGGACGTCGCGCTCACGGATGGACCAGCACATCGGCAAGACCATGGGCAAGGCTCGGTCCGAAGGCGCCGGCCCACGCGGCGGCGATGACGAGGACGAGTCCGGGGACGAGACGCAGGGCGAAGGACGACCCGCCGCTGGTCCACGCCACCACGATCTTGCTGATCGTGTTCGTCGACAGCGCCGCGAGCACCGGAGCCACGGCATCGGCCGCGCCGATCTTGCCCGATGCGGTAAGCGCAGCCGCGGCCACCGCCGGCGCATGGGTATCGACGAGACCGGCGACGGCGGCGCTCGCCACCAGGCCGGCTTCGCCGAACGCCTCGCGCAACGCGGCCGACAGCACCAGCACCGCAGAGATCGTCAGCGCCAGCAACAGCGCGCCCGGCAGGCTGAAGGCGTGTCCGGGCGGCAGGTCGGCGGAACCGCTCTGCCGCAACCCGACGATCGTGAAGATCGCGCCGTAGATCGCCGCCGCCGCGCCGGCGCATAGCAGCGGAACCAGCAGCGCCTGCAGCGCCGGCAGGCTGGTGACGGCCAGCACCGCGGCGAGCTGGGCGATGGTCGCGACGGTCGACAATGTCGCGCCCGCAGCCGCGGCACCGCCGAGCTCCGGCGCCTTGCGCGCCCGCGCGCCCATCGCGCCGATCGTGGCCGTGCTGGAGACGAAGCCCGAGGCGAAGCCGGATACGGCGAGCCCGCCGCGTGCGCCGAGCAGACGCATCGAGACATGTCCGGCGGCACCGATCGCCATCATCAGGACGACGAGCGTCCAGATGCCGCGCAGATTGAGCGCGCCGTACGGACCGATCGGCTGATCGGGAAGCAGGGGCAGCACGACCAGCGTGGCCGCGGCAAAGATCAGGCCGTCCTTGAGCTCGCTCTCGCTGAGCACCGAACGGACGAAGTCGTGCAGCACCGGCCGGGCCGCCAGCAGCACCGCCAGCACGACGGCGACGCCCGCCGCCAGAGCCGGTTGCTCGGTGGCGAGACCGCCGAGCAGGACGGTCAGGATCAGCGCCGCCTCCGACGTCAGTCCCGGATCGTCGCTGTGCGAACGCCAATAGGCGATCGCGGTGAGGACCATGATTCCAGCGGTGACGACGGCCAGCAGCACCTTGCCGCCGATCAGCATGCCGATCGCGCCGGCAAGCGACGCCACGGCAAAGGTCCGCAAGCCGGCGGGCGAGCGTCCGGGCCCCTCGCCCTTGCGGCGTTCGCGCTCGAGGCCGATCAGCAGTCCGATGCCGAGCGCAACGACGATCGCGATGATCTCGGGACTGAGGCTCATGACATCCGGCATCGACACGGTCCTGCATCACACCGCCAGGCCAGCGCCGGGGACCATCGGGAAACATGATACATCGGGCTGACAGTTCCTTCCCGGCCGGCTTAAGGCGCGACGAACGCGCTGACGATCATCAGCATACACGTGATGAGACCGAGCGCAGGGACACATAGCGGCACCCGCACATGGGCGGCATCCGATCCGATGCGCCGGATGCGAATACGCAGCAGGCACAGGTTGACGATGGCAAAGATCGTCAGCGTCGCGAGCGAGGTGCCTTCCGCCAGCCGCTCCAGCGGGAAGGCCAGCGCGAGAACCGCGACCGCCAGCATGACGAGCCCGGTTGCGATCAGCGGCGTTCCGGTGCGGGGATCGACGCGGCCGGCGATGCGCGGCAGGTCGCCCTGCCCCGCCATGCCGTAGACGACGCGGGCCGTCATCGTCATCTGGGCGAGAATGGTGTTGAGCGTGGACACGATCGCGATCGCATTGAAGGTGACCGGACTGATGCCCGCTACGGCATTGAACACCACGCTGAGCGGCGCGGAAGAGGCCGACAGCGTGCCCGGCGGCACGGCGGTCACCGCAATCGCTGCAATCAGCACATACAGCACGGAGGTGATCAGCAGCGTGAGCGCCATCGCCCACGGAATGCTTCGCTGCGGGCTCTTGGCCTCTTCCACGACGTTGGCGAGGTCCTCGAAGCCAACGAAGGCGAAGAACGCGAGCAGGCCGGCGAACGTGATGCCTGAGAGAACGCCGAGATCGAGCGGCGGCGGCGTCAGCAAGGCAGGGCCGAACGCGACGCCGGAGTGAACGGCCGAGACGACGATCCACACCAGTCCGCCGGTCTCGATCAAGGTCAGCAGTCCGGCGAGCATCACCGATTCGAGAATGCCCCAGGACGCGACCATGCCGAGCGCGACCACGATTGCCATCGCGATCAACGGCGTCGGCAGATCGATCAGTTGCCGGATGTAGCCGGCGCCGCCGAGCGTCACCGCGGCCGCCGCAATGATGCCGGTGGCGAGCCGCAGCGAGCCGACCGCCGTCGACAACAGCCGCGACTTGAATGCCGCGCGGGCATAGGCGGCTTCGCCGGCGCTCACGGGATAGCGGGTCGCAAGCTCGGCATAGGAGGCGGCCGTAAACGCCATCACGAACGCCGCCAGCGCAAAGGCCCAGGAGGAATGGACTCCCGCATGACCGGCGACCGCGCCGATCAGGACGTAGATGCCGGCTCCGACGGTTACGCCCGTGCCATAGAGGACCAGCAGCGGCAGTCCGAGCCGCCGCCGCAAGCCAGATGGAGGCACGATTGGATCTTGCGGCACCACGACGTCCATTCTTGATCCCAACGAACAACAGAGTTGTAGGGGCTTAAGGGAGCAAGCGCGAGCGCTCTTGATCCCGGTCAACCGGGACACGCGCGAGACTCTCTGGGCTGCGGCATTCGGCCGCCCGTCAGGACAAGGCGCGTCGCTGACGCACCGGCGCCAAATAGCGTTCGTGCACATGCGTCTGCCAAGACACGCGTCCGCGCTCCCGCGGCGCAATCCGCCCGAGCCGTGCTGATCGAACTCCCCTCCGCAAGCGAGAGGGGGCAGGGAAGACCGAGCCTCGGCTGAGGCCCGTGGCCCCCGTGCGACAAGAATGCACGGGGCAGGAACCACAGGATCAGCCGGATCGACCCGGCCTTCCCTGCGCGATGGTTTTCACGGCTGCTCCGCGCTCTCCCCGGGGACCGGCTTGTTTGCCCCCGTCGCTCGCAACCACGCACGAACGTGATCGCAAGCTTGGCGCCAGCTTCGGGGCGCCAGGACCACACGGCTTGACCGTCCGCCACGACATCAGTCGTCTTGCGCGCGAACGCGCCCGACCTCGCGACGGCCACCACTCCCCGCCCCCGCGTATCGTGACGACGCGTACGCCCCTCTCTGCATGAGGCGGGATGCGCGGGAGATAAGCATTATTTCCGGAAAAACGAAACAAGAATATTTTTCGCAGGCGGGCTGGACATCAGCGGCAGATTGCGCTCGCCACCTCGATCGATTTGCCCGACGGGCAGCCCGGCACAACCTGCCTACGCCAATGCGATGGATTGCTCGTGCCCGTCCCGCCTTTCACCGCGGACGGCAGCAGCTTAGGATGCCATCGTCTCCACAATCCGGAACACGCGACGTGCCCGACTTCGAGCCGATCTACACCACGACCGGCGCCGAGAGCGTGGGCCGCTTCGTGGCAACACACTACGCGCTATCAGAGCCGCTCGCGTGCCGCCTGATGAACCGCGGCTTCAACGACGTCTATCTGATTACATCCGCAACGGGCGCACGCTACGTCTTCCGTCTGTCGCATCACCGCGCCCGCGGCCCGGCCGATGTCCGCACCGAGACCGACTTCCTCGCACATCTCGCGCGCTGCGGCGTGCCGGTGGCCGCGGCGGTTCCGGCGCGCGACGGCGCGCTGTTCGTACGCGGCGAGGCGGCGGAAGGCCGCCGCGAAGGCGTGCTGTTTCACGCCATCGAGGGACGGACCCCGGAGGTCGCATCGCAGAGCGACGCGCGCGCCAACGGCGTGACGCTTGCCCGAGTGCACGCGGCGGCGATGTCCTATCGGCCCGAAGCGCCGCTCTATCTTCTGGACCTCGACCACCTGCTGCACCGGCCGCTCGCGCGCGTTCAACAGCTCTGCAGTCTGATCGATGCCGATGATGGCGGCTTTCTCCAGGACATCGCGGAGCGAACCGCCGCACGGATCGAGGCGATGGAGGGCCTGACATGGACGCATTGTCACGGCGACTGCCACGGCCTCAATGCGCGCATCGGCGCCGGCGGCGAGGCCGTGTTCTTCGACTTCGACGACGGCGGTCCCGGTTATCTGGCCTATGACATGGCCGCGTTCCTGTGGGCCAAGCTGTCGTTCGGCCGGCGCTTTCATGCGGCGTGGCACGCCTTCGTCGACGGCTACCGCTCGGTCCGCCCGATCTCGGCCGCTGATTTCGAGGCCGCGCATGCCTTCGTGATCGTCAGGCACTTCTGGCTGATGGGCGAGGAGGCCAGCCGTTCGCGCGAATGGGGTAGCGAGAATGTCCGCTGGGTCACGCAGCAGCGGGAATTTCTCGAAGGCTGGGAGGCGCAGCAGCTTGGGACGCGCTTGCTATGAGCTTGGGCGGATCGGAGGGATTGAACCGGAGAGCTCCGGCGGCCGACGCATGATCCGGCGTTCAGGCTTGCAGGGTTCGGTCCTTTCCGCGGTGACGATGACGAGATTAACGTTTCGCAATCCTTCCGCCGCCACCGAAGCAGACGCAGCACGCCCGCATCGGAGATTTTGAGCCATGACAGACACGATCGTTCAGTCGCGCCGGCTGGGCATCATCGGTTGCGTGATCGGGCTTGTTGCTCTGGTCGCGGCGGTTCTGCCGCATTGGATGCTGCCGGTGATCGATCCGCCGCCGCCAATCGACAAGGTCATCGTCGATGTCGGATATCGCGTGAAGGAGCGCCTGATGGCGCGCATCAAGGGCGCCGACTACCAGGCGCCGGTGCGCGAGACGTCCTGGACCGACCTCCTGCACCAGCAACTGCCGGTGGCCGCGGTCTCGCTCGGGTTGCTTGCGATCATTCTCGGCGTCGTGGGTCAGTTGCGTCGCGAGGAGCGGCACGTCGCGGCGATGGCGACGACCCTGGGCGGCTGCGCGATCGCCGTGCAGCTTTCCTTCTTGCTGATGGGCGCGCTGATCGTGGTGGCCATCATCTATTTCCTCGGCGATTTCCTCGCGCTGTTCTGATCGCGAGGATGCACGTGCCTGGATCTGCCGGCTGCGGGCAGATGCGCCGTTGTCCATCTTCGATGCCACCCATTCTGTGCGAGCGCAGCGAAGAATCCAGTGTGGTGCGTGGGGCCCTGGATTGCTTCGTCGCTGCGCTCCTCGCAATGACGGAGAGAAAGCGAGCTGCTCGAAAACGACGGGGCATCCGTGTCCTGTACGTCACAGCGGGACATCGGTTGAATGATGCACATTGCCAATATGATCGGGATGTGATTACTACGCGCTCCGGCGTCGAGCATTCCGCTCCGCCGCATAGGAGACAGACGATGACTGCGATCATCCGTTGCTCCGCCAGGAGCCGCCAGGACTGATCCTCGCGTGAGGCGAGACTTGGTCTGGCATGCGTGCGTCCGCGCGCTGATCGTCCCTGACCAGTTCTCCCTATCTTTCTCCAGGGTATTTACATGGGCAATTCCCATCGCGTGGACGGCCGTGCGCCGGTCCACGGCTTCTACTCGTCCAGCTCCTGGATCGAGGGCGCCGCTGCACGCCAGCTCGAAACGGTGGCTGACATCTGTGGCGTGCGTGCTGTCGCCGGCATGCCGGATCTGCATCCCGGCAAGTTCGGTCCCGTCGGCTGCGCCATTCTCGCCGACCACATCCATCCGGCCTTCGTCGGCTCCGATGCGGGCTGCGGCATGGCGCTGTTCGCGCTCGACCTCGCTTCGCGCCGGATCCGCGTCGACAAGGCGGCCGACCGGCTGCGCGACGTCGCCACACCCTATGACGGCGACATCGTGAGCGAGCTCGCAGCTCATCAGCTTGCGCCGTCCGACTTCGATGCATCGCTCGGCACGATCGGTGGCGGCAATCACTTCTGTGAGCTGCAGGCGGTCGAGGAGGTGTTCGATCCGTCCTGCGGTATCGATCGCGACCGCGCTCATCTGCTGGTGCATTCGGGCTCGCGCGGCGTTGGCCACGCGCTGCTCGAACGGCACGTTGCGGAGGGTCTCAAGCCGCTCGCGCCGGACAGTGAGGCTGGCCACGCCTATCTGGCAGCGCATGACCACGCGCTGCGCTGGGCGTCGCTGAACCGGCAGGTGATTGCGCAGCGGGCCGCGACGGCCCTGCGCTGCGAGGCCGATCCGGTCTGCGCGTGCTCGCACAATTGCATCGAGCATCGTGCAGACGGCGTGTTGCACCGAAAGGGGGCGGCGCCGTCCGACCAGGGGCTCGTCGTCGTGCCGGGCTCGCGCGGCGCGCTGTCCTATCTGGTCGCGCCGCTCGCGTCAGCGCCAAAGGAGGCGTTGTGGTCGATCGCGCATGGTGCCGGTCGCAAGTTCGACCGGAGCTCGATGATCGGCCGTGTCGGCGCCACGCGATCGGATCGCGAGCGTCTCGCGCGCAATCCGTTCGGCGGCCGCGTGATCTGCGAGGACCGCGCGCTGCTCGCCGAGGAGGCGCCGGAGGCCTACAAGCCGATCGCCGGCGTGATCGCCGATCTCGAAGCATTCGGGCTGGCGCGCGTCGTCGCCAGCTTCCGCCCGCTGGTGACGGTGAAGAAGATCGCCGTCCAGCGGCCGCGCAGGGAGGACCGGCGATGAGACGGCTGCTCCTCACGGCGGGCCGCGGTCCGGCCGAATGCCGGATCGCGGTCGCGCATGCGCTGCAGCGGCTCGCCGACGAGGCCGAGGCGGCGGACTGCGAATGCGCGATCGCGCGAGAGCAGACCGACCGGCATGGGCCGGCCAGCGCGATCGTCGTGCTGGACGGGCCGACAGCGGCCGACCTCGCGCGGCGCTGGACGCAGGGCTCGCTGCTCTGGGTGTGCCGCAGTCCGCTGCGGCCGCATCACGGCCGCAAGAACTGGTTCGTCGGCATCGTCGATCTGCCCCTGTCGGAGCAGGTGGCGGCGTTGGCGGCCACCGACGTCCGGTTCGAGAGCTTTCGCGCCGGCGGGCCCGGCGGTCAGCACCAGAACAAGACCGAGAGCGCGGTGCGCGCAGTTCACGTGCCGACGGGGCTGGTCGCGATCGCGCGCGACGGCCGCTCCCAGCATCGCAACAAGGCGCTGGCGCTCGCGCGTCTCGCCGCATTGCTGGACGGCCGCGCCCGCCTGGCCGACGCCGGCGAGGAGCGCCTCATCCACGCGGCGCATGACCGCGTTGAACGCGGCGCAGCCGGGCTGCGCTTCGAGGGACCGGCGTTCAGGCCGGCGGGATGATCACCGGACAGCGGGGGCGTCAGCGCCCCCGGCTGCACCTTCGACAGGCAGGACGCACAGTCATCTCTCCGCCAGACGACTGCCATGCGCACCGCTCCGCACATTGGCGGATGACATCGCGCCGCCGAACGGCTAAGCGGTCCGCCCCCCCCCCGGACGGAAACGAGACGAGCATGGCGGCAGCGGCCCATTGTGGCATCGACTTCGGCACTTCGAACACCACGGTCGGCCTCAGCAATTCCGCCTCCGCAGAGCTCATCCCCCTGGAGGGCGAGCAGCGGACCTTGCCGAGTGCGATGTTCTTCGATTTCGAGGATCACGGTACCCAGTTCGGGCGCAGCGCGATCGAGCGCTATCTGACCGGCCACGACGGCCGCTTCATGCGCGCGCTGAAGAGCATCCTCGGCACCGCGCTGATTCACGAGAAGACCTATATCCGGCAGAAGGCGGTGCCGTTTGCCGGCATCCTCGGCTTCTTCTTCGCGCATCTGAAGACGCAGATCGAGACGCGGCTCGGCAGGGAGATCAGTCAGGTCGTGCTCGGGCGTCCCGTTCGCTTCGTCGACAAGGACGACGCGGCCGACGCGGAGGCGCAGAGCGCGCTGGAGGGCATCGCGCGCGACCAGGGTTTCAAGCACATCGCGTTCCAATACGAGCCGATCGCCGCCGCGCTCGACTACGAGCAGCAGGTCGCCCGCGAGGAGCTGGTGCTGATCGTCGACATCGGCGGCGGCACCTCGGACTTCTCGATCGTGCGCGTCTCGCCCGAGCGGCGCAGCAAGGCGCAGCGCGAGGACGACATCCTCGCCAATGGCGGCATCCACATCGGCGGCACCGATTTCGACCGGCTTCTCAGCCTGAAAAGCGTGATGCCGCATCTCGGCTATGGCAGCCGGACCGTCGACGGCAAGCGCGAGCTGCCGACGGCCTATTATCACGAGCTCGCCACCTGGCACCGCATCAACCAGCTCTACAAGAGGGGCGTCATCGGCGAGCTACGCCAGATCCGCTACGAGGCCGAGCGGCGCGATCTGGTCGACCGCTTCATCAAGGTGGTGGAGGAGCATCGCGGCCATACGCTCGCCATCGGCGTCGAGCAGGCCAAGATCGCGCTGACCGCGGCGAAGTCGCTGACCTCGGTGCTGTCGGAGAAGGACGACTGGGCCCGCATCCGCTTCACGCGCAAGGATTTCGACCGCGCCATCGCCGATTCCGTCGAACGCGTCGTCGGCACCGTGACGAAGCTGCTCGACGATGCCGGCGTCGGGGCCGCCTCCATCAACACCATCTTCCTCACCGGCGGCTCAAGCATGGTGCCGGCGCTGCGTCAGGCAATCCTGGCGCTGTTTCCGGCGGCGCGCATCGCCGAGACCGACCTGCTCGGCAGCGTCGGCATCGGGCTCGCGCTCGACGCGCGGCGCAAGTTCGGCTGACGCCAAATTCAGGAATGCCTCATTCGGGGGCGACCGTCGCGGCCGCCCGCGCCGGCTTCTTCAGCGCGCTCTGACGCTGGGCGCGCGTCGCCGGGCGCGGCGTCGCCGATGTTGGGACGACGGCACGGACAGCGGCGGGTTTCGCGCGAACCGGACGGGCATCGGCAGCTCCGGTCCGCCCGGGATCGCCGACGCGGACGATGCCCCAGGGGCCCGAATCCGCCTGAGGCGGCGGCGAAAAACCTACAACGGTGCGACTCGTACGCCGTGTCCGAGACGGTTCGGCCCGGACCGGCGGTGCCGGGACCTCGCCGACTTCGGGAGCAGCGACTGCGAGGGGCACGGCGTCAGTCCGAACGACCTCGGCCTTCGCGACGGCGACGGGCGCCAAATCGAGGTCCGCGGCTGGCCCGACCGGCGCCAGAGAGTCTGCGTCCGGCGGAGCCGCGTCGACGATCTGCCCTTCAGGCAGGACCGCAGCAGCGGGCGTGACGGCCGGGGCCGGCTCGTACAGGATAACGCCCGTCGTCTCGTCGGCCAGTCCGTGAAAAACATGGCTCGGCAACAGAAACCCCGCCGCCGTCAAGGCGACGGCCATGCTTCGGCCGAGCACGACCTTAGCGGATGGGGGGACAGACATCGCGCAACCCGTCCGCCAAACCACGTCGACGCCGGCCGCTGCAATGAAGGCTGCAAGACCGAGACTGCCGCCGACCAGAGGCAGGACCGTCGAAGCCTGGACCAGAACCACCGTGAGGGCCAGCGCGGCCACGACCGGTTGCAGTCGCCCAGACAGCCGCTGCGGCGAAGACATCCCGAGAAAACATCCTGCATAATAGGCATCCACGAGACAGCGTTCGTTGGGCCACACCGCCTGCATGGTCGCCATTCCGGCAAACGCCAGGGTGGCCGAGACGAAGGTGCGGGCTGCCCGCCCCGCGTCGGCAACGTGCGGAAGCCGTTGCATGACCATGGTCAGGAACGTCCCGGCGAGACAGGCGGCAAGTATCGCGAGCGAGCCACCGAGCTCCTGATCGAATTGATTCAGATGCCCCAGACGGAGCGATCCGCCTTGTCCGGCGAGCCACGGCCCAAGCGTGACGAACAGCAGCGATCCGATCGCAGCCAACAGGCCGAGCCGACCACCATAGCCCTGCAACAGCACGACGCGCCGCCGGGTTTCGATCGCAGTGAAGATGCAGAACAGCAGGCCACAGGATATCGACAGCAGATAAAGCGATGCCTCCTGTGGCAATCCCGTACGAGCGACGCTTTCGCCGAGCTGTCCGATCGGCGTCATGCCGCTGAAGCTGCCGCCGTAGACCGAGGACGAAAACGTGGTCGCGGCGAGGTTGTCCGGAGACGCGACGACCAGGCCTGCGCACAGCACGACCGTCACCGCCGCCGAGGCGAGCGCGGGCGACAGGCCCAGCGCGCTCAGATGCAGCGTGGCGAGACAGCCGAGAAAGGCGCCGGCGAAGGCCACGACAAGCGCAACAGGGAGATCAGAACGCCGCCGCTGAGGGCGCGGCTGGAACAGGACCGGCAGGCCCGTCCGGTATGGCGCGCAATCAAACGCCTGCTGCATCTACGAACCACCCCCAAATGTGGATCGGCTCGGCCCTCACCTCCTCCCGACGCCGAACGACAGCCGCGATGCGGGCGAAAGATCCCACGTCGTTTGCGTCCTGACGTACGAGCAGAAGACAAGAGCCGGACGGGGCCTGCATCATCCGCTAAGCACCGCTGTGTGCACGATGCAGTGAAAACATGGCAAAACGCGTGCGGAGGTATGGCCGAGTCGGGTTATGGCCGCAAAAATGCTCGCGGCCCGTCAGGGCCCCGCCAACGTCGACGGGTCCGGCCGCCACTCCGGCGCGGGCTGCACCTCATGGCGGGCCACGATGCGCGGTCGCGCCGTCGCGTGCGGCACCACCCGCGTCTGGTGGCGCTTCGGCGGCGCAGCTAGGACGCCCACGGCCTGACCGTCGCGAGCGATCCGCCGGGACGGGCCTGCGGAGGCCGGCGACGCGGACTGCTGGGACGGCTCACTCGGGCGCCGCGCGGCGAGCGGATTGGCGCCCTGCGGATCCAGGATCTGAAGCGGCAGATCCGGCGCTGTGGCAGCGGCCGAGGCCGGCTCGCCGGGCACCATGCCGTCGCGCCGATCCTCGTCACGTGAGGGCATCGTGGTCCGCGCCGGCGCAGCGGCCCCGTCCGCGTTCACGAACGGACCGTTGGGCTCCGCCACCGGCCGCTGAAACATCAGCTCGCTGGAGAGCAGCACCGCGAAGATAGCGAGTGTGGCGACGAGCCCCCGCGTCCAGGCGAGGGCGGTCTGCCACGGCGATTCCCCTGCCTCGACGAACAGCCGGACCGCAGCATCCACGAAGATGACCGAGACGAAGGCGATGTATCCGAGGCTGCCGCCGACGCTCGGCAGGATGGGACCGGTGAGGATCAGCAGAGCCGTCAGCAGCACCGCCGCGGCCATCGCCTGCAGCAGGCTGCGCAGCCGCCGCGACGACGACATGCCGACGAAGCAACCGGCAGAATAGGCGTCGAGATCGGGGGCGTCGCTGGGCAGGAGCTGCAGCACCACGAGGCCGGCAAAGGCCACGGTCGCCGCAACGAAGATGCGCACCGCGCGGCGCGACCCTGCCACGGGCGCCCAGCGCAAGGCGGCCATCGTCGCCAGCATGCCGACCGAGCACAACGCGAAGGTGAGCGCGATGCCGCCGAGCCCCTGCTCCAGGGCGCCGCGGCGCGCGATCGGAAACAGCTCGCCCTCGGCGCCGAGCAGCGGCGCCAGACCGACGAACAGGAACGAAGCGACCGCCGCCAGCGCGCCCAGTCGTCCGCCATAACCGCGCGCGAGCCCGCCGCGCAGCCACATGTCGAGCGCGCAGCCCAGACAGAACATCAGTCCACAGAACAGCGAGAGCAGAACGAAGGCAGCGTCGAGCGGCAGGCCGGCGCGAATGACGCTGGCGTTCAACAGCGCCACGGGAGTCATGCCGACGAAGCTGCCGCCATAGGCCGACGAGAAGAACGTGCTCGGCACCAGATCCGCGGTCCGTGTCAGGATCAGCGAGGCGCACAGCAGCAAAGCCGCCGCCGCCGAGGCAATCAGCGGCGACAGCCCGGCTGCACTCAGATGCAGGCTCATCAGGCAGCCGAGGAACGCGGCGATGAACGACGCCAGCGGCGGGCAGCCGAGCTGGAACAGCTGCGAGCCGTAGAACGGCACGGCCCGGCCGAGCTGCCGATCGCGCCATGTGCGCGGATCGAAGCTCTGCTCCGCCCGCAGACGACGTAACTGACGATCCGCCGCTTTGCGCTTCATGTCCACGACACCCCGAATCGCGCCAGCCCAAGATCTGCGTGATGATCTCGCGGCAAGCGAATGGTTGACGTTCGGGCGCAACCCTGAGCCCGAGCCGGCGCAGTTTCCTGCGACGGTTGTACGCGCGCTGCATTCGCGCAGGTTGCGTGTGCTCGATTCATGCACTGCAATGCAACGTTGTGGAAGTATCGGGCTCCAGTCCGGGCGTGAAAGTTCCTGGCAACCTTAATGGCGGAGCGCGATGCGAATTATCAATGACATGCGAGTTAGACGGCGTAGCAACCCCGGCTTGCAAACGAGCTTGGTAAACGACAGCATGGCGTCATGCTCACGCCCACGTTGCATACCGCCCGTCTGATCCTGCGGCCGCTGGCCCTCGCCGATGCGCCGGCGATCCAGCGTCAGTTCGACAACTGGAACGTGATCCGCAACCTCGCGGCCGTCGTGCCGTGGCCCTATCCTCCCGACGGCGCCGAGACCTTCGTCAGGCTGCAGCTCGACAGGATCGCAGCCGGCGAGGAGCTTTATCAATGGGTGCTGGTGCTGCGCGACAGTGACGGCGAGGCCATCGGCAACATTCACTTCCGGCCGCGCATGAAGTCGGTGAAGGGCCATCGCGGCTTCTGGCTCGCCGAGCCCTATTGGAATCGGGGACTGATGAGCGAGGCGATCGCCGCCGTGAACGACTTCGCCTTCGGTCCGCTCGGCCTCGATCAGTTCACCGTCTGCAACGTCGCGACCAATGTCGCGTCACGGCGAGTCAAGCAGAAGACGGGCGCCGAGTTCGTCGGCTTCATCGAGGTCGCGCACCACAATGGCGAGACCCGCTCCGAGCAATGGATCGTGCGGCGGGAGACGTGGCTGCAACGTCAAGGGAAGCAACGCGCTCCCGCCTGAGATCGTCGGCGCTACGCGCTCGCCGTCACGTCGAGCACCGCCTGCGCAAACGCTTGCGGCGCCTCCTGCGGCAAGTTGTGGCCGATGCCGCCGGTGATCAGCCGGTGCTCGTAGCGGCCGGTGAACTTCCTGGCATAGGCTTCGGGCGCTGGATGCGGCGCGCCGTTGGCATCGCCCTCCATCGTGATGGTGGGCACGGTGATGTCAGGAAAGGTCGCGAGCTTCGCCTCCAGCGCATCATATTTCGCCTCGCCCTGCGCGAGGCCGAGCCGCCAGCGATAGTTGTGCACGACGATGTCGACGTGATCGGGATTGTCGAAGGCGGCGGCGCTGCGCGCGAAGGTGGCGTCGTCGAACGCCCATTTCGGCGAGGCCGTCTGCCAGATCAGCCTGGCGAAGTCGCGCCGGTTCTTGTCGTAGCCCTCGCGGCCGCGCTCGGTCGCGAAGTAGAACTGGTACCACCATTGCAGCTCGGCGGCCGGCGGCAACGGCATGCGGCCGGCCTGCTGGCTGCCGATCAGATAGCCGCTGACCGAGACCATCGCCCTGCACCGCTCCGGCCACAGCGCCGCGATGATGTTGGCGGTGCGCGCGCCCCAGTCATAGCCGGCGAGGGTCGCGGTCCTGATCGCGAGCGCGTCCATCAGCGCGACGATGTCGGCGGCGACGGCGACCGGCTGCCCGCTGCGCAACGCGGCCGGCGACAGCAGCCGCGTCGTGCCGTACCCGCGCAGATGCGGAATGATGACGCGATGGCCGGACGCGGCCAGCGCCGGCGCGACGTCGGCGAAGCTGTGGATGTCGTACGGCCAGCCGTGCAGCAGGATGACGACGGGACCGTCGGCCGGACCTGTCTCGGCATAGCCGATGCTGATCTCGCCGACCGTGACCTGCTTGATTGGTCCGAGCGACGTCCCCGCCCCCGGCCGGATCGCCGGCAACTTCGACGCCGACTTGAAGCTCTGCGCCTGCCCAGCGCTGGAGCCGAGTTGAAAGGCCGCAACGGCGGTTCCGGCAAGGGTGAGGAAACGGCGGCGGTCGGGGTAAAGAACGGTCGGCATGGCGGAGGCTCCTGGTTCCGATGTGCGGTCCTTGTGCGCCATGCATCCGCGCGGCGCTTGGAGGAGGCATTGATTTTTCCTTGAGGCCGGCTTGATTTTGCGGATCGCGTGACGCGAGGGTGAAACCGGCTGCCGCGGCGGCCAGGGCGGTGCATGTGGTGTATTGCTTCGACGATTTCGTGCTCGATCCCGGCCGCCGCGAGCTGCGCCGCGGCGACGACCTGGTTGCGATGGAACCGCAGGTGTTCGACCTGCTCGCGTTCCTGATCAGGACGCGCGACCGCGTCGTCAGCCGCGACGACATCCTCGCCGAGGTGTGGGGCGGCCGCATCGTCTCCGAGGCGACGCTGGCGAGCCGCATCAGCGCCGCGCGGAGCGCGATCGGCGACAGCGGCGAGGCGCAGCGCCTGATCCGCACCATTCCGCGCAAGGGCGTCCGCTTCGTCGGGGAAGTCCATGAGCAGGCGGACGCAGTGCAGACGCCGGCGGCAGTTTCGGCCGCACCCGCCTTCGACGGACCCGCCATCGCGGTGCTGCCGTTCACCAACATGAGCGGCGATCCGGAGCAGGACTATTTCGCCGACGGGATGGCCGAGGACATCATCACCGCGCTGTCCCGCTGCAGCGGCCTCGCCGTGATCGCCCGCAACTCCTCCTTCATCTACAAGGGCAAGGCCGTCGATATCCGTGCGGTCGGACGCGAGCTCGGCGTCGGCTACGTTCTCGAAGGCAGCGTGCGCCGCGCAGGGTCCCGCCTGCGCATCAACGGACAGCTGATCGATGCGGCATCCGGCGCACATCTGTGGGCGGAGCGCTTCGACGGCCAGCTGGACGATGTGTTCGCGCTGCAGGACCGCATCACCGAAAGCATCGTGGCGGCGATCGAGCCGACGCTCGAGCTGGCGGAAGGCGAGCGGCGCCGCGCCACGCCGCCGCTGCATCCGGACGCCTACGATCTGCTGCTGCGCGCCGCCAGCCTGCGTGACGCCTTCACGCCCGACAGCCTCGCGGCGGCGATCGCGTGTCTGGACCAGGCGCTGGCGATCGATCCCGCCTGCGCGCCCGCGATGGCGGCTTGGGCCTATTGTCAGGCGCTGCGCCACTTCCAGGGCTGGAGCGCGCCGGACGAGACCTATCGCACGGCCGCCGTCGCGCGGGCGTGGCAGGCGTGCGAGCGTGCGCCCAGCGACGCGCAGGTGCTGTGGATGGCGGCCTTCGCGATCTGGAACATGGCCGACGACATCGCCCCGGCACGCGAGCTGTTCAGGCGCTCGCTCGCCATCAACCCCAACTCCGCCATGGCGCTGACCTTGAGCGGGTGGATCGAGATCATGGCCGGACAGCCGGCGACGGGCCGCGCGATGATCGAACGGGCGCGGCGGCTGAACCCGCGCGATCCGCGGGGCTGGTTCGCAGCCGGAGCGCTGGCGATCTGCGCGGTGGCGGAGGACGATCTCGCAGGTGCCATTCGATGGGCCGAGATCGCGCTGGCGCAGAACCGCCGTTTCGCTGTGGCGCTCCGCGTCCTGATCGTGGCCCTGGTCGGGACCGGTGAGATGTCGCGCGCCGGCGAGGTCGCGCGTCAACTTCTGAGCCTCGAACCGGATCTCACCGTGTCCGGGTTCCTCGAACGGATCCCGTTTCCGGCCGGAATGCTCGCCACAACCTATGCGGAGGCGCTGCGCGCAGCCGGGGTGCCGCCGTGATCCCGTTCGCGTGCAGCGGACCCTGCTGCAACTGAAGTTTTCGACATGAACGGCAAAGTTGCGAAACTTGGCTGGACCTCGTTCACACTACCTTAGGTTCCATTCCGTAGTTTCGCGGAGATCGTCCGGCGGCCATTTGCCGGACGGCGGAGGGGAATTAATGCGGAAATTGCTTCTCAAATTTTACGAAGATGAATCGGGCGCAACCGCGATCGAGTACGGCCTGATTGCGGCCGGCATCGCGCTCGCGATCATCACCATTCTCAACAAGCTCGGACTGACCCTGGAAGGCATCTTCACGACCCTGACCACGAAGCTGAACGGCGGCTGATCGATCGATTGTCTGCAATGGCGTTCTCAGGATCGGAGCAATCCGGTCGCCATGGTCGGACTGGCCGGGCCTCGCGCCCGGCCTTTGTCTTTTGATATAGTTCCATTCTTCGATGGAGCGCGCAGCATAAGTGCGTCGTGCTGCGTCCAGCCTGCTCGCAGGCATTCGTGCAGCGCCGGCAGGACTCGGCGCCGATCCGGCAATGGGCATGGATCCCGGCGTGCTGCTCGCATTCCTCGGCACAGAGCCGGCATCAACGTATCCGGACGCGCTGACGCCTAACTCTGTTCCCGCCTGCATCATCGATTGGGCGATCAAGTTCAATCGCGCGGCGCGACCTCAATCATCTCACGATCCGCGTGACGGAATTATCACCTCGCCGTGCGTCACGGCTTCCGGCATCTCATTCGCCCGCGCCTACGAGCGCCATTTTGCAGAACTGCCATCCGAAACCTTGCGGCGTGCGCGTATGGACGCACCCGTTGGGTTGAGGCACAACAGCTCTCGTCACTGACGTCGGCGGCCCGAGCCGCGGACCAAGAACGACGTGCGCAGGCAAAGCGCCGACGATGTGGAGGAATGGATGCTGATTCCGATGGCCGACGTACCGCGCTGGTATGCGGAGCGCAAACCCAGGGACAGCGTCGCGCTCCGGCACGGGACCGATACGCTGACCTGGGAGCAGCTCGAGCGCCGCGCCAATGCGCGTGCGCGCGCCTTCGCGGCCAAGGGCGTCAAGCCAGGCGACTTCGTCGCGATCGGCTTGCCCAACGGCAATGCGCTGTTCGAGACCAGCTTTGCGGTGTGGAAGTGCGGCGCGACGCCGACGTCGCTGTCGTGGCGTCTGCCGCGCGGCGAGGCCGCCGCGGTGCTCGAGATCCTCAAGCCGTCGCTGGTGGTCGGTGGTGAGGCCGACTGGAACGCGCCGAACGCGCTGCCGGCCGATTTCACGCCCGAAGGATTTTCGGACGCGCCGCTCACCGCGCCGGTGTCACGCTATTGGAAGGCGATGACCTCGGGCGGCTCGACTGGGCGGCCGAAGGTGATCCTCGACCACCAGCCCGCGGTGACCGACACCGCCGCCGAGCCGCCGCTCGGAATTCCGAAGGGCGCATCGCTGCTCAATCCCGGCCCGCTCTATCACAACGCGCCCTTCATCGTGTCGCATTACGCGCTGTTCGCCGGCGGCAGCCTGACCGGGATGGTGAAGTTCGACGCCGAGGAGACGCTGCGGCTGATCCAGGCGCAGCGCATCCAGTGGGTCAACTTCGTGCCGACGATGATGCACCGGATCTGGGCGCTGCCGGAGGCGGTCCGCAACAGCTACGACGTATCGAGCCTGAAGATGGTGTTCCACATGGCCGCGCCGATGCCGCCATGGCTCAAGGAAAGATGGATCGAGTGGCTCGGGCCCGAGCGCGTCCATGAGCTCTATGGCGGCACCGAGCGCCAGGGCCGCACCATCATCTCCGGCACCGAATGGCTGCAGCACAAGGGCTCGGTCGGCAGGATCGACGAGTCCTGCAAACTGCGCATCCTCGATCCCCAAGGCAACGACGTTGCGCCGGGCGAGAGCGGCGAGATCTACTTCCTGCCCGCTGATGGCGCCGGCAGCACCTATCATTATCTCGGCGCCGAGCCGAAACGGCGCGCCGACGGCTGGGAGTCGCTCGGCGACATCGGCCGGCTGGATGCCGACGGCTACCTCTATCTCGGCGACCGCCTCGCCGACATGATCCTGCGCGGCGGCGCCAACATCTATCCGGCCGAGGTCGAGGCGGCGCTGATGGCGCATCCCGACATCCGCTCCTGCGTGGTCGTCGGCCTGCCCGATCCGGAGCTCGGCCAGCGCGTGCATGCGATCGTGGAGATCGACCGTGCCAAGGACGCGCAAGCCATTGTCGACGGCATGGGTGCATTCCTCGCCGACCGGCTCAGCCGCTACAAGCACCCGGAAAGCTACGAGCTGGTCGACGTGATGCTGCGCGACGACTCCGGCAAGGTCCGGCGCACCCTGCTGCGCGACGAGCGCGCAGCATGGATGAAGGATGGCCGCGACTTCCGTCTCGTGCCCGCGCGGGCGCGACCGGCAGCCGACTGACGGCCCGGAAATTTTTCGAACGTTTACGATGCTGGCGTAGACTCCGTGAGGGAAGGAGACTCTGCGCCATGATGTCGAGACGACGGTTTCTGCGCACCGCGGGTACGGCCGCGGCGCTGCCCTTTGCGCGGATGCCGCGGGCGCGTGCCGAGCTGCGCACCATCCTCAACGATGCCAGCCGGCTCAACCCGACGCCGGTCGCACGGCACGTGGTGATCAGCAAGCCCACGACCGACGATCTGATCGCGCGGCTGCGCGCCGAGCTGAAGGAGGCTGCGGCCGCGAAACGCCCGGTGACCGCGGCCGTGGCCCGGCATTCGATGGGCGGCCAGAGCCTGCCGCGCGACGGCACCGCGATCACACTCGACGGCGGCGCGATCGAGCTCGACACGGCGGCGAAGACCTATCGGACCGCGGCCGGCAACCGCTGGTGGGACGTGATCGCCGCGCTCGATCCCAAGGGCTTCTCGCCGGCCGTGATGCAGTCCAACAGCGATTTCGGCGTCGGCAGCACGTTCTGCGTCAATGCCCATGGCTGGCCGGTGCCGTACGGCCCGTTCGGCTCGACGGTGAAGTCGATCCGCATGCTGCTTGCCGACGGCACCTTGGTGCAGTGCTCGCGTAACGAGAATGCCGAGCTGTTCGGCCTTGCGATGGGCGGCTACGGCCTGTTCGGCATCATCGTCGATCTCGAGGTCGAGATGGTGCCGAACCTGCTGCTCGAGCCGCGCTTCGAGCGCATGGCGCCGGAGACGTTCGCGGCGAAGTTCACGCAGAGCATCGACGGCGACGCCAATGTGAAGATGGCCTATGGCCGGATGTCGGTGTCGCGCAAGGCGTTCTTCGACGACGCCCTGCTCGTCACCTTCCGACCCGCCCCCGATGCCCCCGCGACCCTGCCCGCGGCAGTGAGCTCCGGCAAGCTCACCGGCGTCGCCAACACGATCTATCGCGCCCAGACCGGCTGGGAGGTCGCCAAGGGCCTGCGCTGGTTCATGGAGACGCGGCTCGGCCCCGCCATCTCCGACAGCCGCTACACCCGCAACTCGTTGATGGCCGAGCCGGTCGCCAATCTGGCGCAGAAGGACATGCACCGCACCGACATCCTGCATGAATATTTCGTGGCGCCGGAGCGGTTCGGCGACTTCCTCGCCGCCTGCCGCGAGATCATTCCCAAGGCGCGCGCCGAATTTCTCAACGTCACCCTGCGCTACGTCGCCGAGGACAGGACACCCGCGCTCACGATCGCGCCGGTGCGCCGCATCGCGGCCGTGATGTCGTTCTCACAGGCCACCTCGCCCGAAGGCGAGATCGACATGCTGCGGACGACGGAGGCGCTGATCGACCGCATCACCGCGATTGGCGGCGCGTTCTATCTGCCCTATCGTCTGCACGCCCGCCGCGACCAGGTCGAGAAGGCCTATCCGGCGGCCGCGCACTTCGTCGCCGCCAAGCGGCAGTATGATCCGAACCTCCTGTTCCGCAACGCGATGTGGGACGCCTACTTCGCATGAATACATCAGCAGCAGACGGCTTCGCATTGGACCGCTACCGCATCGCCGCGCTGGCGCTCGCCATGGCGCTCCTGTTCGCCGCCGCGACCGACTACATCCCGGCCTTCATCGATGCGCAGGGCCGCGTGTTCGGCCTGTTCCAGCTCGACATCTACAAGGATGCGCTGCATGTCGTCTCCGGCCTGTGGGCGCTGGCCGCGATGCTGACCCGCCGCAGCGCGGTGTTCTTCCTGCGCGTGTTCGGCACGCTGTACTTCCTCGACGGCGTGATGGGCGTGTTCACCGGCTCGGGCTATCTCGACCTCTCGATCGTGATCGACGGCATCCGCAACACCTCGTGGCTCGTAAAGGTTCTCTCCAGCCTGCCGCATCTCGCACTCGGCGCGATCGGCATCGCTGTCGGCTGGTCGCCGTGGCGCACGCAGGCCGCCGTCGCATGAGCCTGCGTCGCAAAGCGCTATATCTCGCCGGCGCCCTCGTCGCGGCCGCCGCGATCGGCATCGCCGCCACCGTGATCAGCGTCGAGACGGTCTGCGTCGCCGACGTACCGACACCCGCCGTGACCTCGGAGTTCGGCATCACCGATCCCGCTTATGCGCGATCGCAGGGTGACAGCTTCCTGACCTTTCCGGAATGGTACATCGTCCACGCCTATGCCGACCTCGCTGCGGTGACCGGGCAGGCATCGGAATCGGACTTCCACTATTTGTCGAGCATCTCCGGCTTCTGGCGCAGCCTGTGCCGCGCCACGCGGCAGGCCGCGGGCTCCGGACCCGCCACCTCGGACCAGAAGCTGACGAACTACATCATCGGCTTCAGCTTCACCGCCGAGATGGCGCTGCAGGGCGCTTACGAGAAGAGCATCGGAGCGATCAGCTGGGAGACCACGAACGGCGTCAAGACGGCAGAGGACGCCTTCAACCTTGTCCTGTTGAAGGACTACGCGGCGTTCCTGTACCAGACCCCCTGGTATCGGTATCCCTTCGCCGCCAAGCTCGGTGAGTTTTGGCGCGAGACGCCCTTCGTGCCGTCGTTCCGCGCGATGGAGCGGCGCGTTTCGCTCAGCCTGCAATATGCAGGGCGCGCCACCTATGCGGCCGTCATCGGCTATGCGGCGGGCTACGATCCGGCCGTGCTGACCATCCAGAGCGTCGTCACCGGCCTGCCCGCCGCCGAGCTTGCAGTCGTTCCGGGCGTGAAGGTGATCCGCGAGGTCACGGACTCTAAAGGTATGAAGGGCGTGCTGGTCGAGACCGAGCGCTACGCCAAATTCGATTCTTTCGCCAAGGAGCTCGGCCGTCATGGCGGTGCTTCGCTCGGCGAAATCGCAGGCAACCACCGCATCCTGGTCACGATCATGGTCCCGCCCGGCGACGGACGGCTGGCAGCTTTCGACGGGCTGCCTATATTCAGCGTGCCGATCCAGTCCCGTCCCGGTGCCCGTCGCATCGGTGTCGACGTGCCGGTCCGGTCACTGGTTCAGGACATCACCCGTTTCGAAGCCGCGGGATATACGTTCGAGCATGCCTACGACTACTGACCAGCATCCCCGATCCCGCGCCGTTCCAGTGAAGGGCGTGCTGGCAGTTGCCTTCGCCTGGTTTGCGGGCATGGCTGCCATGGCGCTGGTGATCAAGCCGGATGCGGTGGTCGTGTTCGGTCCGCCAGACCGTGTGATCCCCGCGATCGTTACCGCCGATGGAGCCTTGCTCGACGCCGGGCGTTTCCACCTCGCGGCCAGAACGGGAGCCGCCACGGTCGGCAGCCTCTACGCCGCCGGCGCGTGGCTGGTCTGGCCCCTGATCGGCAGGGGCTGCGGCCGCGGGTAGTCGGTGAAGCGCAGTTCCTCCTCGCGCGAACGCGGAGCCCTCGGAACTGGCGCCGACGCCCAAAGATGTTAAGCTCGCGTTCACGCTGTGGCCGTCACGCGACACGAAGCAGAAGCTTGGTCGATGCACCCGGGGGTATCGACAGAGCAGGAGAACGAAATGCCTTCTTTGACCGAATGGAAAGTGCCGTCTGCCTTCCAGCCTCGCGCCGAAGACTATCAATATGATCTTGATCAAGCCCTGTCCTCGATCGTGGGCCTGCATGCCATCATTCCGTCCGACGCCTTCAGCGCGGAAACGCTGGGGACCGAGCGAGCCGGCAATGCCGTCGTCATCGACGACGGGCTGGTGCTGACCATCGGCTACCTGATCACCGAGGCCGAATCCGTCTGGCTGCACCCCAATGACGGACGCGTGGTCGAAGGCCATGTGCTCGGCTTCGACTTCACCACCGGCTTCGGCCTGGTACAGGCGCTCGGGTCGCTCGACCTGCCGGCGCTGCCGCTCGGCTCGTCGGCCGCTACCAAGGTCGGCGATCATGTCGTGCTCGGCGGCGCCGGTGGGCGGACGCGATCGGTCGCGAGCCAGATCATCGCCAAGCAGGAATTCGCCGGCTATTGGGAATATCTGCTGGACGAGGCGATCTTCACCCACCCCGCCCATCCGAATTGGGGCGGCACCGGCCTGCTCTCGGCCAAGGGCGAGCTGATCGGCATCGGGTCGCTGCAGCTGGAGCGCGAGCGCGACAGCAAGGACGAGCACGTCAACATGATCGTGCCGATCGATCTGTTGAAGCCGATCATCGATGATCTCAGGCGCTTCGGCCGCGTCAACAAGCCGGCGCGCCCCTGGCTCGGCATGTACGCGACCGAGGTCGACGATCGCGTCGTCGTGATCGGCGTCTCCGACAACGGTCCCGCGGCCCGCGCCGAGCTCAAGGCGGGCGACGTGATCCTCGGGATCAACGGCGACAAGGTGACAAGCCAGAGCGAGTTCTATCGCAAGCTCTGGGCGCTCGGCGCAGCCGGCGTCGACGTGCCGCTGACGGTGCACCATGAGGGCGTCACCTTCGACGTCACGATCGCCTCGACCGACCGCGCCAAGCTGCTCAAGGCCCCGCGGCTGCACTGAGGCGGCCGCGGGCCTGCGCTCACGCGTTGACGTGCCAGGCCGCCGCGATCTGGTCGTGCAGCTGCGCATCCGTCGGCAACTGTGATGCCACTGTGGGATCGAAACCCGGATGCGCCTGGGCGTAGGTCGCCATGGCCTGCACGAGCTGCGAAACGTGCGTATCGATCTCGAGGCCTCCAGCCTTGATCTCCTGCAGCTGATAGGAGCCGCCAAGGAACCAGTCGGCCACCGTGACCTGCTGATGGGTGCCGAGAATGTCGATCTCGAGATCGTTGCCCGATTTGACGAACCAGAAATTGTCGGCCGTATAGGCGGTGCCGAAATCGAGCGTGCCGGTCGGCTTCGCCAGCGACGCGACGCCATTGATGATGACGTCGTTGCCGTCACCGGGCGCGTAGACATAGGTGGCGCCGACGCCGCCAACCAGGATGTTGTCGCCGGCCCCGCCCTGCAGCACGTCACTGCCCATACCGCCGATCAGCAGATCGTCGTTGGCGGTCCCGAACAGCATGTCGTTGCCGCCGCCCGCGATCAGCAGCGCACCATCGGTTGCAGCAATGGTCGCGCCCGACACTGGATCGATCGTCACCGTTGTCGCCGCGTCGCTCAAGGCTGCGCTGAGCCAGTCGAGATTGTCGGTCTTGCCGCCCCAGAGCGCGCCGATCGCCATGTCGATCAGGCCAGCATCCTCGCCGTCGAAGCTGGCGACGGCATCGATGAGCGCGACCTTGCCCAGGATGTCGACCGCCGATCCCGTGTCCCAGCGCGACCACAGATCGGATGACAGGTCGGCGACCAGCAGGTTCTTGGCCGTGTCCTGATAGAGGATGCCGTGCTCGTGGCCGATCACGCCGGGCGTCGTCGACATCACCTCGTCATGGTTCTGCGCCAGCAGCGCCGAATACTCGACCACGATCTCGGCCAGCGCCTTCTCGACCCCGCCGTTCTTCAGGTAGGTCGCCGCATTGTCGGCGCTGACGCTGTTGCCGAGCACGCCGCCGCCGTTGAACAGGGCCTGCACGGCGCTGTTGCCGTAGCCGCTGGCGTCGGTCACCGTCGAATAGGCGATCATGTCCTTCATCTTGTCGGACGGCGCGCCTTCCCCGCTCACACCGGCCGCGGGAATGCCGACGGCCGAAGCAATCGCGTCATCCTGCAGCGGCGCCAGCAGCACAGCCGCCGCCTTCTTCCAATCCTGGGCACCGTTGTCACTCGCCCACTGCATCATCGTCAGCAGCGCGATCGAGTGCAGGCTGACCGGATCCAGACCGAGATCCGTGCCCGCGCCGAGCACGGTCTTCTGCTCGGACGAGATGCCGATCGCAGCATGTGCGATGGCGAGCGCGCCGGCGACCGGTCCGAGCTGCAGCAACGCCAGGGGCGCTTCCAGCACGGGCGCCGCGGCTCGGACATATTGCAGGATCTCGCCGGCGACGGAGACCATGTGGATGTCGGAATAGCGCTCGACGGGGTGCGACGTCAGCGCGCCCCAGAAGCCGTGCAGCTGATCGTAACGGACCTCGGCGGCGAACTCGAACGGCATCGCGTCGTAGGCGTAGACCACCTTGTCGTTGAGCGCAGCGATGTAGCCGGCAAGTCCGCCGCCCAACGAATGGCCGGTCAGCGAGACGTTCGATGTCGCCCATGTCTTGTAGTAGGCTTCCGCATCCGGAAACTGCGTCGGCCAGCCGGTCAGACCGGCGCCGCCAAGCCACGACGGCACGTCGGCGAGACTGTCGGTGCCGCGAAACGAAATGATCCGTGTCGATGGATCGCCCGCGAGCTGATAGGTCGCGGCCTCGAAATTGTCGGCGGTCGAGGTCACGCTCCCCGCCACCAGCTCATAGCTCCCAATGCGACTGAAATTGACCACCAGCGTCGGGTTGACGCCTCTGTTGTAGACGTCCATGGCGAGCACCGCGTTGATCAACGCGGCCGACGGCGACTTGGTCATGATGCGAATCCCCCCTCGGCAACCGATCGGCAGTTTTGACCCAGGGCGGTGATCCACGAGGAACCCTCCGCTGCGCCGCCGGCTCTCACCAAGTGCGACATCGCGCCCGAATTTTGTCAACCAACTATCGTCTCCGCGTGTATTCGCGCGCAACTCACCTGCCGCGCGCGATGGCAGCCTCCGCGCGGTGTTGACTTGCAGGAGCCGCATCGCGAGATTGCGGCTTCGTGGAGCGAACACGCGTTCGGAAAATGGTCATTGCCCGGACGCCCGATTTTGCGTTGCATGACCGGCAAGCAGACGAGACGGCCAGACCCGCGTATCGCGTATCAAGGAGACCTGCATGACGGATGCCGTGGTGGATGACATTCTCATCGTGTTGCCGCCACTGCTGCAGACGCTCGAAGCCCTGTCCCACGTTGCACGCTACCTGAACCCGCCGGATTTCGATCGCGTGATGGCTGATGTCGGCGATCCCGAGCGGACGCTGCACACGGCGCGGATTCATCTCACGTCGTGGCCGGCGGACTTCGCCCATATCCGTATCGCCTTCGACACCGCGGCGGACGCCGCGCTGATGTCGTTTGCCGGCCTGCGCGCCGTTCAGCGCGGTGAGGGCGACCTGGTCGATGTGTTCAGAGCCCTTCGTCAATTGCCACGCGCACTCGAGGCGCTGTTTCCACTGGCAGCGACGCTGCCGCCGCTGAGCGAATTCTTCCTCGATCCCGCCGTCGATGGCGACAACGGGCTGCGCCAGTTGCTGGCCGCTTCTTCTGCAGGCAAGGACGCCGTGTTTCACGACCACAACGAGATCGGCAATCGCGGCGGCTTTTCGCTGTATGTGCCGGAATACTACACGGCGGACAGGGCTTGGCCGCTGGTCATGGCGCTGCATGGCGGCAGCGGCAACGGCCGCGACTTTCTCTGGAGCTGGCTGCGCGCCGCACGCAGCCTCGGCGCCATCCTGGTCGCCCCCACCGCGGCAGGACCGACCTGGGCGCTGATGGGCGACGACGCCGATACGCCGAACCTCCTGCGCATTCTCGACCTCGTCCGCAGTCGCGTCGCGATCGATCCCGCCCGCATGCTCCTGACCGGGATGAGCGACGGCGGCACGTTCTGCTACGTCAGCGGATTGGCCGCAGGCTCGCCGTTCACGCATCTTGCGCCGGTGGCCGCGACGTTCCATCCGCTGATGGCCGAGATCGCCGACCGGGACCGTCTGCGCGGCCTGCCGATCCAGATCGTGCACGGCCGGCTCGACTGGATGTTCCCGGTCGAGATCGCGAGGCATACGGCCGACGCCCTGGCCAAGGCCGGCGCCGACGTCGCCTATCGCGAGATCGACGATCTCAGCCATTGCTATCCGCGCGAGGCCAATGTCGAGCTGCTGCGCTGGCTGTTGCGCTGAGCTTGCCTCTCCTTGCTACGACATGGCTGATCGGCAATGCCGCCGACACAATGTCGGCGGATTTTGTCCGCATTGGTCCTGCTCGGTCATACAGCGGGGGCGCTGCACACGGGCGGCCATGACGCCGCCGAAGGTCTGCTCATGCCCTCGCCGCTGATGCCCTCGCCTGCCGCGTCCGTCGCGCAAGTCTCGTCCGCCCGCTCCTCCACCTCCGTCGTGCTTGCCAATGGCGTCAACCGTCTCGAGGTGACGCTGAAGCTCACGACCGCGATCCTGGCGCTGGCCGCCGGCGTCTACACCTATCTTGGCGTCCGCGAGCTGCTCAACGGCAGTCCGACCACGGTGTTCTTTGCGGCGGTCATCTACTCCGTCGCGGTCTCAGTCGGCATCTACGCCTTCTGGGTGTTCATGATGCAGTTCATGCCGCACGTCACCAGCGCGATGGGGCGTTTGATGATGGCCGGCTGCATGCTGCTGGGCTCGCTGATGATCGTCGCGATGTCGTCCTGGCTGAATGCGTCTGCCCTGGCCGGCGCCGCGGCGATCCAGCAGCATCTCGCCATCACCGTGCAGAACTACACGCGCGACCTCGACAGGGCCAATAGCCAGGCCATCGCTGCGCAAAGCCTGCTGCCCGATATCCAGCTCGCCTCCTCCCGCTTCGCCAAGCTGGCGGACGCCGAACGCGCGGGCTCGCTGACCGGCACCTCCGGATCGGGCACCGTGGTCCAGCTTCTCGCGCAGATGTCGACGCAGCTCGACGGACTGGGCCAGCAGGTCCAGGAGTCCGGCAAGCGCGTCTCTGCTCTCTATGAGCAGGGCGGCAAGAGCCTCGCCAAGATGCGAGAGCTGATCTCCGACCGCGGCCCGATCGCAACGCGCAGCGATGCCTTCGCCACGGAGTCGTTGAACCTGATGGGCGTGATCGCCAATCTGCAGCAGACCTCGGTGGCACCTGCGGTGAGGCGCGCCGCGGCCTCGCTGTCCGCCGGTTTCATCGCGCCGGCCGCAGGCGGACGCAGCGGCGACCTGGCCGAGCGCCAGACCGCCGTCGTCGGCAAGGTGGAAGGCGCGATCGCCACGCAGGCCGCCTCGCTTGCCGACGCCGCCGACAAGATCCTGGCGCTGCCGCGCATCGAGCCGACCCGCTTCCAGACGCTGTCGCCCGCTGAAGCCGTGCTGCGCTACGCCGGCGACTTCATCCCGAGCTGGGCGGGCGCGATCTCGATCGACCTGATGCCGGCAGTGCTGGTGCTGATCCTCTGCGTCGTCCATGCCGCCATCCGCCGCGAGGGCCTGCCCGCCGTGAGCGCCTCCAGCCTGACGGCCGCCGATCTCGTCACCGCATTGCAGATTGCGCGCGAGGTCGAGGACGCCAGGCGGGCGGCCGAGCGACGGCCAGCCGAAACGCCCACGGAGGCGCCTGCTGCATCAGCCGTTGAGCCAGCGCCGGCCGCGGCGGATGAGAACGTGACGTCGCTGTCATCAGCTCGAATCGGAAAGTAGTCCCGTGGCTTCGGCGCTGAACCGACGCGTCCATGCCTGGCTCGCGGGCAATCCCGATGAGAGCATTCTGCGTTGGGTCTTCCGCAGCGTTCTCGTCGTCACCGTCGCGGTTCTCGCGGCGGACCTGCTCGAGTTGAATGCTCCGCAGGTGCCATCGGATGCAGCCCCGCCTCAGCTCGACATTCGGCGCGAGGCGCCGGACCTGCCGGCCGAATCACCATCCTTGCTGGCGCCCTTGATGAAGCGGCTGATGCCGCTGCCGCAGGGCGATCGTGCCTTGCAGCAGCCGATTCAGTTCGAGCTGCGCGGCGGCGGCCGGCTGTTCGCGACCGGCACGATCACACCCGGCAGCGCGCGCAGCTTTGCGGACGCAGTCGAACGTCATGGCGAATATATCAGGACGATCGTGCTGAACTCGCCCGGCGGCTCCGTCGCCGACGCGCTGGCGATGGGGCGACTGATCCGCGCGCGGAAATTCGCAACCGAAGTGGAGGCGGGAAAATATTGCGCCTCGTCGTGCCCGCTGGTGTTCGCCGGCGGTCTCGAGCGCCGGGCCGGCGAGCGGGCGATCATCGGCGTACATCAGATCGCCGCAGTCCCCACGTCCGGGACCGCCGTGAGGTCCGGCGACGACATGAGCCTTGCGCAGAACATCTCGGCGCGATGCCAGCGCCACCTCGCCGAGATGGGCATCGATCTGAAGGTCTGGGTGCACGCGATGGAGACGCCGCATGACCAGCTGTTCACGTTCAAGCCCGACGAGATGAAAACGCTCAATCTCGTCACTTCGCTGCCGGAATCGCGGCCTGAAAAATCGCGCAGTTAGGTTGTCTTGATCGCGGCGGACCGGGACCGCGGCGAGCGCGGAACCAAGTTTCGACCGCGGCGTTGTTGGCCGTCACACTGGAGAACATGACATGCGGACATTCGTGGGAATGATCCTGGGGGCCCTCATCCTGGGGTTCGGCGTCTACATCCATGATTCGATGCAGACCTCCGAGGTCGCCAACGGGCCGACCGCGCAGACGCGCCGGACCATCGTGAACTGGGACGTCGCGGCGGACAGCTGGAATTCACTCAAGACCCGCGCGCATGACGACTGGGTTCGCATCTCGTCGAAGTAACGCGCACGACGCTGCTGTTTTCAAGGCGTCTCGGCCGTTGGTCGAGGCGCCTTTGCTTTGCCAATCAGTTGGCCGCCTTGGCCTTGCGCGCGTCGGCGATGACCTGCTCGAACTGCGCCATGGTCAGCACGCCGGGTACCCTGAACTTGCCGACGATGAAGGACGGCGTGCCGCGGAAACGCAAGCCCCGCGCCTGCTTGTCGTTGCGCGCCAGCATGCCGTCGATGGCCTTGGCGTTGGCGGCGAGGTCGCGCTTGGCGCGATCGACGTCGACGCCTGCTCCCGCGAGCAGTTCGTCGATGCGCGGCTCGGTGAGCTTCGAGCTGACGCCGATCAGCGCCTCATGCGCCTTCGCATATTTGTCCTGATATTTGCAGGCCAGCGCCATCCGCGCGGCAACCACCGAAGTCGGCCCGAGAATCGGCCATTCCTTGAGAACCCAGCGCACCTTGCCATCGTCATGGATGACCTGCTGCAGTTCGGGATCGAGCTTGCGGCAATACGGGCAATTGTAGTCGAACCATTCGACGATCGCGATGTCGCCCGAAGGATTGCCGAGCACCGGCGCCTCGGGGTCGCGCAGCACCGCGCCCTCGTCGGGCTCGTCGGCATCCTCGGCGTGACTGTCGCGGGGCCACAAGGAAAGCGCCGCGCCGGCGCCAAGAAGCGTCAACACGTCACGCCGGCTGCTGGCGGAGGTGATCGCAGTCGAGGGGACGCGCTTCATTGAGGTCAGCTCCAGATATGCAGCAGGCTGCGCGTCAGCATGTACAGCGCCACCACCGCGATCACGACGGAAAACACCACGTTCAATGCGCCGCGCCGTCCGGAGAGATGGCGCGCCAGGCGTGTGCCGGCAAGACCTCCCGCGATTCCGCCAGCGATGAACAGTCCGGCGAGATCCCAGGCGACGAGCCCGGACCAGGCATAGCTCGCCGCGGTGGTGAGCCCGAAGGTCGTCACCGCGACCAGCGACGAGCTGACCGCATTCATGATCGGCATGCCCGTCGCAGCCATCAGCGCCGGCACGATCAGGAAGCCGCCGCCGATGCCGAAGAAACCGGACAGCGTGCCGGTGGCGAGGCCGAAGCCGACGACCGCCGGGACGTTGGCCATGCTCATCTTCACATCGGGGGTGCCGATGCGGGCGCGCGTCTTCAGCATCAGCATGGCGATGACCATCATCACCAGCGCGAACAGCGCCAGCAGCTTCTGGCCGTCGACCATCTTGCCGAGCAGCGAGCCGATGAAGGCGCCGACGATGCCCGCCGTTGCGAACAGCGCCGCGATCGGCCAGATCACGGTGCCGCCGCGCGCATGATTGGCGAGATTGATGGCCGCGTTGGTGGCGACCGCGATCGCGCTCGAGCCGATCGCGATGTGCGGCTCGGGCACGCCGACGACATAGACCATCAGCGGCACCGCGAGCACCGAGCCGCCGCCGCCGACGAGGCCGAGCGAGAACCCGACCATCGCGCCGCAAAACAGGCTGAGCACACCTTGGACAGCAGAGATCATGGCGAGAGCAGGGTCATTTCCCGCACAGGAAGGCAAGCCCCAAAATCACCGGAGCAGCAATGCCGCCGCCACCGCTGCGAACCGCCGCGCGACCGGCGCCGATCCGAGCCCGGCCACGGTCTCGCGGCGATGCGCGGCGTCGAAAGCGTCGGCCGGACGCATGATGCCCCCGGCCGCCGGCAACGTCTCGTCAGCCCGGATCAGGCAGCGCCCTTCAGCTTCTTGGTGCATTCGCTGTAGTAGCCGCCGCCCTTCTGGATCCACTTCAGGCCGCCATTGGCGTTGGTCGCCTTGTTGGCATTGTACTGATCGACGCAGGTCTGCAACCGCGCCTTGCCGGGCTTCTCCTTGGCGTATTTCGGGTCCACCGCGTTGGGGAACACGGCGGGACCGGTCGGCGCGGGAGCGGCCTCCTTGGCTTCGGATTTCGCCGCCTTGGCCGGCTTGGCCTCGGCGGCAGGCGCGGCCGGAGCCGCCGGAGCCGCGGCCGCGGCGGCATCGCTGCCGCACTGGGCCTTGCGGAAGTCGTTCCACTTCTGGCCGCCCAGCGTGCCGGCCTCCTTCGCCTGCTTGTACTTGGCGCTGCATTCCTGCGCGGTCAGCGCCTTCGCCGGGGCGGCGGCGAACGTCGCGAGCCCGATCACGGCCAGCGTAGCGAGTGACGAAGCAACCAATGATTTTGCGTGAAAACTCATCCTCGATCTCCCTGTGGAGCATGATGGAATGGGACGGTAATTCTAGCGAGACGCTCGCGACCGACAAAGCAGGCGGGAGCGTGGCGGCGCGAAAATATAATTTGCGTCGCGCGGCGATCCGGCTCATTCCATTCACTGCGGGTTCAGCATCGCCGGACATCGCGCCGTGCCTTTCGTTCGAGGACTTCAGCATGAGATTCACTGCCCGGGCGGCGATTGCGGCCATCGCAATTGCCACCCTGTGGACCGCCGGCCCCGCCTGCTCGCAGCCCGGATTGACGCTGCCGGCGCGGCCCGATGCCGCCACCGACAAGTTCGCCAGCCTGGACAAGGCGGCGCGGCGGACGATTTCCGTTGCCTGCTCCAAGGAGGCTGACGAGCAGGGGCTGAAGGGCAAAGCACGCGGCAAATTCCGCTCGGCCTGCAAGCGCGACAAGGCGGCGGCCGCCGCCGCGGCGACACCCGTGCCCGCTCCCGCGCCGACGCCGGAGAAGTCGAAATGATCGGCACCTACGGGGTGCATGCGCGCATGGCGCCCGCGCAGCGGCGGGAATTGTTCGCGCAGGCAGCTTTTGGCATAAGGCGCCGTGCGCCAGATCATCTCCTCCCTCCCCTTTGAGCTGCCGAGTCGCGCCAAGATCCTGAGCGCGATCGAGACGCTCGTGCTCGGCACCGCCGGCGGCCTGATCTTCCTCGTCGCCCATCTGCCCGGCGGGCTGATCTCCGGCGCGATGATCGCGACCGCGATTGCCGCCATCGCCGGCCGCCCGCTGGCGATGCCGCCGATCCTGACCCAGACCGTGCTGCTGTTGCTCGGCATCTCGATCGGCGCCGTGGTCTCGCGCGAGCTGATCAACCACGTCAGCGCCTATCCGGTGACCATCGGCCTCCTGGCGCTCGCGACGTTCTGCTCGACCTTCGGCTCCAGCCTCTATCTGCAGCGCGTCCATGGCTGGGACCGCACCTCGGCGCTGCTCGCCGGCAGTCCCGGCGCGCTGTCGCAGATCACGATGCTCGCGGTCGAGCGCGGCGCCGACCTGCCGGCGATCGCCGTGGTGCAGACGCTTCGCGTGATCATCCTGACCGCGGCGCTGCCGCTGGTGCTGGCGGTGGCGGGCGTCGCACCGGCCGCGCCGATCTCGCTCGGCCAGAGCGTCGCCTCGCCGCTCGGCCTGCTCGCGCTGCTGGTAGCCTCGCTGGTCGCGGCGATGCTGATGCAGATGATCAGGTTTCCGGCGAGCTGGCTGTTCGGCGCGATGGTCGCCAGCGGCGTCCTGCACGGCACCGGCCTCGTCGAGGGCGGCCTGCCGGAATGGATGCGCGGCGTGGCGCTGGTCGGCATCGGCGCCCTGATCGGCAGCCGCTTCGCCCGGATGCGGGTGAAGACCCTGGTCGGCCATATCAGGGCCGCGTTGGGCTCGTTCGCGATCGCGGTGGCGATATCGGCGCTGTTCGTCACCGTGATCGTGCTGGTGACGCATGTGCGCTTCTCCGACACCATTGTCGCGTTCGCGCCCGGCGCGATGGACGCGATGATGGCGCTGGCGTTGACGCTGCACATCGACCCGATCTTCGTCGGCGCGCATCACCTGTCGCGCTTCGTGTTCGTTACCATCGCCACCCCCGGCATCGTCCATTTGTTCGGACGGCCGCAGGAGGATGTCGACGACTAGGCGCGCTTCCGGGCGATGCCCCAGCCCGCGATGGCGGCGATGGCGAGCGAGATCAGCACGCTGTAGCCGGCGAGCGACAGGCCGAGGAAGCGGAATTGCACCTCGTCGCAGCGTACGACCTTGACGCTGTCGAGCCGCTCCAAGAGGTTGCCGGCGCTGCCGAGATTGCCGATCGGCCCGGTGCATTCGGTCGGCCCCGGCCAGAAGCCCCATTCGACGCCGGAGTGATAGACGCCGAGCCCGGCATTGCCGAGCGCGGCCAGCGCCGCCACGCCGAGCCCCGCGAGCACCAGCGCGCGCGGCGCGCCGCCTTTGGCGGCGAGCGCGATCAGCAGCCCGAGCGGCACGATCGCATAATAGGCCCAGCGCTGCTTCAGGCAGAGCTCGCAGGGCTGCAGGCCCCAGACCAGCTGCATGTACCAGGCGCCGGCCAAGGCCGCCGCCGCGATGCCGGCCGCGAGCAGCGCCGCCGCCACCGCCGGGCTCATGCTCCCCGCCGCAGGTCGCGCCATCACAGAAGTATTGGTCATCGGTCCTCCCGAACGGGGCTGCATCCGGTCCCATGCCGGGCCGCTCCGGCTCCTACTCCGGCCCGCGAAAGCTGTCGAGATGCGCGCCCATCACGTCCGTGCGGGTTGACCCGGCCCGGCCGCCCGCTATAGTCCGCCCGCTTCGCTATGGTTCCTGCACAGGCCCGGCGAATGCCCCTGTGGCGGAACTGGTAGACGCGCTCGACTCAAAATCGAGTTCCGCAAGGAGTGCTGGTTCGATTCCGGCCAGGGGCACCATTTGGGCGTTCGCCAGCGTGTTTCACCCTCAAAATCAAGCTTAAGCCGCCGTTTGCCCTTCGCCGGCGTCCGCCCCGTTCTGTTGGTATCCGCCCCCTATTTCCAGCACCTGAAGCCGGCAGCGAAAGACGACAAACGCTCAAATGAAGGCGGGCTCTTCATGCTCGTCACCGCGACCGGATCGTAGCTTTGGCGCTTCGCCTATCGCTACGACGGCAAGCAGAAACCGCTCGCCAACTAACCTCCATAGGCTTCCTTCGCTGACAAGCGTAGGTCAGTCGAACGCCGGCGGAAGCCCCAACTCGGGGATCCTGTCGCGCTGCGGATCCTGGAAGTCGAACAGCATGCGGCCAGGGATCTTGCCAATCTCGAGATTTTCGATGAGGAACGCGCGAACACCGAAGTGGCCCTTGAAGTCCTGCCGCACCTTGTCCCAGTCCGAGAAGGCGCAGAACTTCTCCTTGGGAATCGTGCAGGGTTGGGTCGGTGGATTCTTCTGCGAGAAGCCGAGGGGATGCCAATCGCGGTAGAGGCCGCCGACGAGCTCCTTGGCGGCGTAGTGCCCGCAGAAGAAAGTCTGCGCCAGCTCGCAATAATGCGGGTAGAACGGCTTGAAGTTGTCGATACGGTAGGTCTGAATGCCCGTGTCGCCGAACTCCTTGAGCTCCGCGTCGTGAAGCTTGCCGGGCTTGAGAAAGCGATCCTCCGGCGCGACGCCGGCCTCGACATTGCTGACGACCTGCAACAGCCCCCGCGCATTGGCCGGATAGAGATCGATCTGCAGGGGAAAGATCACGACTGATACACGGTATCCGGCGACATAGCCGATGCCGAACAGGTCGAGCGCTTCCTTGACCGTATGACCCTTCAACTCCTCGTAGTCGGCGACGAAGGAATATCTCTGCCGGGGCGGACCGAGCTGGGTCAGCGCGTCGATGCCGAGGGCGGCATCGGAGGGGCTGCGCGAGATCATGCGGATGACATAGCGCACACGTCTGTTGCTGGCGAGATCGTCGATCGCTTCATTGACCGACTTCCTGCGAATCGGATCCTGCGACACGTAGAACAGCGCCAGCGACGGACCGGCCGCGGAGAACAGGATGCCACCAACCAGGCAAAGGAAGAACGCCGCCTTGAAGAACGAGGTGACCTCTTCCGGTTTTGACCTGAGCGCGATGCAGGCGAACACCGTGGTGATGAGCAGCAGGATCAGTCCGACCGCCAGCAGCGCTGCGGTCGAGGATGAGGCGAGCACGAAGCTCAGCACCTGAACGAAACCATCGATGGCCTTGTCCATATCATCTCCCTCCGTCGTGAAGCCGTAGAGCTTCCAGAACCCGGTCATGACTACCAGCTCAGTCCTTGTCGGCGGTGCAGCGTCCGCCCGAGAAGCCAGCGAAGGCGGCACAGGTCTTGAAATTGAGCGAGAGCTTGTACAGGTCCGTTCGCTTGGCGGTCTCCTCGTTGCGCCCGCTCTGGTAGGAGAAGGCGAGCGCGACGTTCGCGCGCTGGCGGATGAAACCTGCAGGACGCGGCCTGCAGGTTTCATCCGCCGCTCGCCGCATCACTTGCCAAACAGAGGACCGACGGACGGAAGAATGACCGCCGTGACCGTTCCCTTTGCGCCGTCCGCAGACGGATTGCCGAAGCCGAGGTTTGCAGGCGACGGGAAATTGCCTGGCGATCCTCCACCCGTGCCCTTGCACCAGCCATTGGCCGGCGCGCCCTGGCCGCCGGGGCCCGGATTGCCCGGGCTGCCGCCCCGACCGGGGAGCCCGGCCCGCCCGCCGACATTGTTGATCCGCGAATAGCTCAGGACTTCGTAGGCAGGTCTGGTCGTGACGAAGACGAGATCGGCGCCTTGTCCCCCAGCGCCGGCGTCACCGCCGCGTCCTCCGGGACCGGCAGCGCCTCCCATCCCGCCGGGGCCGCCACCCTCCTTGCAGTCGAACAGGCTCGTGGCCCCTTCCTTGCCGTTTCCGGCCCGGCCGCCGTTGCCGCCTTTCCCCCCGGTCCCACCATCGCCGCCGTCAATGCCGCGGAAGAGAAGGACGAGGTTGAGAAGACCAGCCGGGATCGGCCCTTTCGGATCGGAGAGCTCTCCGGCGACCAGATAGACGTCGGGCAGTTGCCGGGTCTGTCCGGCCACGGCAGGCCCGCCGGGGCCGCCGGGATAGCCTGGATTGCCGGTCCGGTTGGTCTCGCCAGGATTGTCGGCGCCATTGGGACCTGCAGGGCCGTCACTGCCGACGGCGGCCACGGCCTGCGGATCGCGCTGGATGATGCTGTAGCTGTCGGGGTTGGCGAACTTGATGCGTTGCGCGGCCACCACGATGTAGGGATAGTTCAATCCGGTCAGCGTCAGCTTTGCCCCCGCCGCGAAGGAAATCTCGTCTGCCTTGATGATCTGCTGCGCGAATTTCTCCTCACCGCTGATCGGAATCAGCGTCTGCGTCAGCGGAGCCGCCTTGATCGCGGCCGCGATGTCGGGCGGCAGTGAGCCTGTCGGAATCTGCTGTTGCGCCAGAGCGACGCTGGGCAACAGCATGGCAGAGCAGGCCATCAGTCGAAGACTCTTCATCTGCAATCTCCTCAGGTCATCATGATTGTTTGAATCAGCGGCCCGCTTTCGAGACGCCGCGCCTGGACGGCGAGCTGCCATCCAGGTCGCCGAACAGCGCCTAGCGAGATCCCGGAATCGGGAAGCGGACGTTTCCCTCGGCGCTGTTGCGGGTCACGTTGCCGCCGAGCGAGACATCGCGGTTGACGTTGAGCCGCGGCTCGTTGGTGGAAGGATCACGGCTGATGTTCGGATAGTTGGTCAGAGGCGGGGCTGGAGCGTGGAAGTTCTGCAACCGCTCGCTGTCGGTTTGTTGATGCGGCTGATAGGTCGGCACCAGGTCCTTGAGGTTCTGACCGGAGGCCTGGGACATCAGCAAGGGCGAGATGATCAAGCCCATCACGATACGGATATTGGATCTGCGCATTGAATCCTCCTGTTGTCTCGTTTGCACGGGAGGAACTATGCCGAGGGGTGTGAGACGATCGTCAGGACATCGCAAGAGCATCGTCAAAAATGCATTGGAACGACGCCATCTGCACTCACGCACTTGCGCTATCGCGCGCGTCGGCAAGGGCGCAGCGCAAGAGGAATCGGATGCGGTCTGGGAGTCGAGGCGCGCGCCTGTGCTGGCTCACTGTCTCCAGCATGCTGCAATTGCGCGGCGGCGAACCAGGGAGTCGGGATCAGCGCAAGTTTGGGCTGCGCGGATAGGTCCGCGGCGGCAGGCCGGGGTGGCCGCTCGCACGCAGGATGAAACCGCCGATACGGGCCTTGTCACACGGCGAAGCGGCGACCGCATCCTGCTTGATCGGCTCGAGCACGGCGGCGCCCGGCGGCGGGACGTCGGAGCTCGCCACGGGACCGTCGGTCACCGCAAGCGACGCAAGCACCGGGCCTGGTTGCAGCGATGCGAGATAATCTGCGAGCCTACGTACGAGTTGCGGCGCTGCCACGCTGGTGCCGCGCATCGCCACCACCGAACCGCTCCGGGTACCGGCCGCGAGCACGCCCCAATGCGCGGGCCCCTGGTCGGCGATGGCAGCACAATCGGGCTCGGCGCGCCCCGGCGTCGGACCGCTCGCCGTATAATCCGTCGGCTGGCCCGCGGCATCGACGGCGCCGACCACGAGCGCGCCCGCGCCGGTCGCGAGCGCCGACAGTGTATCCTCGCGAGTCATGGGGCAGCCACTGCTGGCCGGATCGCTGTAGCTGCCATCCAGCGCCGCACGCTGATAGCCCCCTGCATGATCGAAATAGGACTGACGTCCATGCTGCACGTAGCCCAGCGGGGTATCGTCGCGCTGGATGTAGAGATGTGCGGTCAGCGGCGCCTCCGATCCGTTGGTGACGGAAAGCCGCCAGCGCCCGGCCGGCGCTGGATGCCTCACGCTCCAGCGCGCGGTGGTCGGATTGACCGACAGATGAAAGCGGACGCGGTCGGGCTGGCCGGCCACCTTGGCCAGGTGGCCATTGATGGCGGCGATCGGCTTGCCGTCATCCTCAAGCACCTGCACATCGCCATCACCGAATCCATCGATCATGCGCGGCACGCCGCCGGGTGGCGTCAGGCTGACGCCGACACGCGGCCATTGCTGCGCGATCGCTTCGCCGTCGAGCCAGATCTCGAGATGATTGGACGTACCGTCATCCGGCAGCATGATCCAATCGATCTGATCAGAGGCGCCGGGCTGCACAGCCATCCGGCCCGTAGTTCGCTCGCGATAGCTGTTGCCGGCCGGCAGCACCAGATAGGTCGGGCCGCCGCGTTGGTTGCGGCGCTCGATCATCCGCGACAGAGCCTGCTCGATCTCGTGGCTGCCGTTCTTGGGGCCGGCCGCGATGCCATAGCTGAAATTGATGACGAGCGGCAGCTTCGTGCTGATCCGGTCGGCCCACAGCATGATCTGACGCGCTCCCTGCAGCACGTAGCTCGCCATGGTAACGCCCGTCGTATCGCCGGACACCGGCGACGGCAGCTGCACCGCCAACAGAGGCCGCTTGCTGCCGATATCTTCCGCGGTCGGATCGTAGCCACCGGAGAGATCGAGGATGTGTGTGCCGTGCGAGACGCGTTGCGCCAGCGGCTTGTGCTGATCATTGCCGAAATCGGTCATGCCGAACGCGCGATAGATGTCGGCCTCGCTCGCATTCGCCGCAAACAGCACGTCGAGCTCATCGCCGGTGAGCCGCTGCCCGGCGGCGACGCCGAAATCCTTGGTCCGGCGCTCGACATCCTGCAGCCAGATCGCTCGGATGCGCGATCTGCCGCTCCTGCTGCGAAAACGGCGGTTGGCAAAGGCGATGCCGTCATCGATGACGCCGATAGCGACCTGCCGCGTCAAATCCGTCAACGGCTTGCCGAGATCGGTCGGCGCGGCGATGACTGCGTCGAAGCGGAGCCCTGGAATCGGCGGGCCGACATGGATCGTCGTGAAGAGACCGTTGGCGGCAGTGCGATTGGCGATGTCTTCGGGCCGGTAGATAAAGAACTGCACATCGCGCGGATCGTCCGGCGGCGGGACGCGACCGATGCGGATGTCGTCGATCAGCTTCGTCAGCAGATCGAATTCGTCGGCCGACATGCGGATGGTCAGCGCGCCTGCAGGCTCATCCGGCTCGTGGCCGGCGGCCACCATGGCGGCCAACTGGCCGAGATGGGCCACATAGCTGCCGTTGGCCTCCGGCAGCAGTTGGATCTGCGCGCTGCACCAGTCCAGCCTCTTGCCGAGCGGCCTGTTGCGCAACTCCCAGTCCTGATAGGGATTGGCTCGTTCGGCCCGATCTCCTCGCCAGCCTCTCATGCGCCTGTCCTTTCGTGTCAGCCAACGATCAGGCGGCACTCGGCGAGCGCCTGCGTCCAGAGATGCTGCAAGATCGGCGAGACTGGAACGGTCGATGGCATGCCGGCCTCGATGATCGCGCCGCCCCCACCCTGCTCGCTGGCGACGTTCGCAGCGGCCGATCGCCTGTAGGACATCGCCAGCACATCGTCGTAGCGGAAATCGTCGTTGAACCCCCGCCCGTCGAACTTGCGCATCGTGACCTGGCCGCAGCCGGAGCAGCGCGCAATGAACAGCTCCGCCAAGGTCCAGCCCAGCACCATACCGGCCACGCTGTCGACCGGAAAATGCACGCCGGCGACCGTCCGGTTGATGGCAATGCGCTCGGCGTGGCGCATCAGCTGCACGAACACTGGATCGGTCGTATCGACATCATCCCGCCCGGTCCTCGCCTTGCGCATGAGGGCATTGATCACGAAGGCCGCGGCAAAGGATTCCGTGGCATGGCCGCTCGGCAGCGAGCCATGCCCCGGCGTCTGGATCATCGGCTGTATCTGCGCTGAGTATTCGATTGGACGCCGGCAGGTGAGCGCATGCTTGACCCGCATTTCGATCGTGGTCGTCACCTGCAGGATCAGCGCCAGCAGCTCGGCGGTGTGCGGGCTGCGGCTCGGATTCCAGTATCCGACCAGGCCCAAGAAGCTGGTGAAATCGTGCAGCTCGGCCAGGATCTCGCTGCTGCGTTCCATCCGCAGCGCGGCATAGTTGAACACCCAAGCCGCTTGTCCGGCGAAGTCCGCGGCATTGGGACGGATCATGTGCACGATCGGCGTGAACGTCTCATCGCTGCGGCCACGGTACTGAAGCGAGATCGAGGTCTCGCCTTCGTCATAGAAAAGGCCCGACAACAGCTCGCCAGCGAAGATGCGCAGTCGCACGTCGCGCGACCAGCGATCGAGCGCCTCTGGCCCGGCAGTATAGTGATCAGGCGTGTGTGACGGCTGGTTCCAGTAGCCGACGACGCCCTCCCGGCTGGTAATCAGCGCGCGTGCGCGCGATGAGGCGTGGGCACGGCGGCCCTCGCCGCTCTCACCGCTTTCGCCGCTCTCACCACTTTCGCCGCTTTCTCCGCTCTCACCGCTTAGCCATGCCATCTGCCGCCTCCCTGCCTGGCCCGGCGGACTTGCTCCGCCCGTTACCACTGAATGGTCGTTTTGACGGCACGCGCGGTCAAGCCGCCCGCTTTCGAAATGACGGCGTTTCACGGATTTTTCACGTTGACAGCAAGGGTGTTGGAGACTTCACTACTCAATCATTGGTTTCCGTATTTTCACGACTGATTACATCATGGTTGTGGGCGACGAATGTGAGCTCCGATCCAAAATTGCTGATCAAGCTTCTTGGTCCGTTTCGCGTGGTCAAGGCTTCTGGTGAGGATTGCACGCCCAGAGGACGCAAGGCTTGCGCTCTCATTGCGATGTTGGCGCTGGCGCGTGAGCACAAGCGATCGCGGGTCTGGATCCAGGACAGGCTCTGGGGTAGCCGCGGCAAGGAGCAAGGCGCGGCCAGCCTTCGCCAAAGCCTGACCGAAATCCGCAAGGCGCTGGGCGACTACCGCTCTCTGCTTTGCGCTGACAGCTTCGTCATTTCGCTCGATCCAAAGCTATTTGAGACCGACATCGCCCGTTACGCTACCGCGTCACCGCAGCAGACGATGGCGCCTCCCCAAGGTGAGTTTCTTGAAGGCTTTGACATTGCAGAGGAGGAGTTCGAGGATTGGCTGCGCGAGGAGCGTGCGCGATTCCAGACGCACGTCGCGCCGGCGCCTGAACTCCACCACGCCGCCAATCTCGCGACCGACCTTGCAGAGCACCTGCAGCCCCCCAAGGAGCGGCCCTCACGAAACCGGATCGTCCTGATCCCCGGCTGCCGGACAGGCCCGTCGGATGCCGCGGTCGTGACGGATAGCCTCGTCGATTCCATCGCCAAGACGATCAAGGAACTGGGCGTAGCCACGATCCAAGATCGTCGCGACATGAGCGCGTCGGCCGCCTGGCCGGCGGACACTTTGCCTGGAGATGGCTTGACTGGTGACGATGGCGCCTCGGTCAGCACGCTGTCCCTGCGCTCTGATGTGTTCGGATCTGACACGAGCAAGATCGTTCGGCTCGCGCTGCTGCAGCGCCCTGCGAACACGCTGGCATGGTCGTCGACATTGCAGATCAACGGCGACGGTACGCTCGACCTGAACGACACCAATGTGATGAGAACCATCAACCTGGTGGTCAACTTCGCCGTCGATCAGCTTGCTCATATCGAGGATGGCGCTCCTAGGTCTGCCTCCCATCTATGCTATGCTGGTATCCTGCGCCTGTTTCGACTTGGCAGAGCCAACTTCGAGTCCGCCGACAAGCTGTTCGCGGCTGCTTTCGCGGCCGAGCCACGCGGTATCTACCTCGCGTGGCGCGCCTATTTGCGCACCTTCATGCTCGCCGAGCGCCAATTCAACTGCCGCCAGACGATCGAGGCGGAGGCTTTCGATCTGATGTACCGGGCGCTGGAGCTCGAACCCTACAACTCCTATGTCGCTGGCCTGAGCGCGCATGTCCATTCCATGATGCGACGCTCGTACGTTGCCGCCTATGAGCTGGCCGAGCGAGCCATTCAACTGAACCACGCCAACCCGATCGCCTGGGCCTGCCTGGGAATCGCAAAGAGCTATCTCGGCAAACCAGAGGACGGCTTCCAGCACACATTGCTTGCCCGTACGATCGCTGGTGCGGCACCATTCCGTTTTCAGCTCGATGCCCTGAGCTGCATTGCGGGGACGATGGCGGGAGAACTGGACAAGGCCGTCCATCTTGCAGAAGCCAGCCATGCTCTTGCTCCGACCTTTGCCCCCCCCTTGCGATATTTGTCGGCTCTCTATGCGCATAATGGGCACCGTGAGCTTTCTTTCGAGATGGTTCGCAAGCTACAGACAACGGAACCAGACTTCTCATATGACAAGCTGAGGGATAAGGCCTATCCCGCGGCTGGCCTCCATCGGACATCAATCATCAACTCGCTGCCAGCCCGACAGTTCTAGCGGCGTCACGCTTCATCCGAGAGGTTGTGGAGCGGCAGACGCGATCGCTTACGGTCGCAACGCAGTCCACGCGCACGACTGATGACGCGGGCGAAGGCCACGAAAGAAAAACCCAAGGACGCCCCATCCGACGAGCCGCTTCAGAATAGCTCGAACGATCGTCTCTGCGTCAGGGCAACAAGGGTTCTCTCAATCGTCCTTGCCACGGGTCAAGCTCCATCGCTTTCATTTCGGGGCCCGACGAGAGCACACAGGACCGCTTCAAGCCGGGTGACGCGTCACCCTTCATTCGTCCAATAGATCCAAGAACTGTTCGACCCTTCGTAAGGCTGGTTCGTCGCTGCGCCCGGGATAGACGACGCGATCGCCCTCGCGCTGCAGCAACCGGGAGCGTGATTTCTTGATCCTCCCTGCGAGCATCGTTGCGGCAATCGCATCAGGCCCAACATCGAGACGCATGATCCCTCGTTGCCGGCAACTTATCCTGAGCTTGGCGACAGCAAAGAAATTGCTGGCCTCAGATGGCAACTTGCCGAATCGGCGGTGCGTTTCATCCTCGAGCTCCTCCAGCTCGTCATCACTCCGGCACCGAGCGGCTCGAGCGTAGATCTCGAGCCGGACCGCCTCCGATTGCACATAGCTCGCGGGAAGCAGCTCAGGGATGGGAAGATTCAGCTCAGGGATCCAGAGCGCGGACATTCCATCGCGGTCTCCCTCCAGGGCTAGCGTAAGAAGGTGGCCGTAAAGCGTCGGTCCGAACACCTGCGTGTGGCCGGATTGTCGATCGGAGCGCAGGTCGCCGCCGCCGCGGAGGTCGAGGTCGCGAGCGCTGATCGCGAAGCCGGCGCCCGGACGGCTCAACTCCTCGAGGGCGGAAAGCCGTTTTTCCGAGCGTTCGGAGCCGCCTTCCGTCAGGAAATGTGCAAACGCCCGGATGCCTCCGCGTCCTACGCGTCCCCTGAGCTGATGCAATTGTGCCAGGCCAAATTTTTCCGGCCAGCACACAACGATAGTGTTCGCACGTGGAATGTCGAGGCCGCTTTCCACGATGTTGGTTGCAAGTAGTACATCGGCACGACCTTCGACGAATCCCATCAATCGCTCGTCAATCTCGTCCGTTGGCAACTTGCCGTGAATGGTAATGATACGTAGTTCCGGCGCCAGCGCGTGGATCCTGGCCAGCAGGGGATCGAGATCCTGGATCCGCGGACAAACGACAAAACTCTGACCGTTACGTCTGTGCTCACGAACCAGGGCAGCGGCGATAGCTATGTCCGAGAGCGGTGCCACCTTGGTGGCAACCGGAACACGATGGACCGGCGGGGTCGCGATCACGCTGAGATCCCTCAAGCCCGTCAAGCCGGCCGCAAGTGTGCGGGGGATCGGTGTCGCACTCATCCAGAGCCTGTGACCGTTCTTATTGAGGCCCGACAGCATGGCTTTCTCAGCAGCGCCGAAATGCTGCTCCTCGTCAATGATGATCAGGCCAAGCTCGGCAAATCTCACCTCCTTGGATGCGAGCGAGAGGGTCCCGACGACGACCCTGAGTTCTCCGCTCTTGAGGCGCTCCCTTACCTTTCGCGCTTCGGCGGTCGAGGCAACCCGCGACAGGTTTCCAACATCGATGCCAAGAGGCGCGAAGCGCTTGCGGAACGTTTCGACATGCTGTCGTGCCAGCACTGTCGTCGGCACGACGATAGCGACCTGCTTTCCGGCCAGCACGGCGGCTGCCGCTGCTCGCAGTGCCACCTCGGTTTTGCCAAAGCCGACGTCCCCACAGACGATCCGGTCCATCGGGTGCCCCGATGCAAGATCATCCAGAACGTCGCGGATGGCCTTCGCCTGATCGGGGGTAGTGAAATAGGGAAAACGCGCGACGAACTTCTCATAGACAGCAGGGCGCGGCACGAGCTTCGGAGCCGGACGCCGACGGCGCTGACTCATCTGCTTGGCCAGCTCCTTTGCGACCACATGAATCTCCGTCTCGGCAGCAGCTCGCCGCGGCCGCCATGAGCTGCCGTCGGCCTTGTCCAGCGAGGTGTCTCCGAGCTCAGCGGCGTAGGGCCAGATCAGGGCCAATTCTGCGAGAGGGACGAGAACGGCATCGTTTCCGGCGAATACCAACCTGACCATCTCGCGCGCCGAAAGATCTCCCGTGCCCATGGATCTCAAGCCGCCAAGGCGTGCCAGTCCACGTTGCAGATGAACGACCACGGATCCGAGTTCAGGGAGGTCTCCCGAATCGAAGCCGGGCGTCCATGCCCAGTTCGTCGGTTGCGGTTGGTGTGCCCTGCTGCCGAGCACGTCGGCAGCAGTGATGACCACGAGCGGCTTCTTTCCAGGAACGACAAAGCCCGCATCGAAGCCTGCCAGCAATGCGGCCTGCTGCCTGCCCGTTGCGGTCGCGTGCGTCCAATCCGGCACGCATTCAGCCTTGATAGCGCTCATCCGGGCCATCACACGCAAATCCGCTTCGACCGCAGCGACGAAAAGCACACGTGCCCTACCGCGCTGGGCTTCCTCGATAAATGCACGGAGGGCCTTCCTTGGAGAGGAAGCCTTGTAGAACTCTGGCGTCGCACGATACGGAGTGGTTGGCGGCAACACAGTGATCTTCTTCGCCGACAGCTCCCATTCGCGTCGGCTGAGATAGGCACGGTCGCGCTCACTGCGGGCGGCCGCATCCTCGATCGTGCTCAACCAGGTGTCGGCGTGCCTGGGCACGGTGCTGTCGGCGATCCATTTGGCGCGCGCACAATAGTCCAATAGGCTGGACCTTCTTCGAGCCCGGCCCGTGAACGCCAGCCGCTCGGACATCGGGTCAATCAGGAGCTCCTTCGTTTCAGAAATCACCTCCTGGTCTATCGGATTGATCGCTGCAATACGCCGGATTCTCCCTCCGGAATGCTCTATCCTAAAAGGTCCGAACGCGCCGGCTGGGAATATCTCGAAGGTGTTGCCGTGAAACAAAACTCCACCGGGATAATCCGGACTATCGTCCAGGTCGTACCCGAGAGCTTGCAGACGGGCCTCAAGGTCTTCCTCGGAATAGACGGCCCCGGTCCGAAGTGGAAATCCGATACGAGACCAGTTCGCAGGCAACGGCAGGAGCTCCATTATGGCCTCCGCCGTCGTGATCAGCAGGATCGGCTTCTTTGCCCTGGCAAGGCGTCTCAAGACGGAGCTCCGCCGGCCCGCGATATCACGTGAAGGCTCAAGCTGATCGAACGGAAGCGTGTTCAAACGGGGATAGACGAGCACATCACAGCTCGGCTCGATAACTGGGATGATCGAACCCAACAGCTCGGCTCGGCTCTCATTTTCGGCGAGGAACACAAGTCCGCCTCGGCCCGAAGCACGCCATCGCGCCGTAAGATGCAGCGCCAACATGCCCAGTGGAGACGAGGAGGAAATGCCGGTCCGAATCGGAGCCTTCGTTGTTGTCGCAACCGATGTCTTCTTCCGCGGGGCGGCCTTTGGTGACGCGGAGCGCTTTGCTGATGTGTTCTTGCGCGGCGTTGAGCCACGGAGCGTACGAAGAGCAGTGGTCACTGAATTCTCGTGCTGAATTGACGAATGCCAGGAAAGCCTGCGAATCTTTGTCGAGCTTTAGCGGATTCGACGGCTCCAAGGGATCCAAACTTCGGAGTGTCGATCACCGTTCTCCCCTTAAGTGCGACGGTGTCACCAACCAGCACCATCGTCGCGCTCCACGTGGCAGACTGGGGTGCCATGACAACTATGACGCAGAGATTCGTTCTTGAATGACCATGGTACGAACGCGTTGATAAGCGTGATTGCAGCCTTGATGACGGGGCTGCACAGAATTCACGAGCCCGGCTGAGACGGCCTGCGGTGGGACTACCCGTCACCAGGTTTGAGCAGAGCCGGCGGTTGCCCATGCTAGAAGCGATGCCGCGTGATCTCTGCCCTTATGGCTATGGGCCTCTGCCGAAGAGGCTCAGGCCGCAACGTACAATAACGCAGTGACTCTCGATTCGGAACAATCAAGGCGAACTTCTCCGCGCTCAACCTTGAACGGTGTTCCTCGTGCTGGCTCTCCGTTGCTTCTCCTATGTCATGAAGGAAGCGCTGAGGTCGGGAATGGGTCTTCGGATATTCACACTTGCCGGCCGCTACGTAATCTTGGGGCGCCGAGCGTCTGCCGTCGCGCGAGAAATTGCCGACTTGGGAATGGCGCGCCCGTTCAACCCTCCATCTCCGGCGGCCGCGCCACCGCTATATTTCGACGGTGACGTTTCATGCGTTCATGCCTTCCGCTTCGGAAGGATCGCGTCGAAAGCGAGCCTGCTCGACCGCTCGCCGCGATCGGTCTCCTTGCGGATGCCGAGCCAGACAAAAGTGCGGCCGTTGTACCAGCGCGTGCGCTGGAAGCTCTGGGTGACACGAATGCCCGCGCGCGGCACCTCCTCCTCATGGAGATTGTAGCCCTGCTGCTGCGGGAGGTCGAGACCGTGGCGCAGCAGATCGGTGCGAGGTTCGACGCGCACCGGCGGATCCGGGTCGCGGTCGATGACCCGCAGCATTGCGGCGCGACGCAGCTGGATCTCGCGGCTGTCGTTGTCGATGTGCACCGGGATGAATGGAATCCAGTTCTCCGGCATCTCGCTCATCAGCCGATAGCGGATCGCGGCGTCGTTCTCGATCGGCGGCGCAGGTGGTGGGCCCGGCGGCAGGCTCTCCTCCACCAGGCGACGGAAATAGCGGCGGGTGTCGAGCGCGGCGCTGCGCCCGCTCTTGCTGTCGCCCGAAGCCAACATCACCCGCGACTCGACGCCCCACACCATGTTGGCCATCTCGTCGCGGAACAGTTCCACCGACTCCAGCGGCTCGCTCTCCTGGATCTTCGGCACGCTGGGCACGATGAAAAGGCTGAGATCGGCGGGAATGTCGTCGCTCCCCTTCGTCGCCAGCGTAAACATCGACCAGCGTTGCCAATCCGCGTCCCCGCCCTTGCCCGCGGCTTCGACCCAGATCCGCTCGCCGAAGACGTTGGTCACGCTCATGCCGGCGACCCTGGTGATCGTCCCAGCCGGCACCGTGAACGGCATCAGGAACCAATCGTTGGCGTAGACGAGGCCGAATTCGATCAGCAGCAGCTTGTTGACGTCCGTCGTCTCCGGATCGATGTCGCCGAAATTCGTTCGTCCCTCCTCAAAGGTCCACCAGCGTGTGTTCGGCATGCCGTCGAACTGGATCGGCGCCGGGATGAACGACGCCGTGAAGGTCGTCTCGACGGCGGCCGGTGGCGGCGCGTCCGCCAGGTCACCGAGCCCTGCGCCGGAGGCGTCGACGTCGAAATTGTACCAGTCGAGATGCCCCTGGAAGTATTCGTCGGCGACCACGAGCTTCTCGCCGCCCGCCTTGGGCGCCGACGCTGCGAAGGCGTATTCGAGACGATCGGGCAGCCAGGCATCGGCGGCCCCCGCGGCGGACTGGTAGAACGCCTCCCGGTACCAGCCAAGGAATTCCGCCTCGGCCGTCTCGATCGCAGCGGCGCTGGCCGGATTGCCGAGCACGACGAGGTCGTGCGCGTGATTGCCGGGCGCGGCCGTCAGATGCTCGACGAGGTCGTAGCCGTCCATCGACCGGCCGGCCAGCGCCGCCATCGTCTGCCAGGCTTCGCGATGGGCGGCGACCGGCGCATCGGCCTTGAGCGCGGGATCTGGCATGGCGACCGGCAGCGCCGCGATGAATTGCTGGGCAAGCCCCGGCTCGATGCCGGCGACGAGCTTCAGCCAGCGCCGGCCCAGGGCGATGCGGAGATCGAACGCGATCTTCTGGCCGGCGAGACGGAACGGGATCGGCCGCCGCTCGACCTTGGCTTCGAGCGGCACGTCGTCGGCGAACGCTTCCGGCGGATTGCCGGCCGTGCGGTATTTCGTCAGTTCGGTGGTCTCGATGTGCACCTTGGCGACGACGGGCGAGCCGGCGTCGTCGCCCTGAAACTCGCCCATCTGCCACTGCTTCGTCAGCAGCCACAGCGGATCACGGACCTCGGCCTTGAGCGCGCGGTCGAAATCGTGCGTGCGTGGGCGGCCCTCGAGCCTGTTCCACAACGTGATGGTGGGCAGCTTCACCTTGCCGGAGAACACGGCGGAGAGGTTCTGAACCGCGACATAGTCAGCCATTGCCGGTCTCCGTCTCGGCCAGCACCGCGGCGAGGTTGTTGTTATAGGCGAAGTTGAGCGAGGCCGTGATCGGATGGAAGGCCACGGCGGACACCAGCGCCGGCAGGAAGCGGGCATAGGCGGTCGTGTCGACGTGGTCGGGCTCGATCGCGCGCTTCTTGGCGAGGTCCATCGTCTCGCGCACCGTGTCGACGAGATCCTGCCACTGCCACGAGCCGACAAATTTCGGCGGCAGCGCCAGCAGCAGAGTCTGCGGCGGCTCGGCGTTTGGCCGGTCGAAGTGGAACGCCAGACCGGTATCCTCGGTCGGGCGCGGGATCACTTCGGTCCACTCGTCGAGCAACAGCCCGAGTTGCCGCCGCGCCGGATCGAAGCTTTCGGCGAAATGCGCGGTATAGAGCAGCTTGTCCTCGTCGATCACGAACGGCTTTCCGTCGGAATCGGTCTCCGGGAATTCGAGTCCGAGCCACGGCAACTCGGGGCGATGCGGAAATTGCAGCGCCTGCAGCGCGACGCCCGCCCCCGTGAACGCGTCGGCAAGATGCTGCGAGGCTTCCAGATCGTGCAGCTTCGACCGCACCCGCGCGACACCCGTGAACCAGTCGTCGAGCGGAAAGCGGCGTCCGATCGTCGTCTTGACGAACCCGAGAATGGTCTCGTCCGCCTGCGCGCCCGCGCCCCAGGCGTTGCTCCATTCACCGGCCTGCGCCGCCGGCAGGCCGAAATCCGGAACGATCTTGAAATCTTCGCCGAACAACAGCTTCGCCGCCGCGGTCAGCGCCTCGATCTTGTTCTTCGCCTCCGCCGCGGCATCGTATTGATCGAGCCGGGCCTGGATCGCCGGCAGCCGCGTCGTCAGCTCGAGCGCGAGCGCCGCGGCGCGCTTCGCCATGTCCTCTGCGAGGGCGACGATCGCCGTGCGCTGTGCCACGATGTCGATCGCCGCCGCGTCGAACGCGGCGTTCGCAGCCTTCGACGCCTCGATGCCGTCGTGCAGGGCGGCGAGATTGGACGCATTGTCGTAGAGCATGATCAGAACGGCGCGCTGTCCAACGAAGGCGGCGCGCTTGCCGCTCATGAGATCGTCGCGGAAATCGTCCGGCTGCGCCGGTAGAGGGTCGGTCGCCGTGGTCGCGATCAACGTTTCGGCCACCCGCAGCGCCAGGAACTTCGCCGCGTCCGGCGCGCCGGAATCAGCGTCGTAGGCGACTATGCGTGCGTCGAACTCGGCGAGCTGCCTGGTCCATCGAGCGATGTAGCCGGCGAGTGCGGCGCGCAACTGGGCGAAGATCCGCCGCCGGTCGGCGTAGACGGCACCGGTACCGGTCTGCAGCGCCGCGAACGGACCGAGACCCTGCATCACCGACACGAAGCCGGTGATCGTCTGCTCGATCTCCGTGGCGATTTGGGCCTCCTGCTTGGCGTCGAGGCGGGCCTGCAGCGCCGTACGGAAGGCGTCGAGATCCGCAAGCCGCGCGGCGAGCAGATCGCGCGGCAGCGTCGCCCGCTCGCGCGCGAGCGCCGCGTCAAGATCGACGGCCTCGTTCGCCTCGCCGGCCATCGCCATGTCGCTCGCCTTGAGCGGACGCGAACGCAGCAGCAGGCTTCTGAGATGCCGCATCAACGCCGACAGCTCGAACAGCGGCACATGCCCGGCGATCGCCGCGATCCTCTCGCGGTAGGCGATCGTCAGCATTGCGTCCGGGCGCGACGGATGGACGGCGATCACATGCGCTTCGATCAGATCGTCGAGCGCCTTGGCGGCCGGATCGTTGTCCGGATCGAGCAGATACAGCAGGTCGATCGGCAGCAGGCCGAGATCGGCCTGCGTCACGTTGTAGGTGACGGAGGAGAGATCGAGCGGGTCGGTGACCGTCACCGAGCAGGCGACCGCTGTCGGCGGCGGCAGAATGCCCGCGAGCCAGGCGTTGAGCGCGGGCTCCGCCTTCGCCCGCGGCGATGTCAGCGCGCCGTCGTTCGGGTCGAGCCCGGCCTTGAGATGCAGCGCCACCCGATGAGTCAGCGTCACCCCCGACCGCGGCGTGCGGACCACGTCGGGGGTCGCCGGGAATTTTCCCTTGGAGTAGGTGTCGAGCACGGCGCCGGCGCGGTCGTAATTGCCCTGCACCACCTGATGCACGCTCTCTGCCATCGCGAGGTCGGCGACTGCGTCGGCGATGTCGGCAATCCGCGCGGCCTCGGCGGTGATCGCCGCGGCCTGCTGCGGGCTCGCCGCCGGCAGGTCGGCATCGTGGCCGAACGGGTAGCTGCTCACGCCGCTGGTCTTGATGTGCTCGACCAAAGCAAGGCCGTCGATGACGTTGCGCGCCTCCACCCGGTTGATCCGCAGTCGCCGACCGAACGCGTCGAGCCGGCCGGTACGCGTCGGAGCCAGCCGGTCGCCGACCAGCGGGAACACCTTGCGGAGGTCGTAGATGAACCCGTCCACTTCGACGTCGTGGCGATCGTGCAGGCCGCGCTCGAACTGATAGCCGAGCAGCGCGCCGAGGCTCTGCTCGCCCTTCATTCCCTCGATGATCGACAGCGCGATGCGGACTCGTTCCGAGCTGAGATTGACGGCGAGGCTGCCGGGATTGTCGGGCGTGGCGTTGGACAGATAGCCGTTGCGCAGCACCGCGGCGGTCACCGCTTGGTTCAGCGACGGCGCGTGGATGTAGCCCTGGTTGCTGCGGTCGCGCATCAGCTGCGGCGCATCCGGATCGGCGAAGATCGCCGCGAGGTTTGCCGGCAGCTCGACCGCCGTCAGCTTCTTGAACTCCGGCTTGACGTTCTCGAGCCAGCCATAGGCGCCGAGATAGATTCCGGTCTTCGCCTCGCCGGTCGGTGCGCCCGGCTGGGCGGTCCCCTGGCCGGCACCGTTCGGATAGCGCATCCGCTCCAGTTGGCGGCTCATGATGCCGCCGTACCAGGCGTCGAACCGGTAGGTGCAGAGGTCGAGATGCTCGGCGAACACCCGTTCCAGAACCGCCGTCGGGGACCTCTTCAGCCGTTCGAGCGCATCGAGCTGGCGCTTGAGATACGCGGTGGCGACCATCGAGGTCAGCACCGTCGGGATGAACTCGCCGACCGTCCTCAGTCCCGTTCCGGTGACCGCGGCGTCGCTGCGGTGGAGGTAGCGCCAGCGGCTGCCGCCGGCCGCAGCCGGCACGGCGAGGCTCGCCTCCTCGACCTGGAAGAACTTCGGCTCGCGCCGCGCCGCCTTCAGCTCGGTCTCGCCGATCAGCCCGGCATTGAAGAACAGGCGGATGCTGGTCTCGACGAAGCTCAGGTCGAGCGCGTGATGCAGCATGAGATACAGCAGCGCGTTCGGGCGCTGGGTGAAGCCCTGCTGCAGCCGCAGCGCGTCGTGGGAGGTCGCCGCAGCCTTGATCAGCCAGCCGATGTAGTTGTCGCCGCCGGCGGTGTAGGCGCGGATCTGCTCGGTCTCCGACAACGGACGGTCGTCGATCAGCGGGCCCTTGAGCTGGTTGGGCGCCTTGAGAAAGAGTTTCTCAAGGATGTCCGGCACCTCGATCCCCTCGGGCGGCGTGTAGCCGAGCTGCTTCAGCAGATCGAGCCCGCTTCCAACATAGCCCGCGGCGAGCAGGAGCGCGACCAAGGCGCCGCCCGCCCCCTGCATCGCGAGGCGGTTGTACAGTTCCTTGAAGCTTTCGGCGAAGCGCTGCTGGAATTCCACCGATCCGGCGTGCAGGCCGAGGACATCGAGCAGTATCTGATGACGGTCGCCGTCCGGCTTGCCGATGTACGACACCCGCGACATCAGCGGCTCGAGATCGGCCTCGACCTTGCGCAACAACTGATACAACCGCGTCAGGAACCGAAGTTCCGGATCATCCGGCGCGTGCGCGGCCCCGACTGCGACGTTCGCCCCCGCGAAGATCCACTGGATGCGCGAGCGCGGCGTCGCCGGCAGGATGCCGTAGGGCTGACGACCGACGCGGATCGTGGGCATCGGCCCGCGTGCCGACACGTGCCGGACGAAGAAGTCGCGGGTCCGCTCCACCGTCGAATCGTCGAAGACCGGATGAAGCATGCTCTCCATGAAGTAACCGAGCGTGGCCGGCCACAGCGCCGTGTTCATGGCGCGGGCGTCGTTGACGTCGTGGCGATGGTAGAAGGGGATCGCCGCCAGCGCGGCCGGATCGAGACCGAGCGTGGCGGCGAGGCAGCGTCCGTCTGTCCGCTCGAACCATCCGTCGGGGTCCAGGGGCGGAGTGCCGAAGTAGTGATCGAAGCTGACGTCGGACTCCTCGCGCCAGCTGTAGGCGGCGCCCTCGCCCTCGACGTTGTTGGTCGGCTGGCCCTGCGGCAGGATCGAGAACCCCGCCTTCGACTGATGATGATGGGTGAACAACTGCTCCAGCGCGACCCGGCCGGCGTCTGCATCGGCCCCGAGCCGCACACCGAGCACCATCAACTGATCGAAGCCACGACGGAAGGCGGGCGGCGTTAGCGGCACCCGGAATCCCATGCCGATCTCGACGGCGCGGTCGAAGTTGCGCACCCATTCGAGCTCCGGACCGAACTTGATGTCGTCGCCGTCGTGCGCGACCGATGCGTCGTCCGTTCCGGTCGGCGACGGCGTGACCGGCAGCGGCGACGGAATCGGTTTTCCGAGCTGCTCGAGTTCGAGCGTTCCGCCGTTGTAGCCGAGCAGGACGAGGCGATCAGGCAAGGTCCGGGCGGTCGCCGGCTGCGACCAGCCGGTCTCGCGCATCGGCGTGGCGTCCGCGGCGGGAAACTCCAGATACGCGGCGATGACCGTGGTGGTCGTGCGGTCCGCGCCCTCGGGCGGCGCGTCGGCGAGATTCCGCGGCCGGTACGCCTCACGGACCGCCGCGGCGCGCTCGGCGCCGAGCGCGTTGTCCAGCGCGGCGATCGCGTTCATCTGCGCGGCCGCATCCGTCCCCGCGCGCCACAGCGCCGTCCAGAACGTGCTGACCGCACCTCGCTCGGGATCGACCAGCGGCGCGCTGGTCACCACCGTCAGGATCACGGTCGGCACGCCTTCCACCCTGGCCGGTCGCGCCGCCTCGTTGAGCGGGCGATGAGTCTGGGTCACGTAGTAGGACCGCCCCGAGCCCTGTCCGCTCAGCAGCGTTCGCCAGGCGGCCCGCTCCCCGGCGGTGTCGCGGTTCGCCCGCCAGACGTCGGCCCAATAGGCCTGGGCGCGCTTCACCTCGTCTTCCGACAACGCCTCCTCGAAGCTGTCGACCGCGATGTCGTCCGGATAAGCCCGGACCCACAGCTCGTCGCGGTCGCCGCCGAATTCCGTCGCTTGCTTGAAGCGCGTTTCGATCCGCAGCGGCATCAGCAGGATCGGCGTCTGATCGGACAGCAGGCCGATGTTGCGGCGCGGGTCGGTGAAGTTCGCGAACAGCCCGATATTGCGGACCACTTCGTCCTTCGCCGCCTTCAGCGCACCGCCCAGCCGCTCGATCTCGGAGGCCGCCGCCTTGATCTCCTTGTCGATCGCCGCCAGCGCCGGATCGTCGGCGCCCTTGCTGACGCGCTCGGCCCGTGCGCGGTCGCGGATCAGCCGCGCGCGGGTGTGGCGAAGCCGGCCGATCTCGCGCGACGTCGCATCGACCGCGGCGCGCGACGCTTCTAGCTCCTTGCGGATATCATCGAACTCGGACATTTCGCTTCAGCCGCCCCCTGTCGTGTCCGCTGCGCGATCAGTTCGGCAGCATCTCGCTGCCGTGCACCGCGACCAGCACGGGAACCTGGTAGAGGATGTAGGCGAGCTCCGCGGAGTTGCTGTCCGGATGCCAGCGTAGCGCCTTGTCCTCGTCGTACTGTTGTTTCTTCTCCTGCAGCTCCGGCGCCACCGGATCGTCCAGGGTGAGCGTCGGCCCGCCCGGCCTGATCTGCAGAAAGCCCTTGTCGGCGTCGGACAGCACGTCAGGCCAGGCGAGGTCGTTCCAGACGTTGAGCGGCCCGTCGCGAGAAATATCAAGGCCGAAGCGCGGCTCGCCGGGCCGCTCCTTGATGACGAAGAACCAGCCCGGCGCCGTCGAATTGCCGCGGCCGGTGCCTCCCTTTGCCTCCTTCGAGGTCAGGTCGAAGCCAATGAAGGTGATGTCGGGATCGACCTTGGCTTCGTAGAGCGGTGTACGCAGGCGGTCTTCCACCGGACCGTCGGTCTCCAGCACCCGCTCGACGCGGGGATTGATCGCGCCGCCGTCGTCGCGCTGCCAGCGCGCCTTCTGGGCGTAGATCACCGCGGTGGGATATTTCTTCAGCAGCTCGCCGCGGATGACGAGGACGACTTCCTCCTCGTTCTCGCCCGGCTTCTCGCGATGGTCGTGATCGCCGAGCTTGGAGAACAGCGACCAGGTGTGGAGCGGCGGAATATCGCGGAGCTTTTCGCGCAGTTCGTCCTTCGACAGGCCCTCCCGGTCGATCACGCCGCTCGGGTCCCAGAACTGGCGGAAGCAGCTGCCGCGCTGGTCGGTGGGATATTCACGCCACAGCAGCTCGCGGGCGAATTCATGGTTGAGGCCGACCATGTAGGCCTCGATGAAACGCTGATTGGTCTCGAGCAGCGTGATCGTGTTCTGCGGAATCTTGTCGATGTTCGGCAGGAAGTGCTCGTCGGACAGGCCGAGAAGCGGCTTGTACATCGGCAGGTCGATTTCCGGATATGCCATCACCGGCTTGAACACTTCCGGCTGCAGCAGCGTCGCGATCCCGTTGATGGCCAGCACTCGCGGCGGAATGGCAATCGAGGAGAAGGTGAAGGCGGGCACCGTCTTGTCGGGATCAATCGCAGCGAAGGTCGACGCTCCGAGCGCGGCGATGTCGATCGGCTTGCGCAACGGCGGCTTGCCGAGATCGGCGCTGACTGTGAGCAGCCGGTTGAGGTCCTTGAGGGCTAGTTTGAAGCGCGCCGCCTCCGGGCTGTCGGCGGACGAAGCGCCGCCGACGGGCTCAGGCGCGGCGGGATCGGGATCGCGGATAGTGAACGACGGAAAGCCCGGCAGCGCGTCGATGATGTCGGGCGAAGCCCCTTGCGGCAACACGCCGGTCGCGATGCCGGCCTGCTTCTCCAGCCGCACCAGCCATCGGAACAGCGCCAGCGCCGCTACCGCGACCATGATCGCGAGCGGAATGGCGACGGCCAGCAGCAGCACGGCGACCAGCAGCAGAACGACCAGTAATACCCACTTCGCCCAGCGGTGCTTGGCGAGCCAGTCGGTCAGCTCCGCGGGCAGCGACTTCGGCTGAAGCTGCGCGGCGACATCCTCCACCGCCGGCAAGGCTTCCGGGGTGACCCGCGGCGGCGCCGCGCTGACCTCGCCGCGATTGATCTTCTCCAGCAGCTCTTCGGCGCCTTTCGGCGAGTCGAAGCCGAGCGTCGCCGCGATGTGGTCGCGCGGCCGGACCGCGCGCCGGAACGGCGCAGACAGCGCCGCGCGGGGCACCGTGCTTTCCTTGAGCCGATGGCGCAGCGTGAAGCCGTCGGCGATCACCCGGCGCTGCACCGGCGCCATCATCGTCAGCCCGCGTTCCGCACTGAGATCCTTCAGCGGCCCGAGATGGCGCGCATGCCAGATCGCGGCCGCGGCCTTGGCGAATTGCGCCAGCCTGATCCGCCGGTTCGCCGCAAGGATGTCGCCGACCTGGTCCCAGGCGGCGTCCATATAGGCCTCCTGGTTCTTCTGCACGACTGCGGTGCCGAACGCGGCGGGAACGCGAAACCGCGGGTCCAGATTGAGCTCGTGCACCCAGTTGCGCGGCTGCGGCGCGTCGCTGCCGTCCGCCTCCTCAAGCAGCCGCTCGGTGAGCGCGTGCCAGCGGCCGTACAGCGGCGGCGTGATCACCGGGTCGGGCGCGCCTTCGCGGGCATAGTCATCGGTCAGGTTGACGAAGCCCGCCAGCGCCTTCTCGAATTCGTGCGCGTAGGGTTCGTCCCAGCCCTCGTAGGCCGCAGCTTCCGCCTCCTGCGCGCCGGTCAGCGCCTCGTCCGGCACCTTGAGCGCGCCGCCGAGCCGCAGCACCCCGTGGAGCCCGGCGACCGCGATGGGCGGCATCCCGGAGCCCGGCGTCTGCGTGTCCATGTCGCGGCGGCCGAGCCGCGAGTCCGGCGGACGCGGCTTCAACAGGCGGACGAGGTACTCGAAATCGCCCACCGTCCCAGTCTTGAAGTACCACCGCTTGTACACCGGATGCAGCGTCGGGAACGGCCGGTCGGTATAGTCCGCCCAGGCCGACAGGGTGGCGAAGAGTGCGGGATTCGCCGCCGGCGCAATTCCGAGGCCGGCGAGACGGCCGCTCTCGAAGGTCGGCACCACGAACGCATGGTAGGACGTATTCGGCTTCAACTGACGCGGCGACAGGACGCGCGAATAGGCGTAGTCCGGATTGCTGGCCAGCAGGCTCTCCAGTCGCGCCCTCGCCTGGTCCGCATTGGTCGATTCCACCACGCCGTCCTGCTGGATCAGGTCGCGGTTGACGTGGACGTGCGCCCAGGCCCAAAGCTGGTCGGCGGGCGGGAATACCGAGGCCGGATCTCCCGTCACCTCGATCGCCGGCAGCGGCCGCGCCGACGACACCGCGACTTCCTTGAACTCCTCCACCTCGAGCACTAGGAGTGCGAGCCACGGGCGCAGCCGGTGGCGCGACTCGTCCGGCGCCGCTGGCGTGTAGCGCCACGGAAAATCCTCGTCGTAGAACTCAACGAAGGGCAGGTAGTTCGGCTCGAAATTGGTGATCCAGTCGCGCGGCTCCACCTTCACCACCGCCTTCGGATCGATGCCGACGATGTCGCCGGGACCATAGAGCGCGACGTCGCGCGAAATCGTCGCCGTCAGATCCGTGTCGCCCTGGACCGGCCGCCCGGCCAGCGACAAGTCGACCTTGATCGTCGCGCGCAGCGACACCGAGTTGTCGTTGTCGGCCGCCGTGATGTTGTTCGCCACGCCGAGCCGCAGCCAGGGCAGGAAGGAATAGGTGCCGATCGTATCACTCATCCCGTCCCTCCCCGCCGCCTCGCCGGACCGCCCGCCATCATCGTGCCTCGCTACGCCGCGCGCTTCATCTCGTGCGGGCGCACGATATGGGCCTCGCTGGCGAAGTTCGGATTGCTCCGCGTCTCCGCCGCCATGAATTCACCGGCGCTGGCGCGCGATTGGAACGACGCAGGCGCGCCGGCGATCGGCGAATTGTCGGCCAGGCTCACCACCACATAGGACGCCTGATCGACCGCGATCTTGTCGTCGAATGCGTGCTTCAGATCGCGCGACTTCGCCGAGATCTCGGACCGCGCCACGGCGTTGTTGGCCAGGAAGTGCGTGAACAGCCCGGAGATGAGCGTGACGAAGCGCCGGCGTGCCCGCTTGAAATTGTTGTCGACGATGATCTCTTCGTAGCGGGCGATGCGCTTGGTGACATAGCTGGTCTTTGCCTGGTTGCCAGTGACCGACAGCTCCAGCCCCGCCTCCTCGGCCTCGTAGTCGGACGCGCTGAGCTTCTCGCCGTCCTTGAGGTCCTTGAATTGGGCGATCGCGAACGACTCCCGGATGGTGGCGCGCTTCTCGATTCCCGACGTCGCGGTCGCGACGGAGAAGTAATTGGCGTCGTCCGGGCGCTGCGCGCCGATCTTGTCGAGGGTGATGCCGAGCGGGATCGCACGCTGGGTGATCTTGAGCGAACCGACCGGATGCAGGACAAGGTCGGAGCCCGCGTCCACGGTCTTGAGCGTCACCAACAGCCTGCTGCTGTTCTGCAGCGCGGCAGTCCAGTTCTCCGCCTTCGAGTATTCCGCCACCAGCAGGGGCAGCACGGAGACCGGCGGAAGGCTGGTGTCCTCCTTGTCGCCCCAGGTGTGGGAGAAGTCGACGTCGACGTCCCAGAACAGCAGCGAGATGCTCCCGGTGCCCTCGACGTGCCAGGGCGATGTGCCTTCGAGCGAGCCGCGGAAGCGGATACTGAACAGCCCCGCGCCGAACAGCTTCACCGACAGCGAGGCAGAGATCGTGATGATGAAATAGAACGGCGAGAACTGGAACAGCGCGTCGAAGGCGAGATGGCCCTCGATGTTGGCGATCGAGACGCCGAAATACAGCTCCGCATGTGCGCCGAACTGCACGGTGTTCGACGTCACCGCGAAATAGGCGTCGACCCGGATGCGGGCCACCGGCGTGTTGAGGATGTTGATCGCGATCCGGGGGATCGGCGGGAACGGCAGCGCCGGTGGATTGTAGGCCGGGTGGAAGCCGCCGACGGAGACGATGAAAGTGGCGTCGCCGCCGAACGACGCGAGCACACCCATGCCGCCGTCGAGCGGCATGAAGATTACGCGGGATTCGTACAGGATGGCGAAGAACCAGCCGCGCTTCTTGTCGAATTCGATCGCGCCCATGAAGGCGACCTGGATGATGATGAGCGGCAGCCGCTCGTCCGGGATCGCCACCGTCAGCTTGCCGATGATGGCGATGTTGCCGGGAATCTCGATGATGATCCCGAGCGACAGGCTGATCAGCGTCGGCGTGCCCCAGCCGAACTTCGCCATCGGGCCGATGAGGAAGGTCCCCTGCTCTGGCGGGAAGAAGGTGCGGAGGTCGGAGATGATCCGGTGCGCGTTGGCGACGACGTCGTGCGGGAATAGCACCGAGTCCAGCGAGCCGGCGCGCACGCCGTTGACTAGCGCGTCGAGGTCCATCGAGCGGTTGAGCCCGACCAGTCCGCCGACTCCCAGCAGGGTGAAGCCGAAGCCGAGCTGCAATCCGGGATTGAACTCGACCGTGATGATGGCGATGAAGGAAAAGCCCTTTGACCCGTCCGGCATCTTGGTGGTGATGACGCCGATTGCCGTCACCGAGAGGAAGTCGAGGATCTTCAGTTCCAGCGCGCCGGCATATTCGCCGCGGTCCGGATCGATGAAGAGATAGCCGCCGCCCTTCACCGCCCCGGCATCGATCGACAGCCCGACGCCGTTCGGTGGCTTGAACCCGAAGGATAGATCGATCGGGCCGAGATTGCCGCCGCTCCCCGGAAAAGCGAGATCGGTCCGCAGCCCGATGTTTTCCACCACCGCGACCAGCGGACCGAGCGCCGCCTTCAGCGTCGCGCCGATATCGATCGGGAGGCCGTCACCCGACGGTGTCACCGCGAGCGTCAGTCCCTGCACCTGGATCGGACCGAGGTCGATATGCGCTGGGATCTGGATCTCGAGATGCGAGGTGCCGCGGAAATACACGCCGCGCGGATAGGCGACGCCGAGGCCGAGATCGAACTCGAACCGCGTCGAGATACCCGACAGGATGGTCGAGATGAAGCCGTCCGAGCCGGACGCGTCGAGGACGAAAGCGAGGCCCTTGAGGTCCGCCTCGGCGAACACCTCGACGTCCTTGCCCGCCACCAGCGTGAAACCGCCGGCACCGCTCACCGATTGGTATTCGAGCCGCGTGCCCTCGCCGGTGCCAAGAACGATGGTCGGGCTGCCGGAGACGGCGGAGTATTCCACTTCGACGCGCGCGGTGCCCTTGGCCGACGTCGGCGCGCCGCTGCCTGCGAAGCCGACCACCATGTCGATGCCGCTGCCCGGCCGCACCATCAGGCCGACACCGCCGGTGAGATCGAGGTCGCTCGAGATCGTCACCGCGATCGTCGGACCGAGCTGCATCCGCACCGACAGCAGCCCGCTGAACGACGGCAGCAGCGCGAAGCCCGGCTTCTTGCTCCCGGACTTCGGCAGCGGGAACAGTCCGAGCTCGGCCGATAGCCGCCCTGCGTCGCGTGCCCGCTCGAAGAACACCAAGCGCAGCCGCTTGCGCACGGCGGCACGGCCGATCGGAGGGCCGCCTTCGAGCGCGAGCGCGACCCGATCCGGCACCTCCACCATCCGGACGTCGAGCCCGAGCCCGGCCGCGAGGCTGTCGATCTGCCGCGCGAAGCTGGAGAAGTCGAAGCTGTCGGTGCCCCAGCCGAAGGCGTTCTCGAACAGCGTCACCGGGTCGGAGACGATCTTCGGCAGGTCCGGGAAGCTGAACCTGTAGTCGATGTAGTCCGGGCGGTTGCCGGCGGGCGCGGTATAGCGGGTGCGGATGACACCGAGCGCCTGCAGCGCGAAACCGATGCCCGGATGATGGTTGCGCAGATAGGTGATGAAGAGATAGCCGACGAGCTGTCCCGGAAACTCGCCCTTGAAATTATCGGCGTTCAGCGTCGCCGGAAATGCGCCGCCGGGCGCCGAGACGAGGTCGTCGATCGCCTGCACGACGCCGGCGATCGCCTCGATGGTCTTGAAGGCGTCTTCGAGCGACCCGGACACGACCGTTGTCTCGCCGTCGGACGCCACTTCGCCGTCGAGCGACAGCCCGCTGCCGACCAGCGCCTGCAGCCGATCGAACAGCAGCTGCAAGTCGACCGCGAGATCGGCGATCGGCTTCGGAATCACGTCGGAATCCCAGCCCAGCTTGAGCAGCAGGCCCTGGAACGCGGCCGGCGACTCCACCGCCGCCCGCAGCGGCAGCAGCAGCTTGCCGATCTCGGCGACGATCGTTTCGAGGGCGCCCGGTTCAGCCATTTTTCTTGGCCTCCGGATAGAATTCGCGGTCGACGACGTCGTGCAGCGCGGGATCGACGCGGTTGGTGATCAGCCATTTGCAGACATGGCAAAAAGTGCCGCTGTTGTTCCGCATCTTGCAGTCGCCGGCCGGACGATAGACCAGCCCGGTGAAGTTGTATGCGCCTTCGTACAGGCCGACCAGCCGCTGCGCCTTGCATGGCGGCTTGAAGTTCGGGATGTCCTTCGGGTCGTCGCCCTCGTCGTTCACATGAGCGAAGTCGGGATCCTTGTTGAGCGGCAGATGGTTGCCTGCGATGAAGTCGCGCACCTTCTTTTCCACCACATAGACCAGCGCGTCCGCATCGTCGCGGCGCGGCACGAACAGCAGCGAGCCTTTCGGAAACACGGGAAACGGCGCCGGCGGCAATTCCAGCCCGCCGAGCCGGATCGAGCCGAGGTTCTGGTCGATGTCGCCGATGTCGAGTCTGACGAGGTAATCGGAATCGGTGAACGTGAGCGGCAGTTGCCGGCCGATCGCCGTGATCTGGATGCGGCGGAGAAACGCCTGGCGGCCGGCCGCCTTCGCCTGCACCCAGCGCGGGATCTGGCGCGGGTCGATCCTGACCTCGATCGAGCCACCCTGCTGGGTCGAAGCCTGGGTCAGCTTGGCCGAAAGCTGGACCCTGAGAAGTTCGAACCATTTCACCTTGGACGGATCGACCAGACGGGAGTGATTGGCGGCGTAGTTCGGATCCTGAAAGATGCCGGCGAGCGCGACGATGTTGTCGTGCTCGCTCGAAGCGGTCGCATTGTCTTCGGCGCTCGTTTCGTATTCGTCGCCGAGATTGAAGGAATGGCCGAATTCGTGCGCAACCGTGTCGATGATATCGGTGAGGTCGGCGTCGATGTCGCTGGCGGGCTTGCGCCGCATCACTTTCTTCGTCGCCGTGTTAGTCGCCGGATATTCGAAGTCGAGCGTCTTCAGGCTCTGCAGCGAATTGGCGGTCACGGTCGACTGGTTGAAATTGGTGCCGCCGATCATGTCCTCGTTGGTGATCATGGCGATCAGGCCGCGGCTGCGCTTGAAGGTGCCGTCCGGTATCCACTCGGCGCCCAGCGCGGTGTGCGGCGACGACCCGAGCCGCAGTCCGGACAGGTAGGCCATGATCGGCGCCGCAACGTTCGCGCGGCCGTTCCTAGCGAGTTCCGGCGGGTGCCGGCGCGGATCCGGGGCAAGGTGCCGGGTGGCGCTGGCCGGCTTGAAGAACTGATAGGCGCGGGCGATCAGCGGCGCGAGGTTGGCATCGCCCGCCGCATCCGCCGCCGGCATCGTCAAAGCGGCCCCGGACTTCGCCGACTGATCGCCCCAGCGGGAGCCGAGCATCAGCCCGTAGAAGGTGTCACGTGCCTCCAGGATGCCGAGCGATTTCTGCTTCCTCCACGCTTCGATCAGGGTGTCGTTGACCTTCGCCGCGTCGTAGTTGGACAGCGACTGGCCCGCCCAGCGCGCCTTCAATTGCGCCGGCGTCGCAGTCTCGTTGCGGAGCGGCAGGCCGACGCGGGCCACGAGCTCGTCGACCTCGTAGATGCTCTTGTCGTCCGAAACGCTGTAGTTCCACGGAATCGGTCCGCCCCTGCCGAGCTCCGAGGTCTCCTCGTCGTTGACGCGCCAGCCGCAGGTCACCGCCTGCTCTTCCGACGCCTGGAAGGCCTTGAATACGTTGAAGCTGCCCGCGAGCGTGCCGTAGGGCTCGTGGCGCTTCTGCGAGAACAGACCGTCCGCCGCTTCCTGCACGATCTTGTCGAACTTGTCCTTCTCGGACGCGCGAAAGCCTTCGGCGAGGAACAGGATGTTGTGCATCTCGGCGGCATTCCCGAGGTCGCCGGCGCGCACCGTCGAGATGTTGTCGCGAGTCTTGGCGTAGTCGACCACCTTCACCGGCAGGCTCTGGTTGACGCCGAGGAAGCTGCCGTTGAGCTGGGCCGCCCCCTCGCTCACGCCCCTCAACCGTCCCTCATTGTTCGTATTTGCTACCACGAAGGTGCCGGGGCTGGCCGAGCTGAGCGTGACGAAGCCGTGCCCGGTGATGTCGCCGACGAGATCGGTCCCGGTCGGATCGTCGCTGAACAGCGCGCACAGCGTCGGCTGGCTGTGGCCGACCGTCGGATGCAGCGCCGTGGTGATCGAGGAGTTGCCGAACCACCAGCCGAGCACATCGTCGTGCACCTGGATACGCGCGACGACGTAGCCGGGGCCATATTCGATCACCACGAGATTGATGCCGACGTCGTCGCCGGTGATGGTGCGCGCCGCAGGATCGATCGTCACGAAGCTGGTCAGCCGGGAGCCGACCGGGTTGTACGGCGCCAGGATCCGAAAATTGCAGTCCGCGGTGACGTCGGTCAGCGTGTAGGTCGTCGACCCGTTCGGCAAATCCTGGTCGAACACGCGGAACGGCAGCACTTTGGTCGCGGGCTTCTTCAGCGCGACGTGCATGTCGCAATGCGGATAGACAATGAGAGGCATGCCGGCACAACCCTCTCTCAGCCAGTAGAACTATTGGGAAGCCCGTCGCTCCCATCGGAAATCTGGCATCGTAAAGATTTTACACCCAAGCCTTCTCAATACAACCTCAACGTGATACTGTTTCGACATCCTTCTTCAATTGTCGTTTGCCGAGTGGAGCTCTCTATCGCTGAGGCCAATCGTGATGCAAAAGCCGGCGGCGTGGAGCATCTCGTTGTCCCCGTTCATCGGATAGACACGAACGCTCAGTGGTTTCCGATGAAGAAGCGATTGGAAGGCGCTGGGTTTGTCGCTGTCCCCGCGGGGCACGAGACCGATGCGTGACCCGGTTTCTGACCGCGTCACGCTTCTTGAGACGCACTGCGACTGACCGCGTCTCCTATCCGTGGGTTCGGCCCGACGCTGCTCGGCGTTGTCACGGGCGCAGACAAGCACCATCACGTCATTCAGATGTCAAACAGCCACTTGCGGTCGGTTCAGGCGTGCGCGCGCGGTCTCGCGGCTCGATGAGTCCGAGGAATGCGTTGGTCGCGCGCGCCCCAAAACACGAGAGGCGCAGGGAGAGCCGGACCTCGACTGAGGCCCGTGGCCCGCCTGCGAAAAAAATGCAGGCGGCAGGTACCACAGGTCCAGCCGGACGACCCGGCCCTCCCTGCGCGATCGGTTTTAACGGTGTCCTTCGTGCTCTCCTTGGGGACCGGGCTTTCTTGCCCCCATCGCCCGCGTGACGCTTGCGCATCAACAACAGGCTTGACCTCAGCATCGGGAGGCCGGGACCACACGACTTCGCCGTCCGCGATGCAAACGCTCGTCTGGCGCAGCATCCACGTCCATCGCAGCCCACCTCCACGTATCGTGACGACGCGTACGCCCTCTGCATGAGGTGGGATGAATGGAGTAAAGCATGATTTCCGATAAAAAGAACGCGGGATTTTTGACCGGCTCCTCCGTGAACAACATGGGATTGCAGCGGTGACACATCGGGCCCCTTAAGCGCACCTTGCTCGACTGTCTCGCTTAGTTCCAGGAACCCGCTCCAATCCTCTACAGCTCTCTATATTCTCCGGGTATAATCCGTCGCTACCACTTACAACCTTTCGTTTTGTGCTATGGTGCTCGGCAATCCACGTCCAGCGGCATAATCCATTTTGGGTCGGCGTAATGTTGGTTGGGACCTTTCGCAAGCTGCGTGATGCCGTCCGTGGCGACGACGGGCGAGCAAAGGCACAAGGCTATCTGAAGCCGATCGATGTGGACGAGATCGCGCGCGAGATTGATCTGCCGCGGCTGGCCGCCGAGCGTGGTCGGCAGCAGCTGCCTCCTTCCGATTCCGTAACACTCGATGCCGTCGAACAGCAGATAACACAAACGTTGGAGAGCGAATGGGCCTGGCACGGGGCCGAGCTCATCAATAGTCTACGGGCCTACGCGGCACGCCTGATCGCCGTTTCGGTCTCGACCGAACTCGAGAATCTTCGTCTCGCTGCTCACAATACGCTCGCGAAGCTGCACAATGCCCATCATCGCGCCGAGGCAGAACTCGGTCCGCTGCGCGAACGATTTATCGCGCTTCGAGACGAACTGAAGGAGTTTCGGGACGCCAATCTGCTGAGGCGCGCGGCCCGCCCGCCCTCAAACAGGCACACAACGCTCGGACTGCTGGTCTTCCTTGTCGGCGCGGAGGCTGGGCTGAACGGCTTCTTTTTTGCGAAGGGAGCGACCCTGGGCCTACTTGGTGGCATCGTCATGGCGCTCGGGATTTCGTTCGTGAACGTCTTGACGTCATTCTCGGTCGGACTGCTTCCGATGCGATGGATCAATCACCGGAACCTGCTCATCAAGATTCTCGGGCTGCTGATTACAGCGGCCGCCGTTGCAGCACTTGCGTGCCTTCATGGTTTCGCCGCGCACTATCGGGATGCGACTGCTTCGGCCGGCGAGGAACGCGCCTTTGCAGTCGCGCGCGAGACGCTGGTCTCAAGTCCGCTGACACTCGCCGATCTGAATTCGTTCTATTTGTTCGGCCTCGGCTTGGTGCTGTCGACGATGGCGATCTCGAAGGGCTATACGTTCGACGATCCGTATCCCGGCTACGGAGCGCATTCCCGCAGGGCAGAAGAAGCGCGCGAAAACTACAGCGACGAGCACGCGCTGCTCTTCGAGGACCTCGAGCAAATCAAGGAAAAGACAGTCGCCGAGCTCGATGAGGGCATCCGCCGCATTCCGCTGTTCCCGCAGCAGGCGGCGAAGGTTCGGGCTCAGCGCGAAGCCGAGCTGCGCAGTTTTCAAGCCTATGAGAGCAGTATCGAGGCCGCCACCAACCGGCTGCTGGCGACATACCGGGACGCGAACCGCGCTGCCCGCCAGAGTCCGGCTCCAGCTTATTTCAGCGCGCCATGGCAGCTACCGCGTAGCTTCCTCAAGGACACTGCCGTGCTGACCGAGATCGCCGAGCCAGCATCGACGCCTGCGGACGCAAATGCGGCTCTTGAGGAACTGCGCAAACTTTCAATAAGCGTCATCGACGAATATGAGGCGCTGATTGTGAAATATCCCCATCCGACGCAGATGCCTCGCTAATGTCGCGGCGATCACGACGGAAAAAGGGAAGCGCCGACGGCCTGCGCGGACTGCTGCTGGCCATTCTCGGGCTAATGCTGATCGGGGCATTTGTCGGCGGCTATTGGTGGGTGCAGCACACACGGCCGGTTCTGGACGCAGAAACAAACTGCCCGCTGTCGGGACCGAGCGCCGTTCATGCCATTCTGTTCGACCGCAGCGATCCGATCACGGACCAGCAGGCCCAGCGAATTCGGCAGGCCATCGATCGCTATAAGCATGATGCGTCCTTTGGTACTCGGTTTGACATTTATACGTTCGAAGGCGACACCACGCATGTGCTGAGACCCAAGCTCGTCATCTGCGCGCTGGGCAAGCCTGACGCCGCCAATCCGTGGATCGAGAATCCTGAAGAGGTCCGGAAGAGCTACGAGACAAAATTCGCTGCAGTATTGGATCAAGTAGTCGAGGATCTCCTACATGCCTCACGTCAGAATTCCTCGCCAATCATCGAGAGCTTGCGCGCTGCCAGCATTACCTCTTTCGGCAGGGTCGATGCCGGTCGTCTGCCGTTGCGGCTGACGATGGTTTCAGACATGGTTCAGCACACCGCATTGAGTTCGCATTTTCAGGCCGAGCCGAATTTTGCAGCTTTGTCGCATAATAGCGCTTGGCCCACCCTGCAACCGGAGTTGAAGGGCGCCGAGGTCAACATCCTCTATCTCCTGAGGCCGACGGCACTTCGCGGCAAAGTCTCTATCCAGAGCCGCGGCCATCAGGTGTTTTGGGAACAGTTGGTCTCGGGATCTGGCGGCCGCTTAATTGCAGTTGAACCTCTTTAGCAGGGCACGCCATGACCGAACTTGCGCAGAATGCGGATGGACTCAAAGAGGCCGATATCGAGATGAGGCTGGATCGAGCCGCGCGCCTGGTACCACGCCGACGCTTCTTCAGCGATATGCCCGACAAGGGGCTGTTTGCATTGGTCGCCGTATTCGGTTTCATTGGGATACTATTCCTCAAGATGCACCAGTTCAATGCGGACTATATTGCAGGCGGCGCCGTCGCTCTAATGCTTGCTTACGGGTTGATCGCGTTCCAGTTTCGCCGCGTACAGCTTCGACCAGACCGCCTCGGAGACAACTTCTACTATCTGGGCTTCATTTTCACTTTGGCGAGCTTATCGGCTGCGCTGTTGTTGCTGCGCAACGGCAACGACATCAAGGATCTGTTGGGCAGTTTCGGAATTGCGCTGTTCACAACCATCGTTGGTGTCGCAGGCCGCGTTTTGTTCGTGCAGTTGCGGGCCGATATCGACGAAGTCGAGGATGAAGTCCGCCGAGATTTGCTGGGTGCTTCCGCCGACCTCCGTGCCCAACTGAGCTTGACCCTCGCGGAGTTCGAAACCTTCCATACCGGGGTGCAGCAGGCGGCGCGCAAAGCCGCCGAAGAATCGGTCGGCGCGGCGCAAGACTCAGTGTCGAACATCAGCCGCGTCGCCAACACCGCCGCGGAAAACATTGATCGTGCCTTTCGCACTGAGGGAGACCGCGTCGAGGTTCTGCGTGAGGGCACGTCCAAAATCGAGGTCAAGCTCGTCCGGCTGGCGAATGACCTGAATGACCGCTTCGACGAGTTTGGGGCGCGTCTGGACCGCGTCGTCGACCGTTTGTCGGTCGCCATCGGATTGATTGAAAAGCGCCGCCGCTGGTTTCACTTTTGGCCGTTTCACCGAAGTTAGGAGGCTGCAATGGCTTCGCGACTCGCCGATGAACGCGAACAGCGCCGGGGCCTCATTCTCGGACTAACTTTGGCGGAGATCCTGCTGCTGCTCCTGTTCCTGCTCCTGCTGACGCTCTCAGCCGAACTCAAGGATTGGCAGGACAGAGCCAATACGGCCGAAGAGCAGCTCAAGCCGCTTCAGCAAGCGCTACATGAGGGTGGCGCGGTCGATATCACTGCAGTGCAGCAGCTCGTCGAGCGCTTCAAACGCCTACAAGAGCTGGAGGCGGAAAATACAGCACTAAAGCAGCAGACCACCAGGCACGCTGAGCAATCAGATCTAGTCAAGTCACTTGGCCTCGACAGCTCGCAGACGTTCCGGTCGTTTGCCTCGGCAGTCGAGCAAGCCGCCGAGATCGATCCGAACGATCCGCCAGCCGTCCTCAAGCGTGCGGTCGAGATTCTCAATACCCTGGGCAAGGATACGCAGCCGAGCCAGATCAAGCCGCTTTCCCAGATGCTCGATTCCAATGAGGTTACCCAGAAACTTGCAGCGACGGAAGCCGATCGCGACAAGTGCCACCTCGAAGTGCTCAATCTGATGCACAGAAATGGAAACGGCCTTACCTATCCATCATGCTGGACGACGCAGACGGGACAAACGGAATATATCTTCGATATCACATTCGGCGATCGCGGGATTAGGGTCAGCGACGCTACGCCAACCCGAGCGACAGATCCGGCGTGGGAGATGGTCGGCTCATTCAAACGTGATGTCGAAATCAACGAACGGGATTTCGTCGCGGCTACTCGGAAGCTCGCCGACAGAGCGACGTCGCAAAACTGTAAATTCTACACGCGCAACTGGGACGAAACCGGTCCATCGAACAAGGTGCGCTACAAGCAACTGAGGCGGGCGATTGAGCAGAATTTTTATCCTTATTACCCTCCAGCTCCGAGCGTGCCGCCCCGAAGGCCAGCATCCGCTCCTATGACCACGACGGCCGCACCCGGTCCGGCTGCGGGGCAGTTGGGCGAAGGGCGGCCGGAGTAGCCAGTTGGGACAGGGCAGATGTATCAGAAAATCACGTCGCTTCGCGCCGCAGCGTTGCCAATCAGGCGAATTGAGCGCAGGCTCCTCCCCAAGCGCGCAAGTCGCATCAGGGGAGAGACGCATGAAGGAACCAGGACTCGACGGCCGCCATCGGGACAAGGATGGCGAGATCAGCAGGAAGCACGGCAATACATTGGTCGCCACGTTGCGCAACATCTACGGCAAGTCCTTTGCGGCCGGCTATCCGGATTCGACGAAGCTCGGCGATGTGCTGCTGCAGCTCAACGAGACGTCGCTGAGCCAGTTGCGCCGGGACCACGGCACCGGGCATTTGGATCACAAGATCAAGGAAGCCTCGAAGTGATCGGGTTTTGCTGATCGGGATCCATCGCCCGATTGGCGAGGCCGATTGGTGGTCGCAACGTTTGTTCGCTCCCGTGGTTTCGTGCGTCCCGCCACGTGGAGCGCGTCGTCTTGCATCGCTGCGCGGAGCGCCATCGCGCGTCGGAAAGCCCGGGCACCGGGCACTCCGACGCTGAATCCGACGGACGAATCGGTCCTACTTCCCCATGCTTCCCGCCTGGTTCGTGCCCGGGCCGACATTGCCCTGGCTCGACGACGTGGAATCGCGGCCGGACTTCATGTTGCTGCCGGTGGTCTGCGACGAGGTGGTCGACGTCGCGGCGTTGTGCTTCTTGTGGTGCTTCGCTTGCGCGGCGAGCGGGACGGCGGCGAGGGTGGCGGCGACGAGGGTGGCGGCGACGAGGGTGGCAATGGCGAGCTGAGTCTTCTTCATGGATCCGATCTCCATCCGGTTGAACTCCACGCCGCCCAACCCGGCTGCGACATCACAGTTCCTGCCGGGGGATCAAGCGTTGTTGTTCGATTCCGACGGCGCGCGTGAAGGTGCGATGCAGCAGCGTCAGGCCGGCGCTTGCATGGGCACGGCGCCAGGCTGCGACGTCGGCTTGGGAAACGGCCGGAAGGTCATCATCATCATGACAGCGCCGAGGCCCATCACCCACGAGCCGACATAGAGCCAAGTGTAGCTCGCAAAGCTGTCGTAGATCAGGCCGCCGGCCAGCGGGCCGGTCGCCATGCCGAGGCTGCCGGCCATCGCCGTGCCGCCGATCACCGTGCCCATGATGCCTTGCGGAAAATTGTCACGCGCGATCGCGGCGTAGAGCGGCATGGTGCCGGCATAGAGGAAGCCGAAGGTGGCCGCGACCGCATAGAACGCGGCGAGGTCGCGCACGACCACATAGGCCAGCGCGCCGAACGCCTGCGCGAGCAGGCCGAGAACGAGCACGCGCTTGGCGCCGAAGCGGTCGCCGAGCAGGCCGAAGGCGATGCGGCCGCCGAGCCCGGCGAGCCCCTCGATGCTGTAGATCGTCACCGCCGCCATCAGCGGGATGCCGCAGGTGACGGCGTAGCTCACGGTGTGGATGATGGGGCCGGAATGCGTGGCGCAGCAGAAGAAGTTGGTGGCGAGCAGGATCAGGAACTGCGGCGAGCGCAGCGCCGCCGATCGCGTCATCTCGGCCGGCCCGGCGGCGGGCCCCGACACGACGGCGTCGCCGGGCGCTGACGATGGCGGGCGGCCCACGAGCAGCGACGTGGGAATCATGATGGCGGCCACGATCGCGGCGATGCACTGCATCGCGGTGCGCCAGTCGTAGCTGGAGACGAGCCAGGCCGCGAGCGGCGACATCGTCATCGGCGCCACGCCCATGCCGGCCGAGACCAGCGACACCGCGAGGCTGCGATGGGTGTCGAACCAGCCGGTGACGGTCGCCATGACCGGCGGGAAGATCGCCGCCGTCGCGATGCCTGCGATCAGACCGAACAGCATTTGGAACGCCAGCAGCGAGGATGTCAGGCTTGCCAGCAGCAGGCTGACGGCGAGCAGGATCGATCCGATCAGCAGCACGGGACGCGGGCCGATGCGGTCGGACAGCGTGCCCCAGCCCATGCTGGTGACGGCCATCGCCAGGAAGCCGATCGTCATCGCGGTGGAGATCCCCGCGACCGACCACCCGGTCTCGGCGGCCATCGGCTTGAGGAACACCGGCAGCGAGAACAGGCCGCCGACGGCGACGCAGCCGAGCACGCCCCCGGCCGCCACGATCACCCAGCGATAGTACGATGTGCTCATCCGCCGTCTCCTTCCCGATTGTTCGGCTGGAAGACGATCGGGACAAGGCCGAGACGACACGCGGCGATCGGATTTTTTCGCGGGCTGTGGAGCCGGCGCCTCACACCGGCGTCATGCCGTGCTGGCGCTTGGTTTCGGCGGTCTCCTCCGAGACGAGATATTCGATGAAGGCCCGCGCCGCCTCGGTATGCGCGCCGGCCTTGCACAACGCCGCCGCGAACACGGTGCCGGGCTGCAGCGACGCGGGCAGCAGGCCGACGATGTCGATGCCGGGCGCGCCGAGCATCTCGCTGAGCTGCTGGAAGCCGACCTCGACCTCGCCGTCGGCGAGCAGCCTGGCGACGGGAATGCCGGGCTTGGCCTGGACCAGGCGCGAAGTGCCCTCGCTCTCCAAGCCCCAGTCGCGGGCGAGCTTCTGCACATACGTGCCGCTCGGGCCGGTGGAGATGCCGATCGCCCTGGCGTTCTCCATCGCCCTGCGCACGGCGGCCTCGTCGAGCGGATCTGGCTTGGGGCTGCCGGCGCGCACCGCCATCGCCATCGGCGATTCCGCGATTTCGATGATGCTGCCGGGAACGAGATGGCCGTCGCTTTCAAGCTTCTGCAGCGCATCGGAGGCGAGCACGGCGAAGTCGAACGCTTCGCCGGCGCGGATGCGCTTGGCGGCATCGACGCCGCCGACGGATTCGATCGTGATCACCTCGCCGGTCGCCTCCTCATAGGCGGCGGCGAGCTCAGCGAGGATCTGCCTCGTCGCCATCGAGGAAATGCCGGCGGCGGTCACGCTCATGATCAGCTCCGTTCAACGATGTCGATGACGACGCCGCAAAGGCGGACGCGCACGTCTCGGATATGGCAAGCGCGGCGGCCGAGCAAGATGGTCGTCACTTGGGCACGTTGCGCTCCAGATCCTCCAGCCACGCGGTGGCGTTGCCGTCCGACGGCGCGCGCCAGTCGCCGCGCGGCGACAGGGCGCCGCCGGCGACCACTTTCGGGCCGTTCGGCATTGCCGAGCGCTTGAACTGGCTGAAGGCGAAGAAGCGCTTGAGGAACACCTCCAGCCACTTCCTGATCTCGCCGAGCGTGTAGGCGTGACGCTTGTCGGCGGGAAAGCCCGGCGGCCAGGCGCCGTCGCCCGCATCTTTCCAGGCGTGATGGGCCATGAAGGCGATCTTCGAGGGGCGCATGCCGTAGCGCAGCGTGTAGAACAGGTTGAAGTCCTGCAGCTCATAGGGGCCAATCGCGGCCTGCGTGCTCTGCGGCGTCTCGCCCTCCTTCACCGGCACCAGCTCCGGCGAGATCTCCGCTGAAAGCACCGCCTCGAGCGTGCGGTCCACTTCGGCGGAGAACTGACGCGAGGCGATCACCCAGCGGATGAGATGCTGGATCAAGGTCTTCGGCACGCCGGCATTGACGTTGTAGTGCGCCATCTGATCGCCGACGCCATAGGTGCACCAGCCCAGCGCGAGCTCGGAGAGATCGCCGGTGCCGAGCACGAGGCCGCCGCGATCATTGGCGAGGCGGAACAGGTAGTCGGTGCGCAGGCCCGCCTGCACGTTCTCGAAGGTGACGTCGTAGACCTGTTCGCCGCGGCCGAAGGGATGGCCGATGTCCTTCAGCATCTGCGTCGCGGCGGGGCGGATGTCGAGCTCGGCGGCACTGACTTGAAGCGACGTCATCAGCGCATGCGCGTAGGACTTGCTTTGCGCGCCGGTCGCAAAGCCCGGCATCGTATAGGCGAGGATGTTGGTGCGCGGCAGGCCGAGCAGGTCCATCGCCTTGGCGGCGACGATCAGCGCATGCGTGGAATCGAGCCCGCCGGAGACGCCGATCACGATGCGCTTGGTGCCGGTGGCGCGCAGCCGCTGGACGAGACCCGCGACTTGGATGTTGTAGGCCTCGTAGCAGTCCTGATCGAGCCTCGCGGGATCACTCGGCACGAACGGAAAGCGCTCGATGCTGCGCATGAAGCCGATGTCATCGAGGGTCGGCTGCAGCTCGAAGCCGATGCGGCGGTAGTGCACGCCGGCGCGTTGCGCGCGCGCATTGTCGTCGAACGTGCCCATCAGCGCCCGCTCCTGACGCAGCAGATCGAGATCGATATCGGCGAAGATGGTCTGGCCGATCTGGCGGAAGCGCTCGCTCTCGGCCAGCAGCACGCCGTTCTCGAAGATCGAGGTCTGGCCGTCCCAGGCGAGATCCGTGGTGGATTCGCCCACACCGGCCGCCGCGTAGATGTAGGCGGCGAGGCAGCGCGCCGAGGTGGAACGACAGAGCAGCGAGCGTGACTCGGCGCGGCCGACCGTGATCGGGCTGCCCGAGAGATTGGCGAGCACGGTGGCGCCGGCGAGCGCCAACTCGGACGCCGGCGTCACCGGGATCCACATGTCCTCGCAGATCTCGACGCCGATGACGAGCCCGGCGACGTCAGCGGCGGCGAACAGCAGATCCGTGCCGAATGGCGCCATGGTCTCGGCCACCTCGATCATCTCGCCGCGGATGCCGGCGCCGGAGGCGAAGTGACGGCCCTCGTAGAACTCGCGATAGGTTGGCAGGTAGCTCTTCGGGATGACGCCGAGTACCTCGCCGCGATGGATCACGACGGCGCAATTGTAGACGCGATGCGCAAAGCGCAGCGGCGCGCCGACGATCATGACCGGCATCAGGTCGTGCGAGGCTTCGACCAAGGTGAGCAGGCCGCGCTGGACGGCGTCGAGCAGCGGATCCTGCTTGACCAGGTCCTCGATCGCGTAGCCGGACAGGCAGAGCTCCGGAAACACCGCGACCGCCGCCCCCTGGTCATGGCAGGCGCGCGCCGCCGCCAGGATCGCCGCCGCGTTGGCGGTGGGGTTGGCGACGCTGGAGGCCGTGACGCAGGCGGCGACGCGGGCAAAACCGTGCCGGTAGATCGAATGGAAATTCATCGTGGCAGTCCATCTCCTGTCACCTGATCATACGACATGGACCATGACGGGAGCCATAACAAGGGCGGCAGGCCAGCACCGCCAGGGGCGCAGGCTGTGACCTCCGCACGCGTCATTTGAATTGCGCGGGCCACCCGGTGCCGGGTAACTCGAGGCTCGCTTCTTCGCGCCATCCGGGTGAACGGCATCCATGAACCTCTTCGTCATCGGCTTCGGCTACACCGCGCAGCGCTTCGTCGAACTGCACCGCGGCGCGTTCGCGCGCGTCGGCGGCACGGTGCGCGGCGCCGACAAGCGCGCGCAGCTGGCGCCTGATGACATCGACCTGTTCGACGGCACGGCGCCGGCCGCGACGCTGGCGAAAGCCGCGGGCGCCGACGTCGTGCTGATCTCGGTGCCTCCGGGAGCCGGCGACGACCCGGTGCTGGCCACGTTCGGCGACGCCATCACGGCAGGGCGCGCGCGCCGCGTAGTCTATCTCTCGACTGTCGGCGTCTATGGCGACCATCAGGGCGGCTGGATCGACGAGGACACGCCGCTGGCGCCTGAGCACGACCGGGTGCAGGCCCGGGTCCGCGTCGAGCAGGACTGGCGCGCGCGGATCGGCGACCGGCTCGCGGTGCTCCGGCTCGGCGGCATCTACGGGCCGGGCCGCAATGCGCTGGTCGAGCTGCGGGCCGGGCGGGCGCGGCGCATCGTCAAGCCGGGACAGGTGTTCAACCGCATCCATGTCGATGATGCGGGCCGCGCGATCATGGGCGCGATCGAGCGCCGGCAAGGCGGCGCCTGGAACATTGTCGACGACGAGCCGGCGCCGCCGCAGGATGTCATCGCCTACGCCGCCGCGCTGATGGGCATCGCGCCGCCGCCCGAGCTGCCGTTCGACCGCGCCGAGCTGTCGCCGATGGCGCGCAGCTTCTATGCCAGCAACCGCCGCATCCGGAACGTCCGCGCCAAGCAGGAGCTCGGCGTCGTCTTTGCCTACCCGACATATCGTGCCGGGCTCGACGCGCTGTGGGCCGCGGGCGAAGGGCGCTGACGCGAGATTTTCTGGGACACCGGCGAAACCTTCCGCCGCGCTCGCGATTGCAACGAACAAAGATTGTCATGCGGGTTTGACGCGACTGCACGTCGTGCGCCCCTCACACGACGGATGTTCGACGTGCAAGGCGATCAACCCATCAGCTGGCTGATGTTCTTCACGCTCGCGGCCGCGATCATCATTGCCGCCGGCGCGTTCCTGGCCTTCCTGCGCTCGCGACACAACCGCGAGATCGCGTCGGTGGCGATCGAGGGTGACGGCCGGGCCGCGTCGTCGCTGACCGGAGCCGGTGCCGAGAGCGGCGGGCATCCGGAGGCCAATCCGCCGGCGAGGTAAAAAATACCCCCTGGAAGCAAGAAGGCCGCGCAATGCGCGGCCTTCTCTGATGTTCACGCGGCCGGACCAATCAGATCGCGGCTGCGACCTTGTCGAGGCCGATGGTGCGCGCAAGCCGCCGCACTTCGTCCTTCTGGTCCTCGCGCAGCTGCCACAGCAGCGGCATCGCGGCCGACTTCAGCTGTTGCACCTCATCCGAATCCGGATCGATCGCCACCGCGCCCGGCTTCGCCGCGCCCTGGCGGCCGGCGTGGATCTTGCGGGCGACGGCGCGCAGCGCCGTCTCGACCGCCGGCCAATAATATTCCTGGCTCGACGACAGCCGCAGCCGCTCCTTGATGCCCGCGATCTGGCCGTCCGACAGCAACGAATAGGCCTTCTGCACCTCCGGCTTCAGCGGCGCCGGGGCCGGCTCGCTCCTGGCGAGAATCTTGGACTTCGGCACCACCGGCTCGGCAGCGACGACGGCCGACGCCTTCGCCATTTCCGGCTCGGACGGCGCATAGGCAAAGGCCTGACGCAGCGTCGCCTTCGACGGGGCACTCGGCTGCTGCACCTCGGGAGCCGCAAGTGTGACCATCGCCAGACGGTCGCCCTTGGCTTCACGGTTGGAGATTGGGCTCTTCGCCACCACAGGCGGCATCATCGCACCGGCCGAAGGCACGCTGTCCCGCATCAGGACGCTTGTCACGGCCGCGCCTGCGATCAGCACGCCCAGCACAGCGACAAAAGCGATCGACTTCGTCACGCAATTCTCCGTATCCCGGCGGAAAGCCGCAGCTTGCCGAAAAGTGGGAGTTAATTAAGGCTTTACGATGCCACAGAAACACAGAGGCCACCATTCTGCCCTGTGAACATGACGGATATTTTTTTACGCCGCCGAAGACAGCTCGGCCGGCATCAGCAGGTCGTACGCGGCCTGGATGTCGGCGACGATGTCGGAGGCCTCCCAAAGCGCCGCCGGTTCCACCGAATGCAGGCTGATGGTCCAGTTCCCGCCGCGAGCGGTGCGGGGAACGCTCATGATGTCGAACTGGACGTTGCGGCACAGCGGATGCCGCTGCAAAGCATGCCCGACGCGGATCCGGATCTCCTCGAGAGTCGCCCGCTCCTTGTCCTGCCGTAGCCCGATGCCCATCGCACGATTCCGCCAAGTTCAAGCTCCGCGGATTGTGGGACCCGATGGTTAATGGTGCCTTAAGGACACACATCACGTTTTCTCTCATGATCGGAGGCCACCCGCGCCGCCGTACTCATCAGCCGTGCGCGCGACCAGCACGGCGACCGACGGAATGTCGGTGACCCCCGAGGTCGCGTGCCCCGCGCTCCAGATGTCGCGCCAGCGTTTCGGCCGCGCCTCGCGCGCGGCGATGTCGATGTCGCTGCCGATCTCGATCGCGCCGCGCGCCGGCAACGCTTCGGGATCGAGCCCGGCCGCGACGATCGACGGCCGCAGCATGCTGGTCGGCAGGCCCGTGAACGCCGAGGTGAGCAGCACGTCGTCGGCCGAGCTTGCCACCAGCATCGCCTTGTAGCGATCATCGGCCATGCTTTCGCGCGTGGCGATGAACTTCGTGCCCATATAAGCGAGATCGCAGCCGAGCACTTCGGCCGCCCGCAAGGCCACGCCGTCGCTGATGCCGCCCGCGAGCACGATCGGCCCGGCGAAGAACGCCCTGACCGCGCGCACGAAGGCGAACGGGTTGAGCCAGCCGGTCTGGCCACCCGCGCCGGCCGTGAGCAGCACCAGCCCATCGGCGCCGGCTTCCACCGCGCGCTCGGCATGACGGATCGAGGCGACGTCGGCCAACACCAGCGCGCCCGCATCATGCAAGGGCGCAACGACCTTCGCCGGCGAGCCGACCGATGTGATCACGATCTCCGGCCGGTGCCGCAATAGCACCGCGAGATCGTCCTTCAGCCGCGCGTTGGAGTGATGCACGATCAGATTCGGGCAGACCGGCGCAGTCGCCGCCCCGCTGGTATCGCTGCTGCGCGCAAGCCGATCCGCAATCCGGAACAGCCAGGCGTCGAGCTCGTCGGGGGTGCGACAATTGACCGTCGGGAACGCGCCGATCACGCCGTTGGCGCAGGCCGCGCTCACGAGCTCGATTCCCGACACCAGAAACATCGGCGCTGCGATCAGCGGCAGGCGCAGCCGCGTCCGCAGCCCGGCCCATCGAGTCTCCTGCACGGCGCGTCCTCCCTGATCTCTGTTCGGCTCAGGGATAACGACGCAGCCGCATGCGATCAATCGTTGCCGAAGAAGCTGAAGCGCGGCCCTTCCATGCCGACCGGCTGCGCCGCATAGGCGCGGGGCGTCGTATCCTCGCGCACCGCCTGCTCGACGGCGCGCAGATCCTGCTCCCGGCGCTGGCGCCGGCGCTCGACATATTGCCGGTGCCGGTCGGCGCGGCGCTGCTCGGCGACGCGCTTGCGCTCGGCCCCGCGCGCCTTCAGGTCCGCGTCCTGAACTTTTTCTGCGGCCTTCTCCTGGAGCTTGGCCTGGGCTTCGTCGGACGTGGTGGCCGGGGTGGTGGCCGCCACCGCAGAAGCCGCGGGCGCAGCGTTCGCGTCCGGCGCAGCCGCCTGCTGCGACGGCGCGGGACTGGCCGAGGCCGACGTCGCAGGCGCCGTCTCGGCTGCTGCAGGCGACACCTTGATCGGCGTCGTCGCAGCCGCCTGCGTCGCCGCAAGATACGAGGTGGCGGTCGGACTTGGCGACGGCGCGTCCGGTCCGGAGCGCTCGAGCTTGGTCGATTCCATCACCGGCGATCGCGGATGCATGCCCTCGGCCAGAATGAGCCCACCGCCGAGACCGGCCGCGACGGCGATGGCGACCGTTCCGGCTCCTGCAAAAAAGGCTGTCGAGGTGCGCATGGCCTTGCTCCTTAATTCTTCGGCCGGGCAACGCGGGGCGCGCTGCGATGTTCCGGGAACGGCAAAGCGCGCCTTGAGCGCGAGGCACTTTCTGATAGCGTCGGCAACAAGCCATGCGACGCCACAACGATCGCGGCCTCCCGGGAGGACGTTCCATGAGCCATCAGCTTCACACGTTTCCAGTCGTCTGCGAGCAGACCCTGCTCACCCTGTCGCGTCACCCCTCGCGCATCGCTTTCAGCTGGCCCGGCGGATCGCTGTCGTATCAGGGCGCGATCGACCTGATCGGGCGCATGCAGAGCGTGTTCATGCGCCTCGGCCTTTCGCCGGGAACACGTGTCGCATTGCTCACCGCGAACCGCGCCGATACCTGGTGCGCCGGCACGGCGGCACAGCTGTCGCGGCTCGCCATCACCTGGCTGCATCCGCTCGGATCGCTGGAGGACCAGCTGTTCCAGCTGTCGGATTCGGAATCGCAGGTGCTGGTGATCGATGCGGCAGCGTTCCGCGACCGCGGCGGCGAGCTCGCCGCGCGCGCCGACGGCCTCCGTCACGTGTTCACGCTGGGGCAGGCCGGCTATGGCGCTGACCTGCTCGCCGCAATCGAGCAGGCCGGCCACGCCACCGCACGCAATTTCGCCACGCCCGACGACATCGCGACCCTGAACTACACCGGCGGCACCACCGGAAAGTCGAAGGGCGCGCTGCGCCATCACCGCGAGTACGGCGGCTTCGCCACCGCGATCCTCGCCGATTTCGAGATTCCGGAGCGTGCGCGCTACCTCACGGTGGCGCCGATCAGCCATGTCGCCGGCACCAAGGTGCTGCCGACCCTGATGCGCGGCGGCACCGTGCACATGCTGAAGGGATTCGATCCCGAGGCCGTACTGGCGACCATCGCCCGCGAGCGCATCGACTTCACGCTGTTCGTGCCGACGATGATCTACGTGCTGCTCGATCATCCCGCGTTGGCTAGGACCGATCTCTCCTCGCTCGAGCTCGTGCTGTACGGCGCCTCGGCGATGTCGCCGACGCGGCTCGTCGAGGGCATCGAGCGCATCGGCCCGGTGTTCTCGCAGCTCTACGGCCAGACCGAATGCTATCCCGTCTCGGTGCTGCGCAAGGCCGATCATGATCCGAAGCAGCCGGAGCTGTTCCTGTCCTGCGGCTTCCCGATCGCGGCCTGCGAGGTCAAGATCCTCGACGACGACGATCGGGAGGTCGCGCTGGGCGAAGCGGGCGAGATCTGCGTGCGCGCGCCGCATGTGATGGCGGAGTATTGGAAGCGGCCGGACACCACGGCGGACACGTTGAAGAACGGCTGGCTGCACACCGGCGACATCGCTCGCCGCGACGAGCGCGGCTACATGTACATTCTCGACCGCAAGAAGGACATGATCGTCTCCGGCGGCTTCAACATCTTCCCGCGCGAGATCGAGGACGTGCTGACGCAGCACGCCGACGTCGCGATGTGTGCGGTGGTGGGCGTGCCCGACGACAAATGGGGCGAGGCCGTCACCGCGATCGTGGTGCCCCGCGCCGGCGCGCAGATCGACGCTGCCGAGCTGATCGAGCTCGTGAAGGCGCGCAAGGGCTCGGCCCATGCGCCCAAGAGCATCTCGTTCGTCAAGGAGCTGCCGATGACCGGCGTCGGCAAGGTCGACAAGAAGGTGCTGCGCGCACGGTTCTGGGAGGGCCGCGGGCGGATGGTGGGGTAGCGGCATCATCAGCTCCCTCGATCGCCACCGTCATTGCGAGGCGCTCTTGCGCCGAAGCAATCCAGGGCCGCGGATGAGGCCCTGGATTGCTTCGCTCCGCTCGCAACGACGGCAATCCAGACTCGCGGCTTTGCAATGCCGATGGAAGCTCTCGCCCGTAGCCGCCGCGCTCCGCTGTCGTCCCGGGCAAGCGAAGCGCGACCCGGGATCCATAACCACAGGGCAGCGTCGTAAGCGCTGACGTCGCGACCCGCGTGCCTCGACCATCGTCCTGTGATTATGGGTCCCGGCGTTCGCCGGGACGACAGCCTTTGTGTGGCGCGATACTCGCCACGCGATCCGCTGTCTCCAAACACCACTGAATGCGTTGCCCCCATTGCAGACATGACATTGCTACCTCGCGGCGCATCTGCGTCCGAGTCTTGCTGGTGTCGTTCCCCTCCAACTCACGGAGGGTGCAGGGAAGGCCAGGCCTCGACCGAGGCCTGCGGTCCGCGTGCAGCAAAAAAGCACGCGGCAGAACCACAGGTTCGGCCGGATAGACCCGGCCTTCCCTGCGCGATGGCTTTACGATTTATACGCAGTCTCCTCGGTGACCGGCTTGTTTGCCACCGTGGCGACAACGCGTTTCACGCGTTGCGCGGACCTCAGCGTCGGGAGGCCAGGACCCTGCGACTTCACCGTCCGCGACGTGGCGTACGTCGGCATGCCCAAAGCATGCTGCGCCCAATCGCGGCCACCGCATCCCACCCCAACGCATCGTGACGTTCGCGAAGCGCCCCTCGTCAATGAAGCGGGATGCGGAGAAGAGACCATTGATTTCGGAAAATGAAAAGTCGAATATTTTTCGCTCCGCATCTGGACAGCCCAAATCAGCTTGATCGCGCGAGCGAATTTCGTCTTTGCGCGCGCCGCTGCGGACGCCCGACCTGCGCCGGAAGGTATCGATGGGGAAGCAAGCCTGCTCGTCGGCCAAATCAACCTCGCTGCGGCACAACGAATCCCACGCGACGCGCAACAGAGGGCCCAACGTAAAGCCGGTCTGCACTCCGACCCGCTGTCGTGCCGAACAAGCGAAGCCGGACGATGTGCAGGCATCGGCGCGTTCGCGCGACCCAGGACCGATACCACAGGACGTGGCGAGCCCAGATGCATCAACGCGCGTGCCTCGAATATGGCCCTGGGGTTATGGGTTCCGGCGTTCGCCGGGACGACACTGATTTTGTCGAACGAGCGTCCGAACACGACAACCATCTCACAACGCCGCGAACGCAGCGCGCGACGGTGCGAGCGGCAACCAGTCCGGGATGCGGCGCTTGGCAAGCCAATACGGTCGCCACAGCCTGCGCCAGGTGGCGAGATCGAGCGGGGCCTGGCGCCATTTGATCCTGCCCGTCTCGATCTGCGGCAGGTCGTGCAGGTGCAGCCACCGCCGTGCGATCCACCACAGCTCGCGCGGCGCGGCGGCATTCCCGGGGCCTTCGAGCTGGATGATGTTGAGCAACGGATCATGACAATGGAGCCCGGTCTCCAACGTCGCGACCCGCTCGCCATTGCGCCGTACGCTCCACAGCCGCGAGCGGTTATGGGCGATGTCGTCGTCATAGGTGCGGACGCAGTTGCGCATGGCGACCGCTTCCTCGACGATGGCCGGGATGTCATCGAGCGGCCTGAATTCATAATCACCCACGCGGCCCGGGTTGAGCCACATGTTGCGGATCGGCCGCTGACCGATGTTGAGGTGCAGCGTCGTGTTCGCTCGCCAGGCGAAGGCGGCTGTCCGTGCGGCGTCGAGCTTCATGGCCGGAGTCCACGGCCGTTCGATGAGCTCGCGGCCGAAGCAGCTGGGCTGTCCCGAGAACCAGATCCACAGACCGAGCAGATGCATGTGATCGCGCTTCGGCGCCCGCAGGTACTCGCGAGCGATCCAGACGGCTGCGGCCTCATGCGCCAGCGCCGCCATCTCCGCCACGAGCTGCAGCCAGGTCGGCATCAGCTTCGGCGAGCGCGGCAAATGGTTGCCGATCTGCCGCCGGAACAGCTCGCCGTTTGGCAATGGTGGGATCGGACGGACGAACGCCTCCGGTGGCAGCTTGCGCAGCCAGAGCGGCAGACCGGCCGCGGCCGCCGCCTCGGCCAGCGGACGCCCCGCGATCACGCACGCGATCGCCCGCTCCGGATCGACATCCGGGCGCGGCACCGCCAGCGCGAACAGCAGCGCCGGAAAGCTGAGCGCGAGGTCGGCGAGATGAGGATGTCGCATCGCGCATGCGCGCACGCGGGATTGCAGACGAGACGAATAGCGCCGCAGCCGGCGTTCGCGCAGGTCGGAACGCTCCGGCTCCCGGCGGGGAGTCAGCAAGAGATTTGATGTCATGACACGACGGTTCAAGCGCAGGCCACGAGGGCCGCGGGCTTTTCGATGAGATGCGAAAGGGTCAAATCATGGCCGGGACAATCATCCCGGTCGGCCGCGTCAATGATCGCGCAGCGAGCCCGGGAAGCGCGTGAGTCTGGACATCGTCGCCTCCTGCGTTGAAGTTGGGATGCGCTGAACTAGCGTGTTTCTCGGCAGAGCGCAACCATGGCTGCCGCCTCCTCCCAGCCCGATGCACACGGGTCATCGTTGCGAAAGGTTGTCGGCGACCGGCACCGCCGTCGCGAGCCCTCCCGAAACGACGAAGCGATCCAGGCCTTCCAGACAGATGATTCGACTTGGCCCTGGATTGCTTCGCTGCGCTCGCGACGACGTGGTGAGTGAGCAGCGACCTGGATCGTTGATACTGACTGCGCGGAGCGATGCACCAGCCCTAGCGCTTCCCCTTCGTCATGTTCAGCGCCACCGCGGCGCGGATCAGCGCCATGAACGCCGTCTCATCGATCACGTCGCCTTCATGAAGGTCGATGGCGCGGCGGGTGTTGCCGTCGAGGCTGGCGTTAAAGAGGTCGGAAGGGTCCGGCAGCGAGGCTCCCTTGGCGAAGGTCAGCTTCACCGCGGCCTTGTAGGTCTCGCCGGTGCAGACGATGCCGGCATGCGACCATACGGGAACGCCGCGCCACTTCCACTCCTCGACGATATCGGGATCGGCCTGTTTGATGAGATCGCGGACGTAGCTGAGCGTGACGCCGCGCCAATCCCCGAGCTCCTTGATCCGGGCGTCGATCAGCTCCGACGGAGACTGGTTCCCCTCGCCGACGCTCGTAGCCTTCGTTGGTTTCGCCATGACGCTTGTTCCCATCCACCTGCTTGTCGTTCCACCTGCGTGTAGTCCGCGTCGTAGTTATACGACCATCTTGGCCTGCTCAAGTTTAGAGCAATATTGATAACTCCACGGCCAAGCGGCACAGTGCACCAACGAGGTGTCGTCCAACATCACCGAGGTGCAGCACGACGCCAGCGAAACCGGCTCGGCCTCGTCCCAGGTGCTGTCGGCGGCGCAGTCGCTGTCACAGGACAGCAACCGGCTGAAGCTGGAGGTGGGACGATTCTTGAACACGGTGCGGGCGGCGCAAGAGCGAAATCATTCGTCGTTGAACTCGTTCACTCGCGACAACGGCAGTGTGTTCCCTCTCCCGCTTGCGGGGGAGGGCTAGGGAGGGGGCCGCTCCAGCGGCGGTGTGCGTGGCGCCCCCTCTCCAACTCTCCCCCGCAAGCGGGGGAGAGGGCGCAGCGGAGCTTGGCGCGGGGTTGATCGGTTCACCCGGAAACGAAGCAGGCAACTGCCGATCACCGACCCAACTTAATAACACCTCGCCGCGGCGCGCCGTTGGAAACGAAGCAGCGCCGGTGCGGTGATCAGTTCGCCAACTCGCTGTGAACGCAATCCGGACGGCTGACCGCCCCCTCACCGCTTCTCGATCACGAGGCTCTGCACCACGCGGCCGAAATAGCCCCTGACATCACCCAGCCGCGCCATCGCCAGACCGGCGCCGTCCGGGCCGATCCAGCTTTCGGCATCGAGCAGGATCCAGTCGCCGACCGGCTCGCGGGCCATGTTCACGGTGAGGTCGGCGTTGAGGAAGGTGTAGCTGTGGAAGTCGAGAGCAGCGGAGGTGCCGTTGCAGAAGTCGCTCGCGACCACGGCGCGCATCGCCTGCGACACGGCGTGGCCTTCGACCAGCGGCCAGTCGACGCGGTACCAGATCGCGCCGGGTCCCTTGACGCCGAACCGGCCGCGCGCGGCGCGCAGGGTCATGCCGCGCACGAACGGGCTGGTCGAGAAATCCGCAGGCTCCGGCAACGCATCGTCAGGACCGACCAGATCGACCGGCAGCTCGCGGACATCGTCTGGAAGCGGCACGGCATCCTGCCTGATCTTGAGCACCGTCGCCGTGACCACCACCGTATCGCCGGCGCGCAGCCGCACCGCGCAGAGCTGGATTTTGCGGCCCTCGCGCAGCACCTCGGTCTCGATGAGGAGCTCTGCGAGCGGCACAGGGCGCATCAGGTCGATGGTGACGCGAGCGATGCGCATCGGCGACGTCGTCGGAATGCGCTCGGCAGCCCACACGGCCAGCGCCGACGGCGCGGACCCATGTTGCATGGTCGGATCCCACGGTCCCGCAGCATCGGAGCTGACGGCGACCCGATTGTCCGCGATGCGGAAGATCGGCCGCATCAGCGCGCGCCTCGCCACGTCTCAGCCGGCGCTGGCAAAGGCGCGGTCGGCGCCATTGGGCAGTTCGATGTCGACCTCGAGCGTCGAGACATGCTTTCCCCGATCCATGCGAACGATGACCTTGTCCGGATCGAGTACCACATGGCGCGAAACCACGGCGAGGATTTCCTCGCGCAGCTGCATCAGGAGATCGGGCTGTCCGCGCAGGCTGCGCTCATGCGCGAGCAGGATCTGCAGCCGCTCCCGCGCGACAGGCGCGGAGGCCGCACGCCCCGTAAAGAGCCGCAGCACGCTCATGCAGCCCTCCGTCCCAAGAGCAGGTTCATCAGGCCCTTGCGCTCGGTCGGGATCTGCATCTCGACTTCCTCGCCGAGGAGGCGGCGCATCGCATCGTGATAGGCGCGCGCGGGGGCGCTCGCGGGGCTGTTGAGCGTCACGGGACAGCCGACGTTGGAAGCGCGCAGCACGTCCTGGCTCTCCGGCACGATGCCGAGCAGCGGCGTCGCGAGAATCTCCAGCACGTCCTCGATCGACAGCATCTCGCCACGCGCGGCGCGGCCGGCATCATAGCGCGTGATGAGAATGTGCTTCTCGACGCGCTCGCCGTTCTCGGCGCGCACCGTCTTGGAATCGAGCATGCCGATGATGCGGTCGGAATCGCGCACCGACGACACCTCCGGATTGGTGACGATGACCGCCTCGTCGGCATAGCGCATCGCCAGCATGGCGCCGCGCTCGATGCCGGCCGGGCTGTCGCAGATCACCCAGTCGAACGTCTTGCGCAATTCGGCGATGACGCGGCCGACGCCGTCCTCGGTGAGCGCGTCCTTGTCCTTGGTCTGCGAGGCCGGCAGCAGCCACAGATTTTCCAGCCGCTTGTCGCGGATCAAGGCTTGCGGCAGCTTGGCGACGCCGTGCACGACGTTGATGAGATCGAACACGACGCGGCGCTCGGCGCCCATGACCAGATCGAGATTGCGCAGGCCGACGTCGAAATCGACGACGACGACCTTCTCGCCGGCCTGCGCCAGCGCCGCGCCCATCGCCGCCGTCGTGGTGGTCTTGCCGACGCCACCCTTGCCCGACGTCACTACGAGTACTTTCGACATGTCACGAATCCTCCTGCTACTCAGTTCAATGCAACGATCTTCATGGAATGACCTTCGAGCCGCGCCTGCGCGGCCCGGCCGCGCAACGCGGCGTCGATCTGCTCGGCCGTCTGGTAGTAGCCGTCGATCGCGACCAGCTCGGCCTCGATCTTCTGGCAGTAGATGCGCGCCGCCGCGTTGCCGTTGATGCCGGCCATCGCGCGACCGCGCAGCGCGCCATAGACGTGGATCGAGCCGCCGGCGACGATCTCGGCGCCCGACGACACCGCGCCGAGCACGGTGACGTCGCCGTCGGGAAACACGATCGACTGGCCGGAGCGCACGGGCTGGTCGAGCAAGAGCGACGTCGGCTGCTGCAGCTGTGGCTTCTCCGGCTCGATCTCCTGCACGGCGCAATGACGGCCGCCGGACAACAAGGGGGGCATGCCGAGCGACAGCCGGCCCTGCTCGACGCCTTCGAGCCCGAGCACGCGGATGTTGCGCGACTCGATGCTCTTGATGAGGTGCGTGATGGCGAGCGGGCTCAGATCCACCGCGGAGAGATCGAGCACGATCGGCTTGCCGACGAAGAAGCCGGGCGAGCCCGCGAGCGTTGCATCGAGCTCGCTGAGCCAGTCGGCAATCGGCACCACCGGCGAAAACACGAAGGCTACGTAGGAGCGCCCGCGCAGACGAATAACAGGACGCACCGTTTCAGCGCTGGCACTCATAACCATCCGACCCAACCTTCTTAGTGATTGGTTAACTGTCGGCGCCAGATGGTTAACGGATGGTTAAATCGACGCTAAGCCGCTCAAAAATCGACAGCGGCCCGCCCGACATAGTTCGATGATGATCGAATCAAGGCGCAATCTTGGCATCAATGAGACGCAATTCATGAGCATCTGCGTCAAGACCTATCATGCCTCATTTTAATCACATCATGATGATAACTTTAACGTACATATAATTCGGAACCGACGACTTTAGGAGGTTCCGATCGATTGACACTCGTCAGGGGGCGGGGCATGGGATCGATAGAGGCGCCCAAGGCACGGCAAACGTGCCACGGCGCCTTGCAGGAAGGGACCGCTGGCGTGCGATCGTTGATCGACGCGAAACGTCTGATTCTGCGAGTGATTCCGTGTGGACTGAAGTGGCAGACCTGCTCCCGCTCTTCGTTTGAAACTAGCTCTCATACGAACCGTGGCAGAAGCGTATCAGTTTCCGGAATCGAGCGTCAGAGGAGTAGCGTATGAGTTCGTTGAGTGAACAGAATCCGATGAACCCGCAGGACCCGCTGCACTACGCACCGCGGTGGCTGCGCGAACGTCCGGAAGCCGCGCGTCTATCTCTCGTCGGTGACAATGCCAAGGCAGCGGAGGCGGCCGAGCGTCCCGCTTCGGGACAGCAAGGACCGCTCGATGCTCGCCTGGAGACCGCCGTGTTCGAATCCCTTCGTCAGTCGCTGAATCCGCAGGTCATGCGCGAGCCGCCGGATCTGGAGCGCGAGCGCGACCGCCGCTCGGTCGTGTTCAAGGTGGCTGGCCGCTTCGCCGCTGCAACCGGCGTCGCCGCCGTCGTCGCGCTGTTCTTCGTCAACATCGTGCCGGTGTGGCGCCAGCCCGACGCGAGCTCGTCCTTCGTCGCCGCCGTGCAGTCGATGAAGACGCTGCCGCCGGTCGCCGCCGACGTGCAGGACGCCAAGGCGGACCAGACCAGCGCGCTGCCGGAGCGGGTCGAGCCGCAGGCTCCGGCGCTGTCGCAGTTCAAGTCGCTGCTCGCGGACGCTCCGGCGCCGACGGCAGAGGCCGACACTCCCGAAAAGCCCATGCTGCAGCAGTTCATGCAGTGGAACCAGAAGACGGGTCAGATGGAGCGGGTTCGCTAAACCCTCTACACGACTGATCCGACTTCCAACACATCACAGGCGACGATGATCGACGTCCTACCGCAGAAAGCGGCAGCACGCCGTCCGCTGGCTCATGCCCGTGTGGCAGCCATCCTGCTCGCGTCCCTCGTGGCCAGCGAGGCCGTTGCTGCGCCCGGCGAGAATGTGAGCGTGGCGCGCCAGCTCGGCGGCCGCGTCGGCCCGATCATTGGCGCCGCGCTCGCGTGCCGCGACATCGCCCGGCCGCGCATCCAAGCCATCATCGAGAAATTCCAGCTCGTCATCCGCGAGGCCGCCTCCAGCGAGGCCGACCGTGACGAGCTGACGCGCCTGCTCGACCGCTACGTGGCCGAAGGTCGCAGTCTCGTCACGTCAGGCCGGATGGATTGCGGCGGCGCCGATCGGCAGCTTGCCGATCTCGAACGATCCATCGCCGCGCCGCCTCCGGCGCGCGCGAACCTGCCCGCCGTGAGCATCGGACCTGCGACCGCGCAGGCCGCGACCGTACCGGCGCAACTGCTGCCGCCGGCCGGCAACGTGCGCGGAGTGACGCAGAGCGAGATCAAGCTCGGCATGGTCATTCCCTACAGCGGACCGGTGAAGGAGAGCGGCCGGCTGCTCAAGATCGGCGTCGAGGCGGCGTTCAATCGCGCCAACGAGGCCGGTGGCGTCAACGGCCGCATGCTGAAGCTCGTCACCGCCGATGACGGCTACGATCCCGCGCGCACGCTGGATGCGATGAAGCTGCTCTACGAGAAGGAGCAGGTGTTCGGCTATATCAGCAATTTCGGCTCGGCCACCGCCGCGGTCGCCATCCCCTACGCGCTCGAGCGCCGCACGCTGTTCTTCGCGCCCTATACCGGCGCCAACGTCGTGCGCCACGATCCGCCCGACCGCTACGTCTTCAACTACCGGCCGAGCTATGCCGAGGAGACCGACGCGCTGGTCCATTATCTCGTGAAGATGCGAAGGCTGCATCCGCGCCAGATCGTCGTGTTCGCGCAGAACGACGCGTTCGGCGACGCGGGCTTCGCCGGCGTGGCCAAGGCGTTCCGCACGCTCGGCGCCAGCGACAATTCGCTCGTGCGGGTCAACTACCCGCGCAACACGGTCGAGGTCGACGACGCCATCAATCAGCTGAAGCTGCTGAAGACCCCGGTCAAGGCGGTGGTGATGCTGGCGACGACGCGCGCCGCGGCCAAATTCATCGAAAAGGCCCAAGGCGTATTTCCGGGCGTCATCTTCGCCAACATCTCCGCGGTCGCGGGCTCGGCGCTCGCCAGCGAGCTGATGCTGCTCGGACCGCGCTACGCCGAGGGCGTGATCGTCAGCCAGACCGTGCCCGGCGTCTCCGGCTATTCGAGCCTGGTCCTCGAATACAAGAACGCACTTGCGAAATACGCCCCGGGCGAGCCGGCCGACTACACCTCGCTCGAGGGCTACATCGCCGCGAGCATCCTGATCGAGGGACTGAAGCGCGCCGGTCCGAACTTTGATACCGAGCAACTGGTCGAAACGCTCGAGAACATGCGCAACATCGATCTCGGCCTCGGCACGCAGCTCGGCTTCGGCCGCGCCGAACACCAGGCTTCGCACAAGATCTGGGGCACAGCGCTGGACGACAGCGGCATCTATCAACCCGTCGAACTTGAATAGGATACCGCTAGAGGCAAGACAGCCTCAACTACCACGACAAAAGAGCGACAGTGAAACCCGACATTAATTCGAAATGCCACGAATAGTAGAACGAAGAGGGTTGGAAACAAGCTGAGCAGGTGGAAGGTTCGATGGCCGTGCGTTGGTCCGCGTTGATCATCGGGAGTGTTTTCGCAGCTCCCTTGAGCCCCGCTTTGGCGGCGGCTCCCGACGTCGTCCGGGAGCTTGGCGGCCGGGTTGGGCCGATCGTGGGACAGGCGTCCGCCTGCCCGGACATCGCGCAGGGCCGGGTCCAGAGCATCGTCGACAAATTCCGCGAAGCCATCCGCCAGGCGACGAGCAATGACGGCGAGCGCGATCAGTTGACCCGCAGCTTCAATGGCTACATCGCCGAGGGCCGTAGTCGTACGGGCGCCTCGCAGGCGACCTGCGCCGCCGCGGAGCGGCAACTGACGGAGCTCGAACGCTCGCTCGGCCAGCCGGCTGCGGCGACGGCCCCGATCACACCCGTCAAGGCCGAAGCGACGACTGGCGCCGTCACCGCGGGCCCCGTGCGCGGCATCACCGATCGTGAGATCCGCTTCGGCATGGTCCTGCCGTTCTCCGGCATCCGCAAGGAGACCGGGCGTCAGATGCGCCAGGGCATCGAGGCCGCGTTCGCACGCACCAACGATGCCGGCGGCGTCAACGGGCGCATGCTCCGTCTCGTGGCGGCCGACGACGGCTACGATCCGAACCGCACGCTGGCGGCGATGACGCAACTCTACGACAAGGAGCAGGTGTTCGGCTTCATCGGCAACGTCGGCACCGCCAACTCGCAGGCGGCGATCCCCTATGCGCTGGAGCGGCGCACGCTGTTCTTTGCGCCGAACACCGGCGCAGCAGTGGTGCGACGCGATCCGCCGGATCGCTACGTCTTCAACTATCGGGCGAGCTACGCCGAGGAGACGGCCGCGCTGGTGCGCTACCTGATCAAGATGAAGCGCGTCTCGCCCAAGCAGATCGCCGTGTTCACCCAGCAGGACCCATTCGGCGACGACGGCTTTGCCGGTGTCGCGAAGGCCTACCGACAGTTGAACCTCGGCGAGGCCGTGACGCGCATCAACTATCCGCGCGCGACGATGGACGTGGAAGAGGCGGTCAATCAGGTCAAGGCGCACAAGCCGGGACTCAAGGCCGTCATCATGGTGGCGACCGATCGCGCCGCCGCGAAATTCATCGAGAAGACGCGCGACGCGGTGCCGGGCCTGATCTACGCCAACGTGTCCGCCGTCGGCTCGACCTCGCTCGCGACCGAGCTGAAGCTGCTCGGTCCGCGCTTCACCAACGGCGTCATCGTCACGCAGGGCGTGCCGGCGGTTTCGGGCTATTCGAGCCTCGTGCTCGACTACAAGAACGCCCTGGCCAAATACGCGCCCGGCGAGGCGCCGGACTACACGTCTCTCGAAGGCTATATCGCGGCGACGATCTTGATCCAGGCGCTGAAGCAGACCAGCCCGCTCGACACCGAGCGCCTGGTCGACACGCTCGAATCGATGCGCAGCCTCGATCTCGGCCTCGGCACGACGCTCGCATTTGGACGCGCAGAGCACCAGGCCTCGCACAAGATCTGGGGCACTGCCCTCGACGAAACCGGCACGTATCAGGCAATCGAACTTGAGTAGAATTAGCTTCGAAGGGGAAGAACTGGTGAAGACGTTTCGTTAGCAGGTCCTAAAGTATGATCGGAAAAAGGCGTGTCGGGTTACCGAAATGGTCATGCTCTTAGGAAAGGCTGGTCTGTGCATGGTGACGGTATTATGTCTTCTCCGTCGCAGACACGGCGTCAATTCACCAGGCGGAAGACCTGGATGGGGTCCAAAGTGGGATAGTGGCAATGAACTTTCGTTGTAGCGTGTTCTTGGTTGCGGCATTGCTCGCAACGCCCGCCAGCGCGGCGGGCACCAATGCGGATGTGGTGCGTAATCTTGCGAGCCGGGTCGGGCCGATCGTGGGAGCAGCATCCGCCTGTCAGGCGATCGACCAGGGCCGCGTTCAGGCCATTGTCGACAAGTTTCGCGAGGTGATCCGGGAGGCCTCCACCGGCGGCTCGGATCGTGACGAGCTCACCCGCGTCTTCAACGGCTACGTCGCCGATGGACGCAACCGCGTGGGGGCGGCGCAGACCGACTGTAACGCCGCGGGCCGCCAGCTCGCCGAGCTCGAGCGTTCGCTCGGGCAGAGCGCGCCGAGCCAGACCGCCACCAGCCTCGCCGGGGTGATCGCCCCGTCCGCGGCCGTGGCTGCGACGGCACCGACCGCGACGCTGCCGCCAGCGTCCACCACCAACGTGCAGGGCGTCAACGCCAACGAGATCCGCTTCGGCATCGCCGCTCCGTTCTCGGGCGCTGCCAAGGAGCTCGGCCGGCAGATGAAGATGGGCATCGAGGCCGCCTTCAACCGCGCCAACGACGCCGGCGGCATCGCCGGGCGCTCGCTGCGGCTCTATTCGGCCGACGACGGCTACGAGCCGTCGCGGACGCTGGACGCGATGAAGCAGCTCTACGAGAAGGACAAGGTGTTCGGCTTCGTCGGCAATGTCGGCACCCCGACCTCTGCCGTGGCGATGCCCTACGCCCTGCAGCGCCGTGTGCTGTTCTACGGCGCGTTCACCGGCGCCAACCTCCTGCGCAACGATCCGCCGGATCGCTACGTGTTCAACTATCGCGCCAGCTACGCCGAAGAGACCGACACCGTCGTTCGCTATCTGGTCAAGCTGCGCCGCCTGCCGGCCAAGGACATCGCCGTGTTCGCGCAGCAGGACGCCTATGGTGATGCCGGCTTCTCCGGTGTGGCCAAGGCCTTCCGCTCGCTCGGCCTTGCCGACACGGCCATCTTGCGCCTCAACTACAAGCGCAACACGGTCGACGTCGACGACGCGGTCAACCAGCTGCGGGCATTGAAGAACCCGCCCAAGGCGATCGTCATGGTCGCAACCTATCGCGCAGCCGCGAAGTTCATCGAGAAGACGCGCGATCTGTTCCCGCACATGATCTACACCAACGTCTCCTTCGTCGGCTCGACCGAGCTCTCGGACGAGCTGATGCTGCTCGGTCCGCGCTATGCCAGCGGCGTCATCGTCACCCAGGTGGTGCCGGCTGTCGGCGGCTATTCGAGCGCCGTGCTCGAGTACAAGAGCGCGCTCGAGAAGTACTTCCCGGGCGAGGCACCGTCCTACGTGTCGTTCGAAGGCTACGTCTCGGCCAACGTGCTGGTCCAGGCGCTGCGCCGGGTCGGCCCGCAGCTCGACACCGAGGCGCTGATCGACACGCTGGAGAACATGCGTGACATCGATCTCGGTCTTGGCGCCAAGCTCGGCTTCGGCCGCGCCGAACACCAGGCCTCGCACAAGATCTGGGGCACGGCGCTCGACGAGCGCGGCAAGTTCCAGGCGATCGAGCTGGAATAGCCCGCCCGCTTGTTGCGGCCTCAACAAAAAAAGCGCGACAGCCCTGGCTGCCGCGCTTTTCTTTTGTCCGTCGCGGAGCCGCTTAGAGCGGCGGATCGATCGCCTCGTCATATTCCTTCTTGAAGCGCGCGATCAGCTCGGCGGCGGGCAGCACGTCCTTGATGGCGCCGATGCCCTGCCCCGAGCCCCAGATCTCCTTCCACGCCTTCGGCTTGGCGCGCTCGCCCGAAGCATCGGTGCCGAAGCTCATCTTCGACGGATCAGAGGTCGGGAGATTGTCCGGATCGAGGCCGGCTGCGACGATCGACGGCTTCAGGTAGTTGCCGTGCACGCCGGTGAACAGGTTCGAATAGACGATGTCGTCGGCGCCCGAGCTGGTGATCATCTGCTTGTAGCCTTCGACCGCATTCGCCTCCTTGGTGGCGATGAAGGCCGAGCCGATATAGGCGAAGTCGGCGCCGAGCACGCGCGCGGCACGGATGGCGCGGCCGTTCCCGATCGCGCCCGACAGAGCGATCGGGCCATCGAACCAGCTCCGCGTCTCCGCCACGAAGGCAAACGGCGAGATCGTGCCGGCATGTCCACCGGCGCCCGCCGCGACCAGGATCAAGCCGTCGGCGCCCTTCTCGATCGCCTTGTGCGCGAAGGTCTGGTTGATGACGTCGTGGAAGACGATGCCGCCCCAGCCATGCGCCGCCCGGTTCAGCTCCTCGCGCGCGCCGAGCGAGGTGATCATCATCGGCACCTTGTACTTCTCGCACAGCGCGAGATCCTGCTCGAGCCGGTTGTTGGAGCGATGCACGATCTGGTTGACGGCGAACGGCGCCGACGGGCGTTCCGGATGCGCGCGATCATAGGCGGCGAGCTCCTCGGTGATGCGCGCCAGCCATTCGTCGAGCAGCGCGGCCGGCCGCGCGTTGAGCGCCGGAAACGAACCGACCACGCCGGCCTTGCACTGCGCGATCACCAGGTCGGGCACGGAGATGATGAACAGCGGCGAGCCGATCACCGGGATCGACAGGCGGCCCTTGAACAAGGCGGGCATGGACATGGATGGGAATTCCTCTTGCGTTGAAATGCGGAAACGCTCGTGATCGCGAGCATGCCCGACATCATGCCGTGATGGCAATTCGCTCGCAGAGGGACCGGAAAAGCCCGATCAGGGTCTTGCGTTGAGGCGCTGGCGTGCCGGCGTCATTGGCAGAGCGCCGAGGTCACGTAGGTGTCGGTGCGGCAATCGCCCGGCTTGCGCTGGCGACCGGGGATCAGCACCCTCGCCGAGCAGGTCTCCGCGGAATCGGTGTTGAGGCTCTTGCCTTCCTTGTAACCCTTGCCCTGGCACAGCCGGTCGGCGCCGAGCTTGCAATCCGGCGTGGCGTTGGCGGCGATCGGGCAGACCGAGCGGCCGGAGATCATGGTCGAGGGCTTGGTGAGCCGCGAGAGCGTGTCACTGGTCTCCTTCAGCACACTCGGTGCGGCGTCGCCGCCGTTCGGGGCAGCCGGCCGGTCGGCTTGCCGCGGCGGGCCTGCGGGGGCGCCGGCCATCTCGCCTTCGTTCGCGGGCGGCTCCGGCGTGGCCTCCGGACGCTTCAGCGGAATGACCGCCATCTTCTCGAACAGCTTGCCGAGCTCCTCCACCAGACCCGGATTGGAGGACGGCGGCGCAGGCTGGACGGCAGGCGCCTGCTGCGGCGGCTGTTGCGGCGCTTCTCGCAGCCCCAAGGAAGGCGTCGTTTGCGCCCATGCCGCGGCGGCGGAGAGAACCGAGACGACGACGAGCAGCGCCGCCCCTGCCCCCGGCCCCGGGCGCAGCGGCCGCATCAGATCAGCTTCACGGCGACGACGAAGCCGGCCACCAGCACGGCCGCGCCAATTGCCACCCACAGGCCGAGATGCTTCTCGATGCGCACCCTGATCCATTCGCCATAGCGGTTGAGCAATATCGCGGCGATGAAGAAGCGGCCGCCGCGCGCGATGATCGAGCAGACGATGAACAGAAACAGATTATAGCCGGCGAAGCCCGACGTGATCGTGACCAGCTTGTAGGGGATCGGCGTCAATCCCTTCACCAGGATGATGACGGCGCCCCACTCGGCATAGGAGGCACGGAACGCCTCGACCTTGTCGCCGAGGCCGTAGAGCTGGATCAGCCAATGGCCGAGCGAGTCGTAGAGCAGCGCGCCGATGGCGTAGCCGACCAAGCCGCCCGCCACCGACGCCGCGGTGCAGACGCCAGCGAACAGCCAGGCCCGCTGCGGCTTCGCCAGCGACATCGGGATCAGCATCACATCCGGCGGCACCGGAAAGAACGAGCTTTCAGCGAAGGCAACCGCGGCCATGATCCACATGGCATGCGGCTTGTGGGCGGCGTCGATACACCAGTCGTAGATCCGTCTGAGCATGCTGGCGATGAAGCAAACCGGGCAGGATTTGTCCATGGCCCATATGCCGGTCCGAATCGGAGCGCCACACTAGTGCCGCTTGCGGATGGTCCGGCTTTCGGCCGCGACGATCGGTCGCCCCGCCACCCGTCCGGGCGCGGCCTTGGCGACCTTCACCGGCGATTTCGGCAGCTTCTCGGCGATGCCGAGCAGCAGCTCGCGCCGTTCCATCTCGCGCCAGACGTCCTCGGGCTGAACATCGAGCTCGGCCCATAGCACGGCCAGATTGTAGATCAGGTCGGCGCTTTCGCGCACCACGGCCTGGGCGTCGCCGCCGACGGCATCGATCGCAACCTCGATGGCCTCTTCGGCGAGCTTTTTGGCCATCTTGGCCGTGCCCTGCTGCATCAGCTTGGCCGTGCGCGATCGCGCGGGATCGAGATCCCTGGCCGCCAGGACAGCGCGATAGAGCCGCTCGATCGAATCAGTCATCCCGCCACAATAGTTAAATTCGATGGTCCGCATATTAACGTTCGCGGCGGGCAAGAAAAAATCCGCCGGCGCGGGGCCGGCGGATCGTCTATTCGATCTCACATCACCAATGCGGGTGATGATAATAGCCGCCACCGTAATAGGGGCCGCCGCCGTAATACTGATAGCGCGGTCCGTAGCCGTAATAGGCCGGCCGGCCATAGTAATAGTTGTCCTCGTAGTAGGAACGGCGGTTCTGTGTCGCCGCGATGGCAAGTCCGGTGCCGACGATGCCGGCGAACGCCGCCGCAGCCGCCGCGCCGCCGTTGCCGCGATAGTGGCGCCGGCGCGCGCTGACATCGGTCACGCCGCCATCATTGGCCACCTTGGCGACGACGCCCTTGGCCGGCGCGGAGCCGGCAAAGGCGAGTGTCGGCTGCACGGCCGTCAAAGTCACCGCGGCCACCGTCGCCAGGACGGTAGCACGGCCAAAGCGTGAAAAACTTCCGCACTGTGCGATCATGTGGATCCTCCGTACAATCTAATCTCGCGTACCAACTCGCGAACTGCGTCCACAGTTCCCCTCGCGAAACCCGAAGTCGAAGCCGCAAATCGCCGCAGGCCTTGCTCATGGACCGTTCACATTCGATCCGACATGATCAGGCACCGCCGGCCCCGAGCGGCAGCGACACAGCGACATTGTCACGAAATTGACATATCGATCCCGCGACGGCCGGCGAACTGATTAGAATACCGGCGTGACAAGACCGGTACGGCCTGCGAATACCGGCGTGACATGATGTGCATGCGACGACCCGTCACCCTGCTTGCTTTGGCGCGCTTGGCGCTCCTGGCGGCCTTCGTGGTGCCCGCGTGGCTGTCAGATCACGAGGCCCTCGCAGAGGAGCCGAAACGTCCGGTCGCCGTCATGTTCGCGCTGGATCGGCCGCTCGATGGCAGCATGGCGCCGCTGGTCCTCGCCGCCAGCCGCGGGCTGTTCGCCACCGAGGGCGTGACCGTCACCATCACCACGGCCAAGGGCTCTCCCGATGCGATCGCGCGGGTGGCCTCCGGCGAGACCGACATGGCGCTCGCCGACATCAACGAGCTGATCCGCTATCGCGACGCGTCCAACAGTCAGCCGGTCAAGGCCGTGTTCGTGCTGTTCAACAGGGCGCCTTATGCGATCATCGCGCGCAGGAGCCGCGGCATCAACGGGCTCGGCGACATCGAAGGCAAGACGCTCGGCGTCGCCGAGGGCGATCTCTCGATCCGGCTGTGGCCGGCGGTCGCGCGGCACAACCATCTCAGGCCCGAGACCATCAAGCTCTCGCGCGTCGGCGCGGCCGTGCGCGAGCCGATCCTGTCGGCCGGCCAGGTCGATGCCGTCAGCGGCTTTTCCTATTTGTCGGCCCTCAATCTGCGCGACCGCGGCGTGCCTGCCGCCGATCTCGCGGTGCTGCGCTTCGCCGATTACGGCTGCGAGGCCTACGGCCACGCCGTCATCGTCAATCCCGGCTTTGCAGCCAAGCAGCCGGCTGCGGTGAAGGGATTCCTGCGCGCGCTGACGTCTGGCCTGCAGCTTGCCATCAAGGACCCTGCCGGCGCGATCGCCGACGTGGTGAGCCGGATGGATGACGGCTCGCGCGAGCTCGAGCTGCAGCGGCTGCAGAGCGTGCTCGTCGACAACGTGCTGACGCCGGACGTCCGCCGCGACGGCATCGGCGGCATCGATCCCGCCCGGTTCGAGCGGGCCCTCGACCAGCTCGCCGAGGACAGCAAATTCCACCACAAGCGTCCGCTACCCGCCGACATCTTCGACGACAGCTTCCTGCCGCCCGCCGACAGCCGGCTCGTCAACTGAGCGCTCGCCGCGGCGGCCGTTCCCTTGCTAACATGGCGCCGCGCGCACCCAGCGCTGGTTCCAACTGTCGACACGAAGCGCCCCGCCCATGTCCCTGCTCCGTATCTATGCCCGCGTGCTCCATCTGCTCGGAAAGGAGGCGCGGCTGGGCTGGTTTCTGGCGATCGCCAACCTGGCCCTCGCGGTGGCACAGTTCGCCGAGCCGGTGCTGTTCGGACGCATTGTCGACTCGCTCTCCGGCAACGCCTCGACCAGCACCGCCTGGCCGCTGCTCGCGGCCTGGGCCGGATTCGGCCTGTTCACGATTTTGGCCAGCGCCTGGGTCGCGCTGCAGGCCGACCGGCTGGCGCACCGGCAGCGCCATGCGGTGCTGACGAGCTATTTCGAGCACATTTTGCAGCTGCCGCTGACGTTCCATTCCGGCACCCATTCCGGCCGACTGATGAAGGTGATGATCAACGGCACCGACGCGCTGTGGAAGCTGTGGCTGTCGTTCTTCCGCGAGCACTTCGCCGCCATCATGTCGGTGCTGGTGCTGCTGCCGCTGTCGCTCTATCTGAACTGGCGGCTCGCGATCCTCTTGTTCGTGCTGTGCGTGGTGTTCACGGTGCTGACGACGCTGGTGGTGCGCAAGACCTACGGCATGCAGAGCGAGGTCGAAGAGCACTACAGCGACCTGTCGGCGCGCGCCTCCGATGCGCTCGGCAACGTCGCGCTGGTGCAGAGCTTCGTGCGCATCGAAGCCGAGGTGCAGGGCCTGCGCAACGTCGCCGGCCAGTTGCTCTCGGTGCAGATGCCGGTGCTCGGCTGGTGGGCGCTGGTGACGGTGATCACGCGCGCCTCCACCACCATCACGGTGCTGGCGATCTTCACCCTCGGCATCGCGCTGCATCAGCAGGGACTGAGCTCGGTCGGCGAGATCGTGATGTTCGTGTCGTTCGCGACCATGCTGATCCAGAAGCTCGAGCAGGTCGTGTCCTTCATCAACAACGTGTTCATGGAAGCGCCGCGGCTGGCCGAGTTCTTCACCGTGCTCGACGCCGTGCCGGCGGTGCGCGACCGCCCCGATGCGATCGACGTCGGCCGGCTCTCGGGCCTGGTCGAATTCAACGATGTGTCGTTCTCCTATGACGGCAAGCGGCCGGCGGTGGAGGATCTCACCTTCACCGCGCTGCCCGGCCAGACCATCGCGCTGGTCGGGCCGACCGGCGCCGGAAAGTCGACCGCGATTGCGCTCCTGCATCGCGCCTTCGATCCGCAATCCGGCTTCATCAAGATCGACGGCATGGATGTCCGCGGATTGAAGCTTGCGGCCCTGCGCCGGAACATCGGCGTCGTGTTCCAGGAGGCGCTGCTGTTCAATCGCTCGATCCGCGAGAACCTCTTGGTCGGCAAGCCCGATGCGACCGAGGAGGAGATTCGCACCGCCGCCGCGCGCGCCCAGGCGCTCGACTTCATCGACCGCGCCGAGCAGGGCTTCGATACCAATGCCGGCGAGCGCGGCCGCATGCTGTCCGGCGGCGAGCGCCAGCGGCTCTCGATCGCGCGTGCGCTCTTGAAGGATCCGCCGATCCTGATTCTCGACGAGGCGACATCAGCGCTCGATGCCGTCACCGAGGCCAAGCTCAACGCGGCGCTCGACGAGGTGATGAAGGGACGCACGACCTTCGTGATCGCGCACCGGCTCTCGACCATCCGCAACGCGACGCGAATCCTCGTGTTCGAGAACGGACGCGTGATCGAAAGCGGAACGTTCGATGAACTCGTCGCCAAGGGCGGCCACTTCGCGGAACTGGCGAAGGCCCAGTTCATGGTGCAGGAGAGCGCGCGCGCGACTCTCGCAGCGTCCGAGCGCGAGGGTACCATCGTCAAGACCTGATCGCGGGACGCTTTCATCGTGGAATTGAATGGCTGGCCTCTGTTCGCCAGCGTCGAGCCGGTATAGGTTCGCGGCCTGCCGCAACCGAAGCGGCGCCGGACACGCTTGAAACCCGAAAGCCCGCTTGCCCACCTCGCCGCGCGAGGCGGGTCTCAAAGGACCGGACCAGACCAGTGCAGACGCTTCGCCTGTTGTTCCGCTACGCCCCGATCAAGATCATCGCTCTCGCTGCCGCTCTCGTGCTCACGCCCCGCTGGGCCAGCGCCGAGGCGCTGCTGCTCGTCGAAGCCGATACCGGCAAGGTGCTGGAAGCGCAGAACGCGACCTATCCATGGTATCCCGCGTCGGTCACCAAGCTGATGACGGCCTATGTCGCCTTGAAGGCGGTCAAGGACGGCAGGATCACGCTTGACACGCTGTTCACGGTCTCACCGGCCGCGGCATCACAGTCGCCGTCGAAGATGGGCTATCGGCCCGGCACGCAGGTCACCGTCGACAACGCGCTGAAGATGATGCTGGTGAAGTCCGCCAACGACATGGCGGTGGTGCTGGCCGAGGGCGTCGGCGGCTCCATCGACGGCTTCTCGGCGATGATGAACGACACCGCTCGCAAGCTCGGCATGACGCAGACCAGCTACGTCAATCCGAACGGACTGCCGGCCGACGGCCAGATCACCTCTGCGCGTGATCTCGCGATCCTGGCGCGCGCCATCATCCGCGATCTTCCCGAGTACGAATACTTCGTGCACATCCCGTCGATCCGCTACGGCCGCCGCGTCGTGCAGAACTTCAACAAGCTGATCGGGCGCTATCCCGGCGCCGACGGCTTCAAGACCGGCTTCATCTGCGCTTCGGGCTACAATCTGGTGGCGTCGGCGACCCGCAACGGCAAGCGCCTGATCGCGGTGGTGCTCGGCGCCTCCTCAGGACAGATGCGCGCCGTGCGCGCGATCCAGATGCTGGACCGCGGCTTCAACGGCAACCAGTTGAGCTGGCTGAAATCGCCGCTCGGCACAGTCGATCAGCTGGCCCCCGTCGACGCGACACCGCCCAACCTGCGCGACGACATGTGCAACGGCCGCCGCCACCGACCAGCCAGCGACGACGACGAGGACACCGTTGCCGGCGCGGACGGCGAAGCGACCGGCGGCACCCTGCTCGCCGGCCTGCAGGCGCCGACCATGAAGCCGTCCGAGCTGCTGGCGGCGGCGCCCGTCCCGTCCGAGCCGGTGCTGGTCTACACCGGCCCGACGCGCACCGGCGCGGCGCTGATCGCCGCCGTAGCCGCCGATGCCGACGCTCAGACCCCGGCCAGACACCGCGGCAAGAAGGCGCATGCCGCCGCGCGGAAGGATGCCAAGCCGACGACCCGGACCGCCGCCAAGACCGATGCGGATGCGAAGGCCGCGGCGAAGCCGGAGGCCAAACCGGCGGAGGCCAAGCCGGGCGCGGCACGCCACGTCGCCGCCAAGCACGATGCCGGCGCAAAACCGGCGGAAAAGACCGGCTCCGACGCGCCCAAGCCCGCCAAGCCCAAGGCCGCCGCAAAGCCGAAGACGGCCGGCAAGCCCGCGCCGAAGGACGGCTGATCCGGCGCGGCCCATAGGGCCGCAGCCGACTGGGCCCAGCCTCCGCCCGGCCTCCTTACCCTGCCGCTTTCGTCGACACGCCGGCCGCTTGCCTTGAAGGGCCGGAAATTCGATATTGGCCGCCGCCAGCTTCCCGAGCGAGGCTGGCGGACGCCAATACACGAACAAGAGACGATCAGAGAGGAAGGGTCATGGAGCGCATCTGGCTCAAGCACTATCCGGCCGGCGTTCCCGCCGATATCGATCCGGGCAAATACCCGTCGCTCGTCGACCTGCTGGAAGAGAGCTTCAGGAAATTCGCCGATCGCCGCGCCTTCATCTGCATGGACAAGGCGATCAGCTATCGCGAGCTCGACGACATGTCGGTCGCGCTGGGCGCCTATCTGCAGGGCCTTGGGCTGGCCAAGGGCGCGCGCGTCGCGCTGATGATGCCGAACGTGCTGCAATATCCGATCGCGATCTCCGCGGTGCTGCGCGCGGGCTACGCCGTCGTCAACGTCAACCCGCTCTACACGCCGCGCGAGCTCGAGCACCAGCTCAAGGATTCCGGCGCCGAAGCGATCATCGTGCTGGAGAACTTTGCTCACACGGTGCAGCAGGTGGTCGGCCACACCCAGGTCAAGCACATCGTCGTCGCCAGCATGGGCGACCTGCTCGGCTTCAAGGGCGTGATCGTCAACCTCGTCGTCCGCCGCCTGAAGAAGATGGTGCCGGCGTTCTCGCTGCCGGGCGCCGTGCCCTTCAACGATGCGCTCGCCGCCGGCCGCGGCAAGCGCTTCCAGAAGCCCACCATCGGTCCGGACGACGTCGCCTTCCTGCAATATACCGGCGGCACCACCGGCGTCTCCAAGGGCGCCACGCTGCTCCATCGCAACGTCGTCGCCAACGTGCTGCAGAACGACGCCTGGCTGCAGCCAGTGATGGACAAGCCGCCGCATGTCGATCAGCTGCTGATCGTCTGCGCGCTGCCGCTCTACCACATCTTCGCGCTGACCTGCTGCTTCCTGCTCGCGGTGCGCGCCGGCGGCGCCAATCTGCTGATCCCCAATCCGCGCGACATCCCCGGCTTCATCAAGGAGCTGATGAAGTATCAGGTCACCACCTTCCCGGCCGTCAACACGCTCTACAACGGCCTGCTGCATCATCCCGACTTCCGCAAGATCGACTTCTCCAAGCTGAAGGTCTCCAACGGCGGCGGCATGGCCGTGCAGCGCCCGGTGGCCGAGCAGTGGAAGCAGGTGACGGGCTGCAGCATCGCCGAAGGCTACGGCCTGTCGGAGACCGCGCCGGTCTTGACCTGCAACCTGCCGACCTCGACCGAGTTCACCGGCACGATCGGCCTGCCGCTGCCGTCGACCTGGCTGTCGATCCGCGACGACGACGGCAACGAGGTGCCGCTCGGCCAGCCCGGCGAGATCTGCGCCAAGGGCCCGCAGGTGATGGCGGGCTATTGGAACAGGCCCGACGAGACCGCCAAGGTGATGACCGCGGACGGCTTCTTCCGCACCGGCGACATCGGCGTGATGGCCGCGGACGGCGCGATCAAGATCGTGGACCGCAAGAAGGACATGATCCTGGTCTCCGGCTTCAACGTCTATCCGAACGAGGTCGAGGAAGTGATCGCGACCCATCCGGGCGTGCTGGAGACCGCCGTGATCGGGCTGCCGGACGAGAAGACCGGCGAGGTCGTCAAGGCGTTCGTGGTGAGGAAGGATCCCGACCTCACGTCCGAGGACATCATCAAGCACTGCCACGAGCAGCTCACGAACTACAAGGTGCCGAAGCAGATCGAGTTCAGGACCGAGCTGCCGAAGACCAATGTCGGCAAGATTCTGCGCCGGGAGCTGCGCGACGAGAAGAAGAAGCCGGCCGCGGCCGCCTGAGTCCATTGGCGCCGCAAGCGCCGGCATGCGATGAGGGACGTGCGATGACGGATACGTGATCACGGCGGGCCGTTGCCGTTTCCGGCGCGCCGAATAGTGTAGCGCGCACCGCGCAAGACACATTCAAAAGACACATCCAGGGGAAGGAGTAACTCGAATGACCATCCAGGTTGGCGATAAGCTGCCGCAGGCCCAATTCCGCGTCATGACCGGCGAAGGCCCGCAGGTCAAAACCACCGACGACATCTTCAAGGGCAAGAAGGTCGCGCTGTTCGCGGTGCCCGGCGCCTACACCGGCACCTGCCACAAGATGCATCTGCCGAGCATCTTCCTCAACGCCTATGCGCTGAAGGACAAGGGCGTCGACACCATCGCGATCGTCTCGGTCAACGATGCCTTCGTGATGAACGCCTGGAAGCGCGACACCGACCAGCGCGACGAGGCCGTGTTCCTGGCCGACGGCAATGCCGAATTCACCAAGGCGATTGGCATGGAGCTCGACGCGTCCGGCGCCGGCCTCGGCATCCGCTCCAAGCGCTATTCGATGCTGGTCGAGGACGGCGTGGTCAAGAAGCTGAACCTCGAAGCCGCGCCGGGCAAGGTCGAAGTCTCCGGCGGAGACACCCTGCTCGGGCAGCTGTAAGTAAACAACGCACTGCTGCAGATGATCAGTCGTTCCGGGGCGCGAAGCGAACCCGGAACCTCGAGATTCCGGGTTCGACGCTCTCGCGTCGCCCCGGAATGACGATCAAACTCACAACCGTAGAAGACCTCAGCCCCGCACGTTCTTCTGCATCCTGGCCATCGCCACGCCATCGCGCGCCAGTTGATCGGCGCGCTCGTTCTCGGCGTGGCCGGCATGGCCCTTGACCCAGTGCCAATTGACCTTGTGCGGCTTCAGCGCGGCATCGAGCCGCTGCCAGAGCTCGGCGTTCTTGACCGGCTTCTTGTCCGCGGTTTTCCAGCCGTTGCGCTTCCAGCCGTGGATCCAGCCGGTGATGCCCTGCCGGACATATTGGCTGTCGGTGTAGAGCTCGACCTGGCACGACTTCTTCAGCGCTTCCAGCGCGGAGATCGCGGCCATCAGCTCCATGCGATTGTTGGTGGTGTGCGGCTCGCCGCCTTTGAGCTCTTTTTCCTTGTCGCCGAAGCGCAGGATCGCGCCCCAGCCGCCCGGCCCCGGATTCCCCGAGCAGGCGCCATCGGTGTAGATGCTGACGACCGGATGCTCGCTCACGCCACGGCTCCACCGATGCCGTAGTCGCGCACGCTGGTCACCGCCTGGTGGAAGCGCAGCTTGCGGACATATTCGAGCGGGTCCTTGGGCTTCACCAGCGCGCCGGGAGGCACGTTGAGCCAGTCCACCAGCCGCGTCAGCAGGAAGCGGATCGCCGCGCCGCGCGCCAGCAGCGGCAGCGCCTCCAACTCGGCCTCCGACAGCGGCCGGACGCGGCCATAGGCGTTGAAGAAGGCGCGCGCCTTGGTGACGTTCAGCGAATGATCGGCCTCGAAGCACCAGGCGTTGAGGCAGATCGCGACGTCATACGCCAGAATGTCGTTGCAGGAGAACGGGAAGTCGATCAGCCCCGAGAGCTTGTCGCCGAGGAAGAACACGTTGTCCGGAAACAGGTCGGCGTGGATGACGCCTTCCGGCAGATGCGTCGGCCAGGAGCGCCCGAGATGATCGAGCTCGGCGGAGAGCAGCGCGGAGAGGCCGCCCTGCACCGTGTCGGCGCGGTCGGCGGCCTGGGCGAACAATGACCGCCAGCCGGCGACCGAGAGCGGATTCTTGCGCACCAGCGGGAAGTCGCGTCCGGCCAGATGCATCTGCGCCAGCGCCGCGCCGACGCCGGCGCAGTGGGTGACGTTCGGCTTGCGCGGCCACATGCCTTCCAGGAAGTTGATGATCGCCGCGGGCCGGCCGGACAGGCTCGAATACACCGCCCCGTCGCGGTTGCGGGCGGGCTGCGGACAGCTCACGCCGCGCTCGGCGAGGTGGGCCATCAGCCCGAGAAAATACGGCAGATCGTCCACCGCCACGCGCTTCTCGTACAGCGTGAGGATGAAGGAGCCCTTGGTGGTGTGCAGCAGGAAGTTGGAGTTCTCGACCCCCTCGGCGATGCCCTTGTAGGAGAGCAACTCGCCGATGTCGTAGGTCTTGAGGAAGTCCGCAAGCTCGTCGGCGGCGACGTCGGTATAGACCGCCATACCCTGTCCTGGTTCTCGAAGTTCGCGGGCCCCGCCTCCCCCGACGCGAACTTCATCACCGGGGAGGCTCGTTTGCGCCCTTCATCGCGCATGCGAGCGCCGCGTTCAAGACGGATGCGCCGGCGGTGGACCAAAAAGAGCGGCCGCCAGGGCCGCCTTTACTCGGCCGCGGCTTCCGGCCGCAGCGAGCGCGGCAGCGGGAAGAACTCGTTCTCTTCCGCCGCCGAGACCGTCTCGACATGGAGCACGTAGCGCTCGGCGAAGGCGCCCATGATCTCCTCGACGATCACCTCCGGCGCCGAGGCGCCGGCGGTGATGCCGAGGCTCTTGATGCCCTCGAAGCGCGCCCAGTCGATGTCCGAGGCACGCTGCGCCAGCACGGCAATCGGGCAGCCCTCGCGCTCGGCGACCTCGCGCAGGCGCTGCGAGTTCGACGAGTTCGGTGCGCCGACTACGATCAGCGCGTCGACCACCGGCGCCACCTTCTTGACCGCCAGCTGGCGGTTGGTGGTGGCGTAGCAGATGTCTTCCTTGTGCGGGCCCGAGATGTTCGGGAAACGGCCCTTGAGGATCGCGACGATATCCTTGGTGTCGTCGATCGACAGCGTGGTCTGGGTGACGAAAGCGAGGTTGTTGGGATCCTTCGGGGTGAAGGTCGCCGCGTCCTCGGCGGTCTCGATCAGCGTCACGGCGCCCGCCGGAAGCTGGCCGACGGTGCCGACCACCTCCGGATGGTGAGAATGGCCGATCAGCAGGATCTCGCGGCCGCGCTTGAAGTGGATCGCCGCCTCGCGGTGGACCTTGGTGACCAGCGGGCAGGTCGCATCCAGGGAGAAGAAATTGCGCGCCTGGGCCTCGGCCGGAACCGATTTCGGCACGCCATGCGCCGAAAAGACCACCGGTGCGTTGGTACTGTCGGGAATCTCCGCCAGTTCCTCGACGAAGATGGCGCCCTTGGTCTTCAGGCTGTCGACGACGTATTTGTTGTGCACGATCTCGTGGCGGACATAGACCGGGGCGCCATAGATGGCGAGCGCCCGCTCCACGGTGTCGATGGCGCGCACCACGCCGGCGCAGAAGCCGCGCGGCGAGCAAAGCACGATTTTGAGGTCTGGTTTGGCTGCCATGGGGCTGGTCTAAGCTGATCTTTGCGGGCTGGTTTCGGCGACCACGGACCCCCGGGCCGGCAAGCGGGGGCGGTCGATACGCGAGGAGCTTGGGTCTGACACTGGTTTGGTAGGACTTGGGACTGCTTTCGAGCGCTGTCAAGGCCGTTTTCTCCAGGCCATTGCGCCATGCCCCCGGGACGGCTTATATAGGGCCAATTCCCGTCATCGCCGATGACCGCAGGTTTCGCCTCCAGGGCCGGGGCGGAGCACAAAGGAGATTTGCCATGAGCAACGCCCCGCTGATGCCGAAGGCAACTGCCGTGTGGCTGGTCGACAATACTGCCTTGACCTTCGACCAGGTCGCCGATTTTACCAAGATGCACCCGCTCGAGGTGCGCGCCATTGCCGACGGGGACGCCGCCCAAGGCATCAAGGGCATGGATCCGATCTCGACCGGGCAGCTCACCCGTGAGGAGATCGAGAAGGCCGAGCGCGACCCGAATTACCGCCTGCGGCTGCAGGAGAGCAAGGTCGTGCTGCCGCCGCAGCCCAAGCGCAAGGGCCCCCGCTACACCCCGGTGTCGCGCCGCCACGAGCGCCCGAGCGCCATTCTCTGGCTGGTGCGGAACCATCCCGAGCTCAAGGACGCCCAGATCATGCGCCTGGTCGGCACCACCAAGACCACCATCGCCAGCGTGCGCGACCGCACCCATTGGAATGCGCAGACGCTGACGCCGATGGACCCGGTGACGCTCGGCCTGTGCTCGCAGATCGAGCTCGACTTCGAGGTCCAGCGTGCCGCCAAGGAAAAGCCGCTCGACGCCAATTACAGCGGCGCCACCCTGCTCCCGGCCTCCGAGACCACGCGCAAGGACGAGTACGAGCCGGCGGGCCGCGACGAGGACGATCTCAACGTCGATGCCGTGTTCGCCAAGCTCAAGACCATCGGCGGCAAGAAGCAGGACGACGAGGAGTAGGACGCGGGCGTCCGTCTCTGGATCGCCAAAGGCGCGTGACACGCCCTTCGCTGCCGTCCCGGCGAACGCTGGGACGCACAGCCACAGGATCGCGCAACTGCCCGAGCCGGTTGTGACTAAGCCTTCCGTTCCTGGCTCGCGCTGCGGCGTATGGGTCCCGGCTCAAGGCCGGGACGACAGCCGTGGTCAGGCCCGAGACCCGCGACCAACGAACCTCCCAAAAAAATGGCGCCGGGGATGCCGGCGCCATGGCAGTCTGGGAGGAACTGAAAAAATCAGAACTTGTAGGTGACGCCGACGCCGACCAGCCACGGATCGATGTTGGCGCGGCCGGTGACCGGAATTGCACCGTTGACGGTCGCCGAGTAGTTCGGCTGCAGCCACAGCTTCTTGACGTCGACGTTCAGGCCCCAATGCCTGTCGAGCATGTAGTCGAAGCCGAACTGGACCGCGGCGCCCCACTGGTTGGAGATGTGCAGGTTGGTGACGGCAAGACCGTTCCACACCTGGTTCGCGGCGCTCTGGTTAAAGAAGACCGTGTAGTTCACGCCGGCACCGACATAGGGCTTGAAGGCGCCGAAATCGGTGAAGTGATACTGCAGGGTGAGCGTCGGCGGCAGCAGCCACGCCTTGCCGATGTTGAGACCGTCGAGCGAGCCGGTGCCGCCGATGGAATGCCGGGTGACGCCGAGGATCAACTCGGCCGCGATGTTCCTGGTGAAGAAGTAGCTGATGTCGAGCTCGGGCACGACCGAGTTGGAGATCGACAGGCCGGAGTTCGGCGACGACAGCGCCGGCACGCCCGTCACGTTCACGCTGGAGCCGCCGGCATCCGGCAGCACGCCGAGCGCTCGCACACGAAGCATCCACGGATTCCACGCTTCGACCACCGGCGCCTTGGTGTAGACCGGCGCCGCCTGCAGGTCGGCTGCTTGCGCCGAGCCCATGGCTCCGCAGATCGCCGCCAGCACCAGCAGCGACGACGAAAGTTTCAAGATTCTGTTCATCGAAGTCCCCATAGCCACCCTTGAGCAACATTTGCGCGGGCACAGCCGCGCCTTGCGGTCGCAGATGTGGCAGGGACGCCATGGACTTGGATTTGATCTCAATCAATCGGCATTGTTGCAGTGCCGATGTCACGCAACTGTTGCATCGAAGTCACGCGCCATGAGAGGCGCTTGCACGTGCGCTCAGGGCCGATCGGGATGGTTCATCATGTATTCGCCGAGATCGCGCTGCCGGCGATCGGCGCGTGCCTCGGCGCGTTGCCGCTGCACGTCGCGGTCCTTGCGGCAGGCGACATATTCGGCGGAGCCCGGCGCGACCTTGCCGCCGGCCTGACAGACCGCATCGTCATCGTCATTGCCGAGCGCCACTGCAGGGCCCTGGTTGCGGGAGGCGCAGGCCGTGAGCGAAAATACGGCCATCAGCACCAAGGCCAAGCGGGCGGAGGTCTGTCGCATCGAACGTTCCATTCTCGTCAATCGGGCTGGTCTCGGCCGTTGCTTGACGACAATGGGCGCCCGGGTCAAGCCCGGGGCACGTTCAGCGGCGCCGCGTCAGACGCGGCTCTTCAGCGCCTCGCCGATTTCCTCGAGCACCTTGGGATCCTCGATCGTGGCCGGCATGCTCCATTGTTCGCCGTCGGCGATCTTCTTGATCGTGCCGCGCAGGATCTTGCCCGAACGCGTCTTCGGCAGCCGGCCGACGGTGATGGCGAGCTTGAACGCAGCGACGGGGCCGAGCTTGTCGCGCACCAGCGCCACGATTTCCTTCTCGATCACAGAAGGGCTGCGCGAGACGCCGGCCTTGAGCACGAGGAAGCCGCAGGGCACCTCGCCCTTGATCGCATCCTTGATGCCGAGCACGGCGCATTCGGCGACGTCCGGATGCGAGGCCAGGATCTCCTCCATGCCGCCGGTCGAGAGCCGGTGGCCGGCGACATTGATGATGTCGTCGGTGCGGCCCATCACGAAGACGTAGCCGTCCTCGTCCTTGTAGCCGGCGTCCGAGGTCTTGTAGTAGCCGGGGAACTCGCTGAGATAGGACTCCTTGAAGCGATCCTCCTGCTGCCACAGCGTCGGCAGGCAGCCCGGCGGCATCGGCAGCTTGATCACGATCGAGCCCATGGTGTTGGCGGGCACTGGCCTCGCCGCCTCGTCGACGATGTCGACCTGGTAGCCCGGCATCGGGACCGTCGGCGAGCCGTGCTTGACCGGCAAGAGGCCGAGGCCGGCCGGATTTCCGGCGATGCACCAGCCGGTCTCGGTCTGCCACCAGTGGTCGATGACCGGCACCTTCAATTGCTGCTCGGCCCATTCCACGGTCGGCGGGTCGGCGCGCTCGCCGGCGAGGAACAGCGTGCGGAACTGTGACAAATCGTATTTGCGCAGCAACGTGCCTTCGGGATCTTCCTTGCGGATGGCGCGGAACGCGGTCGGCGCCGTGAACAGCGCCACCGCCTTGTGGTCGCTGATGACGCGCCAGAACGCGCCGGCATCGGGCGTGCCGACCGGCTTGCCCTCATACATCACCGACGTCGCGCCATGGATCAGCGGGCCGTAGATGATGTAGCTGTGGCCGACCACCCAGCCGATGTCGGAGGCGCACCACCACACCTCGCCCGGCTTGATGCCATAGAGATTCTCCATTGACCATTTGAGCGCGACGAGGTGCCCGCCATTGTCGCGCACCACGCCCTTCGGCTTGCCGGTCGTGCCCGACGTGTAGAGGATGTAGAGCGGATCGGTCGCCAGCACGGGCACGCACGGCGCCGCCTTGCCATTGGCGAGCGCGGACTTCCGCAGCGCGGCCCAGTCGTAATCGCGGCCGGGCTTGAGCTCGCAGACATGCTCGGGACGCTGCAGGATGATGCAGGCCTTGGGCCTGTTGTCGGCGAGCTCGATCGCCTGATCGAGCAGCGGCTTGTATTGCACGATGCGGCCGGGCTCGATGCCGCAGCTCGCCGACAGCACGAGCTTCGGCGTGGCGTCGTCGATGCGGGTCGCGAGTTCCTTGGCCGCGAAGCCGCCGAACACCACCGAATGCACCGCGCCGATGCGCGCGCAGGCGAGCATCGCGACCATCGCCTCGGGCACCATCGGCATGTACAGGATGACGCGGTCGCCCTTGCCGACGCCGAAATCCTGCATGATCGCGGCGAGCGTCTGCACCTCCTTCAGCATCTCGGCATAGGTGAGCTTCGTGACCGAGCTGGTGAGCGGCGAATCATGGATCAGCGCCAGCTGATCGCCGCGGCCGGCGGCGACGTGGCGGTCGAGCGCGTTGTAGCAGGTGTTGACGACGGCGCCGGAAAACCAGCGGCCATAGGCGCCCATCGACGGGTCGAAGATGGTCTTGGCCGGCTCGATCCAGTCGATCGCGCGGGCGGCCTCGGCCCAGAACCCTTCCGGGTCCTGCAGTGACCGTGCATGGACCTCGTGATAGCGGCTCGCAGCGCTCATGACGTTTCCCCAAGATCTGTGTTTATTCCCGAGTATTGTCACGGGACAAAGCGACAGTTCAAGCCGTCATGAATTGATCCAGATCAGGCAGGCCCGGACGTCCGCGCCATTTTCCGGGCCGGATCAATGCGCTCCATCGCGCAGGGTATCCAGGCGACGCTGCAGGGCTAGACGAAGGTCGTAGCCGGGCTTGCCGAACCGGGCGTTGCGCTCGGCGATGAAGTCACGCTGCCTGCTGCGCAGCTCGGCAGCGGCGCGGCCACGCGAGGACTTCAGCAGCCGGGCGTAGCTTTCGGAAATGCCGAGATCGAGCACTGAGAGCTGCGGGTCGGCACAGATGACCTTCTCGACCTCGCGTACGGCGGTGGCGCAGTCGAAGGACGGCCCGCTGCGCTCCGACGGGGCGTTCAACGGACGCGGCGGCTCGGCGCCGAACTTCTTGATTTCGGCCCGCATGACGCGCCGACCGGCATTGGCATTGTCGTTGCCGGGATCCAGCCGCAGCGCCGCCTCGTAGTCGGCCAGCGCCTTGGCGCGCTCACCCATCTTCTTGAACAACACCGCGCGGTTGTTGTAGGCGAGCGCGAAATTCGGATCGAGCCGCAGCGCGGCGTCGTAGTCGCTGAGCGCCGCGCCGAGCTCGCCCTTGAACTGATGGGAATCGCCGCGGTTGGTGAAGAAATTTGCCCGTTGCTCCATCCTGATCGCCTGGTCATAATCGGCGATCGCCTTGTCGTACTCCTTCATGGCGGCGTAGGTGAGGCCGCGATTGTCGTAATATTCCGACACCTTCGGATCGCGCCGGATCGCCTCGTCGTCATCGGCCAGCGCCTTGTCCATCTGGCCGAGCTTCTTGTAGGCCGCGGCACGATTGGTGAATGTGCGCGGCCGTTCCGGGTCGAGCCGGATCGCCTCGTCATAGTCGCGCACGGCCTTCTCATTGTCGCCGCGCAGGTAGAAGGCGACGCCCCGGTCGGCATAGGCCTGCGCGTAGTCGGGCTTCAGCCGGATCGCCTGATCGTAGTCGGCCAGAGCGCGATCAAGACGGCGCTGCTCGGTATGGACAACGCCACGCAGCTCAAAGGCTTCGGCGTCATTCGGATCGAGCGAGATCGCCATGCTCAGATCGGCCGCCGCCTTGCCGGCATCGCCACCGGCTTCGCGCATCAGGTCGCCACGCAGCCGATAGGCACGCGCATTCTTGCCGTCGAGCGCGATGGCACGGTCGAGGTCCTTCAGGGCCTGGGTCAGGCCGCCCGAGGTACGCGCGCGGGCGTCGGCGCGGGCAACCAGGGCGATGGATTGATCCTTCGGCGAACCCGATGCCTGCTCGATTGCGGTCGAGCAGGCGGCGATGAGTTCGGACGGTGGCGCCTTGCTGCCCAAAGCGCATTCGGGGTCCGAGGCGGATGCTGGCTGGGCCCCGAGGCCAAGGACAAGCCCGGCTGCAAGACCCAGCGCGAGGTAGGACGAGCGGGATGAAATCGAACGAATGAAAGCGTGCATCGGCATGGACTCGGCTCGAATTCCGACTGTTGCGGGTTGAGATGCTGATCTCCCCCGTTGTCGTCTCCGGACGGAACCCGGTTCAAGCGGCCACGCCGATGGCTAATAGCCGTCGACGCCGTTCAGCCGCCGCAGGCGGTCCTGCATTGCCTTCTTGAGATCGTAGCCGGGCTTGCCAAAGCCGGCGTTGCGCCGCGCGATGAACGCGTCCTGCTCGCGCTGCAGGGCACGTGCCGCGGCGGGGCCGAGCGCCTCGCGAACGACGCGGGCCTGCGCGCCGTCGATCTCGCGATCGAGATTGGCGAGCTCCGGATCGGCGCAGATCGCCTTCTCCACGGCGCGCCGCGCCATGGCGCAATTGAAGCTCGGCCTGCCCGCGACGGCCATCTGCGCGCCCAGGCGCTCGAGCTCCACTGCGAGCGCGTGGTAGTTGCTGCGGGCGCTGGCGTGATCCGGATTGAGCCGCAGCGCCGCGGCGAAATCGGCCAGCGCCTTCGGACGGTCGCCCTTCTTGCGATGCAGTTCGCCGCGCGCATTGAAGATGCTGGCGAGCGTCGGGTTGAGCTGCAAGGTCACGCCGTAATCGGCGATGGCGCGATCGATCTCACCCCTGGTGATGAAGATCGAGGCGCGCGCGATCAGCGCATTGATGCGATCGGCCCTCGCGGCCTTGGGATTGTCGATCACGGCGCCGCATTCGGTGAGCACCTTGTCGCCATCGTGCGCCTCCGAGGCCGCCATGCAGGCACCGGCATCCACCGCCGGCTCCTTGCCGGGCTCGGCCGCGCCAACCGCATGGGCCTGGGTCGAGACCAGCCATCCGAGCGTGACAAGCGCAGCGAGGCGCAGCATCCCATCCCGGCGATCGGCTGCAGCCCATGAGGAGACGGATGCGGTCAAGGCAGATGGCTCTCTCAGGTCGTGGGCGATCCGGCACGGCGCGGGCGTAGCCGCCGCCGCGGCGACTTCAACTATACAGCGGCAGCCGCGGTGCGACAGTCCTTTCCTGCAGAAGGCGCCCCTTGCGAACGGGCGCTCGCGAGCTGATTGCGGCCCGACAAAAATGCGTGTGGTCGTGCCGCGCATTCCCCTCGCGATGTTGTGGATGCGCACCGGCGAAGCCTTCGTCGCCATTTGAACCTGTTGCGATCCCCGCAGACACAACCGCATGACTATTCTGACCGACAATTCGCGCGCACGCGGCGTCGTTGCGTCCCCTGCGCGCTATTTCTATTTCAACATGGCTCTGGCCTGCATGGCCATTGCGATCATCGGCTTCGCACCGACCTACTGGCTGCCACTGGCCCGCGGCTCATTCTCCGGCGCGCCCGTGATTCATTTCCACGGCTTCCTGTTCTTCACCTGGACTCTGTATTTCGCGCTGCAGAGCTGGCTTGCCGCATCCGGACGCACGGCGCGGCACCGCTCGCTCGGCATCTTCGGCGTATCGCTCGCCACGGCGATGACGATCTTTGGCTTCCTCGTTGCCATCGAGGCGATGAAGCGCTCCGCGGCAATGGGGCAGGTCAATGAGGGCATCGCCTTTGCCATCGTGCCGCTCAGCGGCATCGCCTTCTTTGCCGTGGTCTTTACGCTCGCGGTTGTCCATCTGCGCCGGCCGGAAACGCACAAGCGGCTGATGCTGCTCGCCGGCATCTCGCTGCTCGACGCCGCCGTGGCGCGCTGGTTCCTGACATTCCTGGCGCCGCCCGGCCCGCTCGGCCCGCCGCCGGTGTTCGTAACGATCCCGCCGGCTTTCGTCGCCTACCTGCTGCTCGTCGTCGCCATCATCCACGACCGCCGCACGTTCGGACGTGTCCACCCGGTCTACGTCTATGGCGGGCTGGCGCTGATCGCCGTGAAGCTCCTGAACTGGCCGATCAGCATGACCTCGGCATGGCATGCGTTCGCGGGCGGCATGCTGGCCATGGCGCAGTAGCGCCCTCCCCCGCATCATCGCCGTCATTGCGAGGAGCGATCGCTCCGAGGCAATGACGGCGTGACGAAGCCGGCGCTTGTCTGATCTAACTCCTGCAGGTCAACCCGCCATCCACCACCAGCATGGTGCCGGTGACATAGCGCGACTCGTCGGAGGCGAGGAACACCGCAGCATTGGCGACGTCGAAGGCGTCGCCCATATGCCCCATCGGCACCTGCGCATCGCGCTTCTTCCACATCTCCTCGACATCGCCCTTGGCGTAGCTCGCAGCCAGCCCAGCGGAGTGCTCGACCATCGGCGTCTTCATCAGCCCGGGCAGGATCGCATTGACGCGGACGTGCTTCGGCGCGAACTCGACCGCGGTCGTGCGCGTCATCTGGTTCATCGCCGCCTTGCTGGCGCCGTAGCTGACATAGGAGATGCCGACCTGGCGGATCGAGGCCACCGAGGAGATGTTGATGATGGAGCCACCGCCCTGCCCGATCATCACTGGAATGACGTGCTTCATGGCGAGATAGGCGCTCTTCAGGTTGACCGCGAACACGCGGTCCCATTCCGCTTCATCGACATCGACCACGCTGCCCATCTCCGCAATGCCGACATTGTTGTCGAGCACGTCGATACGGCCATAGGCGGCAACGCAAGCCTTCACCATCGCCTCGACCTCGACGGCCTTCGAGACATCGGCGGTGAACGCCTCGGCCTGCCCGCCTTCGCCTGAAATGATCGAGGCGGTCTCCGCGGCGGCGTCCTTGTTGCGGTCGACGCAGAACACCTTGGCGCCCTTTCGCGCAAAGGTCACGGCCGTGGCCTTGCCGTTGCCCCACCCAGGCCCGATCGAGCCCGCACCGACCACCAGCGCCACCTTGCCCCTGAGACGATCCATCGCGTTCTCCCGTCGTTTATTCGTTATTCGCTACAGGCGCTCATCGTGATGGTCGCGGCGCCGATGTCATGGCCGAAAATGTCCGACAGCGTCCGGCATTGCCCGTCCGCACAGATGCGCCACTCGCCGGCCGCGCCGGAATTGGCGAGCACGATCCGCGACAGCGGCCCCCGCTGGGTCTGCCACTGGAACCAGCCGTCGACCAGCCGCGCCTCCGGCGGCGGCTCCATGCCCGCGCCCGAGCCCCTGACGCGCGCCTGCACCAGTTCGAGACCGTCGGCCGTGACGCGCCAGTCCTCCTGCCACGCGGTCTTCTCGACCGAGTGGGTCCAGGCCAAAGTGAAGCCGGCGAGGGTCAGCGCCTTCACCACACCTGATGAGGCGAGGCAGAGGCTCAAGCGGAGGCCGCCACGGCAGCCGGCGGCCGCTGCCGCCACTGCCACGCCACGATCACCACCGCCAGCGCGAAGCCCAGCACGTCACTGTAGGGAAATTCGCCGAGCAGGCAGACCGACGCGACGAACGCCAGCAGGCGCTCGATCACGGTCATACGCGTGAACAGGAAGCCGATCGCCACCATGCCGAACAGGCCGATCGAGATCAGCGCCTTGACGCTCGCATAGACGACCGCGCCCAGGAAGCCGAGCTGCGCCTCCATCGGGTCGCCGGCCTGCAGCATCAATGCCGGCGAGTAGACGAAGATGAAGGGAATGACGTAGCCGGCGAGCGCGATCCGCATCGCCTCCCAGCCGATCTTGTCCGGATTCTCCTTGGCGATCGGCGCCGCCGCCAGCGCGGCCAGCGCGACCGGTGGCGAGAGGTCCGCCATGATGCCGTAGTAGAACGCGAACATGTGGCTCGCGATCAGCGGTACGCCGAGCTTGGCGAGCGCAGGTGCCGCCAGTGCCGCGGTGATGATGTAGGTCGGGATGGTCGGAATGCCGGTGCCGAGCAGGATCGACAGCAGCATGGTCATGATCAGCGCCGCGAACAGGCTGGTCTTGCCGAGGCCGATCACCCAGCTGCCGAAGATCGAGCCGACGCCGGTCTGCGTCATCATGCCGATGATGACGCCGACGATCGCGCAGGCCATGCCGACGGTCAACGCCGACTTCGCACTTTCAGCCAGAGAATCGCGGCAGGCGTGCAAGGTGCCCATGCCGCCGCGCACGAAGCCGGTGATGACGATGAGCGCGACGACGACGGAAGCGACGGGCACGATCTGCAGGCCGTTGCGCGACAGCGCGCCGACGACGAGCGCCAGCCCGATCCAGAACACGTAACGCAGCACCTGGTTGGAGAAGCCCATGGTGATCGAGGTGCCGAGGATCAGCGCCACCGTCAGCGCGAGTCCCATCGAGCCCGCATACAGCGGCGTGAAGCCCTCGAACAGCATGTAGACCAGCGCGGCGAGCGGCAGCACGAGGTACCAGCGCGCCACCAGCGCCTTCCAGGCGCTCGGAATCTCCGACGGCTTCATCCCGGTCAGGCCGTGCTTGCCGGCCTCCAGATGCACCATCCAGAACGCCGAGGCGAAATAGAGGATGGCCGGGATCACGGCCGCCTTGACGATGACCGAGTAGTCGACTCCCAGCGTCTCGGCCATGATGAAGGCGACCGCGCCCATGACAGGCGGCATGATCTGGCCGCCCATCGACGCGGTGGCTTCGACGCCGGCGGCGAAGGCGCGGCGGTAGCCGAACCGGATCATCAGCGGAATCGTGAACTGGCCGACGGTCACCACATTGGCAACGCCCGAGCCCGAGATCGTACCCATCATGCCGGAGGCGAACACGGCGACCTTGGCCGGACCGCCGCGGGTGCGACCGAACAGGCCGAGCGAGACGTCGGTGAACAGCTGGATCATGCCGGCATGTTCGAGGAACGAGCCGAACAGGATGAACAGGAAGATGTAGGTCGCCGAGACGTAGATCGGCACGCCGTAGAAGCCCTCCGTGCCGAAGGAGAGGTGTGTAATCACCTGATCGAAATCATAGCCGCGATGATTGAGCGGCGCCGGCAGATACTGGCCGAAGAACCAGTACAGCAGGCAGGCGCCGCACATCAGCGGCAGCGCGAGCCCCATCAGCCGGCGCGTGCCCTCGAAGATCAGTACCGCCAGCAGGGTTCCGACCACGAGATCGGTGCGCGTCGGATCGCCGTCGCGCGCGATCAGATCCGCATAGAAGATCCACTGATAGAGGCCGCACAGGAAGCCGATGGCGCCGATGGTCCAGCCGGCGGTACGCCCCGCATCGGTCTTGGCGGTGAAGTTGCCGATCAGGCCGAAGGTCAGCAGCAGCAGGAAGCCGACATGGACGCCGCGGACGACCTGGCTCGGCAGATAGTTGAAGGCGGCGACGTAGAGCTGGAATATCGCAAAGGCGAGCCCGATGCCGTAGGCGAGATAGCCCCAGCGGCCGGGGCCGAAGCCTTCCGGAAAGCCGTGCTCGAAATTGTCGAACTCGACCTTGACCGGCGTTTCCATGTTAACGGCTTCGATCGTCATGATCCCCCCAACGCGCCCATCAGGCGCTGCTGACCATGGCCGCAATCACCTGAACGACAAGACTGCGCGGAGGGCTTCCCGCGCAGCCGGTTGCGAATGATCCGGCCTGCAAGGAAGGCCGGGCGAGCAGCTCCTTATTTCAGGATGCCCTTCTCCTTGTAGTAGCGGATCGCGCCCGGATGCAGCGGCACCGGGCTGTCCTGCGCCGCTGTCTCCAGCTTGATCTCCTTGCCGGCGGCATGCGCATTGGCGAGCTCCGGCAGCGAATCGAAGATCAGCTTGGTCATCTGATAGGCGAGATCGTCGGATACCGCCGAGCTGGTAACGAGATAATTGATCACAGCCGCGGTCGGCACGTCCTTGTCCTGACCGGTATAGGTGTTGGCCGGGATGATCGCCGCCACGAACGGCGCACCGATCTTGTCGACGACCTCCTTCGGCACCGACACCACCGTGATCGGCGATGAGGTCGACAGATCCTTCAGCGAGGCGACGCCGAGGCCAGCCGACTGCAAGGTGGCACCGAGCTGCCGGTTCTTCATCAGGTCGACGGATTCGGCGAAGGGCAGATACTCCACCTTGCCGAGATCCTTGTAGCTCATGCCGGCGGCGGCGAGGATCGCGCGCGAGTTGAGCTCGGTGCCAGACTTCGGCGCGCCGACCGACAGACTCTTGCCCTTGAGATCCGCCAGCGTCTTGATGCCGGACTCGGCCGTCGCGACGATCTGGATGTAGTTCGGATAGATCGCGCCGATCGTGCGCAGCTTGTCCAGCTTGGACTTGAAGCCGGCCTCCTCCTCGCCGTTCCAGGCGGCTTTCAGGGAGTCGCCGAGCGCGAAGGCGAGCTCGCCGCGTCCCTGCTGCAGCAGGATCAGGTTCTCGACCGAGGCCTTGGTCGCCTGCACCTGGGTCTTCACATTGGGGATCTTGTCGCCGTAGATCTTCCCGATCGCGACACCGAGCGGATAGTAGACGCCCGACGTGCCGCCGGTGAGCACGTTGATGAAACTCTGCGCCTGCGCCGCTGGCGCCGCGAGCAGGCAGGCGGCTGCCAGAATGAAACCGGTTGCAGTGCCAGAGAATGTCGAGAAACGCATGGATCCTCCCATTGATTTTGCCGCAAATTGGACGGCTGCGGGCGCGGGGTCAACCCATCCGAAGGACTGGCGCACCAGCCTCTCCCGCTCCCACGGCGCGAGGCCGGGATCGATGCGGCCCGCGTTCAATCTTACATTGACGGTATCATCGGCTTGAACCACAGGTGCAGCCCAGAGCGGCGGGCCGCCTCCCTCGCGAGGCCGCCGATCATTGGAACGTCATGTCGAGGCATTTGGAGATGTCCGAGCCGAGCCCGGACGAGATCGTGATGCAGCCGCGCACCTTCTGCTGGGTCGCATCCGCCACCCAGATCGAGTAGCCGCCATTGCCGAAGAAGGAGTTGGTGTTCGCCGGCTCGGTCTCGGTGGCGTCGAACTCGTATTTCGAATCGGTGTCGAACACGCGCGGCTTCCTGGTGCAGCCGCCGTCGGTCTGGACGTTGATGACCTCCTTGTTGTCCCGGGTCAGCGACAGGGAGACCTGGCAGCGGAAATATTCCGAGGTCTTCACGTTGAAGAGGTAGGCGTAGGACTTGCAGACGGCCGTATTGAGCTTGCCGGCGGAGAGACCGCGGCTGCAGGCGATGCGTTGGTTGTTGGACAGCTTGAAGTCGTCGGCCCGGGCGGACGCCAACGTCACCAGCGACAACGCCGCAACCCAACCGATCTTCGTGACGAGGCTCATCCGAATCATCCCCAAAGTGTTTTCTTGGCCTATGTTTCTAAACCACGCTGCAGGATAATCGCGAGATCGGCGAATTTAAAAATCCGCCAACGATCACTGCGCTGCGACGGGGCGACGTTGACGCTGCCTCGGTGTTCGTGATTTGTTCGAGACGACATCGATTGGAGGAGGACATGAAGAGCCCGGTTCTGAAAGCCCTTATCGCCCTCGGTGCGCTGGGCGCACTGACTAGCGCGGCGCGCGCGGCACCGCCGGAGCCGTGGGAGCTGAAGCCCGACATGGGCTACGCCTATGGCAAGGATGGCAAGACGCTCGCCTACAAGATGGGCACCAAGAACGCCGACATGCTGCTCAAGGGCGCCAAGAAGGTGCCGAAGGGCACGCTGTTCTTCGTCGGCCAGAACGGTCAGCTCTACATGCGGACGGCCCCCTATCTCGACGGCGACGGCAGCTTCTCGTTCGGCGCGGATGAGTGAAGGCGAGCGAGCGCAGCCTCAGAACGCCGCCGCCAGCTCCTTGGCGCCGGGCAGGCCGCTGAGCGAGTCCATCCTGGCATCCGTCACCGCCAGCAGCTTTGCCACGGTGTTGTGGCGAACGGCGACCGGATTGCGCTCATAGCCGCCGCGCTGGAAGAAGTTGGCGGTCGGAACCTGATCGCGCATCTCGAGCGGCATCGTCACCATGTCGAAGCCGGTGCCGTCCCCGGTGAGATTCATCATCTCGAGCTCTGCGGCCGAAAGCGGCCGGGTGTAGCCCTTGGCGCGCGCGAACAGCACCGAGGTCAAGAGCTTGTGGGTCTGCAGCATCGGCCCGACGTCGATGTCGAGCACCATCGCATGCATGGCCCACCCCTGCGGCGTATTGCCGATCTTCTCATGCGCCGACCAGTCGTCCGGCACGGAGCGCGCAATCGCGACCATCTTCTTCAGGACCGCGAGCTTGTGCTCCATCGCGCCACGCGCCGGGCCGGTCGTCTGCGCCACGCGTTCGCCGAGCAGGCGGATGAACAGCGGGCCCTGCTCGGCCAGCAGCTCGACACTGTTGGTGGTCAAGAGCTGATTGTAGCCGATCGCCGTCGAGATCGCGCGGTTGCCTTTGAAGCCCGATTGCGAGTCATGCTTGCCGTTACCGCCGGTCTCGAAGGCATAGACGCGCACCGCCTGCTCGCGCGTCAGTCCCGACGCCGCGGCGAAGCGCGCATAGGCGCGCTTGAAATCGATGTCGTTGGCGGGGCGCTGCGGCGACCATTGGAAATGCTCCTGTGCCGCCTTCACGAGGTCGGCGACCACCGGGATGTATTTGCGCTCGCGCGGCTCGCCCTCAGGTTCCGGCTCGGGGTTCACCGGCCGCTTCGGCCCGGTGTAGACCGGCGGCTGCTCCAGCACATAGTCGTCGAGCCCGATCGGCTGGCGGTCGCGGCGCTTGGCATTGCGCGCACGGCGCTTGTCGGCGATCGCCTTCCAATAGGCGCCCGCCTCCTGGTCGAACTCCGCCCGCGCCTGCTGATATTCGGCGAGTTTGCGCCGATACTCCGCAATCGCAGCCGGCGATGCCATCTGCGCCAAAGCTTCGCGCGGCGCGACCGGTGAGCCGGGTTCCGCGGCCAGCAAAGGCAGCGCGCCGGAAACGGCGCAGGCGAGAATCAGGGCAAGGGTGCGAATCGGCTGATGCAGCATGCCGCCCTTGTAGCCGAAACGGCGGCTACTTCCAGGCAAACACCGGCTGCTCCAGCTCGTGCACCCGGGTGTCGCGGCCGGACAGGACCTCGCGGAACTGATAGATCAGCGCTGCGGTGGGCGCGTGAATGAGACCCTCGCGGGCGTGAAAACGGATGGCGCGCCGCGTGCTCTCGGGGATCGCGGTGAAATCGAACGCGTCATCCGCCGTGATCGCGTCGAGGCCGATCCGGTGCACCGAGGAGACCTCGTCCGGATTCGGCCGCAGCGTGCGGCCATTGGCCGCCCATACGACGACGGGGGTAATCAGATAGCCCGACCGTGTCGGGTAGTCGTCGAGCAGGCCCAGCACCGCATCCGGCGCCAGGATCAGCCCGAGCTCCTCTGCGAGCTCGCGCAGCGCGGCCTCGACCGTCGTTTCGCCGGCGTCGCAGCGTCCGCCCGGCAGCGCCCATTGCCCGCCATGGCTGCGCAGCCCTGCAGCACGCAGAGTGAGCAGCAGCGCCGTGTCGCCGGTCTCGTGGTGCGGGGCCAGCGCGATCACCACCGCCGCGCGCTTCAGCGAGGCCGCCGCCACAGTCGCCTCCAGCCGCACGAAGCCCGCGCAGCAGCTTGCGATTTTCCGCCTCGTGGCATCGTCGAACGGCATCGGCATGCAGCTTGACTACACCAGGCCGGCGACAGATGAAACGACCTCCAGGCCGGCTCGGGCCACAACGGGAAGGGTCTTCAGCGATGACGAAATCGGCCGCGGCCAGGATGACGTCCGACGGCTGGGAGATCGTCGACACCTCCGGTTTCCTGCATCTGATCGGCCCGCTGTGGCAGCGGGTCGTCGGCGGTGTCCACGAGTACGCCATCGTCACCGAGGACAAGCACCACAACCGCCGCGGCCTGGTTCAGGGCGGCGTGATCATGACGCTCGCCGACCGCAGTTGCGGCATGACGGCCCGCTACGCCGCGGGCAAGGAGCACATGGCGACGATCCAGTTCGACACGCATTTCGTCGAGTCCGGCAAGATCGGCGAGACCCTGGTGTCGCGGCCGCATGTGGTGCGGATCACCCGCAGCCTGGTGTTCATCACCACGGAGGTCATGGCCGGACATCGCGTGATCGCGATGGCCTCGGGCGTGTTCAAGATTCTGAAGAGCGAGTGAGCCGTGATCTCGCCTCTCCGTCATTGCGAGGAGCGCAGCGACGAAGCAATCCAGAGTCCCGACCCGGCCCTGGATTGCGTCGCTGCGCTCGCAATGACGCGCTGAGAGAGTTATCGTATCCCCTTCGCCCGCGGTGGCGACGGTTTGAAATGAGGCAAGAATGCAATATCGCCAGCTCGGCCGTTCCGGCCTGAAGGTGTCGCCGATCTGCCTGGGGACGATGATGTTCGGCGGTCCCACCGACGAGCCGACATCCGCCCGCATCATCGCCAAGGCGCGCGACGCCGGCATCAACTTCATCGATACCGCGGATGCCTACAACAAAGGCGCTTCCGAGGAGGTGGTCGGCCGCGCCATCGCGCGCGAGCGCGACCGCTGGATCGTCGCGACCAAGCTCGCCAATCCGATGGGCGACGATCCCAACCGCGCCGGCCTGTCGCGGCGCTGGGTGCTGCAGGCGGCGGACGAAAGCCTGAAGCGGCTCGGCACCGGTCACATCGACATCTACTACCTGCACAAGGAGGATCACGCGACGCCGCTCGAGGAAACCGTGCGCGCGATCGGCGACCTCATGCGTGCCGGCAAGATCCGCTATTTCGGCGTCTCCAACTACCGCGCCTGGCGGCTCGCCGAGATCTGCAATCTCTGCGACGCAGGCGGCATCGACCGCCCCATCGTCAGCCAGCCCTACTACAATGCGATGAACCGGATGCCCGAGGTCGAGCACCTGCCGGCCTGCGACTATTACGGCCTCGGCGTCGTGCCCTACAGCCCGCTGGCGCGCGGCGTGCTCACCGGAAAGTACAGCCCCGATGCACCGCCGGACACGGACACCCGCGCCGGCCGCAACGATACGCGAATGATGCAGACCGAGTGGCGGCCCGAATCGTTGAAGCTGGCGCAGGAGATCAAGCGTCACGCCGAGACGAAGGGCTTCACGCCGGGACAGTTCGCCGTGTCCTGGGTGCTCAACTCCGCCTTCATCAGCTCCGTGATCGCGGGTCCGCGCACCGAAGCGCAATGGGACGACTACATCCGCGCGCTCGACTATCCCTTCGCCGCAGACGACGAGGCGCTGATCGACCGGCTGGTCGTGACCGGCCACGCCTCGACGCCCGGCTACAACGATCCGGCCTATCCGATCGAGGGCCGCAGGCCGCGGGTGGGCTAAGATGGAGGAGGATCGCTACGGCCTGCCACTGTCGACCGCCTCCACTGACGCGGCCGCAGCCTATCGCGAGGGCATGGATCTGCTGCTCGCATTCTGGCCCGGGGCCACTGACGCGTTCGAGCGGGCGATCATGCTCGATCCGGAGTTCGCGCTGGCGCACGCGGCGCGTGCTCGCATCCACGCGATCTACATGCAGCGCGAGGCGGCGCTGCAGACCATCGCACGGGCCCGCGACCTCGCTGCCAAGCGCGGCACCCCGCGCGAGCAGAGCCATGTCGCGACCCTGGTGCTCGCCATCGAGGGACGCGGCACTGACGCGCTGACATCGACCCTGGCGCATCTGGCGAACTGGCCGCGAGACGCCATGATCATGGCGCTCCCGCTCGGCGCTTTCGGCCTGCTCGCCTTCTCCGGCCGCGCCGATCACGATGCCGCCCGCCGCGACCTCTGCGACCGCTTCGCCGCTGACTATGGCGAGGACTGGTGGTTCATGTCCAACCATGGCTGGGCCCTGACCGAGGCCGGCGAGTTGGCGAAGGGCCGCGCCGTCACCGAGCGCAGCTTCGCGCTGCGCCGGCACAACGCCTATGCCGTGCATGCGCTGCTGCATGCGATGTTCGAGGACGGCGCGGTGGACGAGGCCGATGCGCTCGTCGAGGGGTGGATCGGCGACTATGACCGCACCGGGATGCTGCATGGCCATATCTGCTGGCACCAGGCGCTCGGCGCGCTGGACCGGGGCGACGCCGACAAGGCGCTGGCGGTCTATACCGACGTGCTGGTGCCGACGATGGACTCGGCGCCGCCGCTCAACACCCTGTCCGACTGCGCCTCGCTGCTGTGGCGGCTGATGGCTGACGAGCAACCGGTGCCGCCCAACGCATGGGCCGACACGGCGGCCTATGCGAGCACGCGCTTCACGGGTTCGACCCTCGCCTTCGCCGAGATGCATCTGGTGATGATCGCGGCAGCGACGCATGACAGCGCCGCGCTCAAGGGACGCCTTGCCGCGATCGAGCGGCGGCAGGCCGAGGGCAGACTGCCGGCCGGGCGCATCGTGCCGCACATGTTGCGGGCGCTGCGTGCGTTCGCCGATGACAATTGGCGCGGATGCGCGCGCGAGCTTGCGCCCGTCATCGGCGATCTCCCCCGCATCGGCGGCAGCCACGCGCAGCGGGAGGTGATCGAGGACACCTACATCCTGGCGCTGATCCGCAGCGGCGCGCTGGCCCAGGCACGCGACCTGCTCGATGCCCGCCTGCACCGCCGCCCCTCCGCGCGCGACACGCGCTGGCGGGCGCTGACGGTTTGACGGACGTTATCCCTCCGTCTCCAATCCCGTCGGCATCGGCACGTTCTCGGGCTGCAGCTTGAGACCCGCCGCGAGCGCGACGGTCTCCAGCAGCGCCGCAAAGTCCTTCTCCAGATAGCCGGCGGGATCTGGTTGCAGCGAGGCGGCGCCGACATGGGCCTGCAATGCCTCGCGCGTCGCGGCCGTCACCGGCATCGCGACGTCGAGCTGGCGCGCTGCCGACAGGCCGAGATCGAGATCCTTGCGCAGCAGCGGTGGCGTGAAGGTCGTGGTCCAGTCGAGATTGACCAGCGCGTTGCTCTTGTACCTGGTGAAGGTCGAGCCCATCACGCTGGCATTCATGAAATTGAGGAAGGCATGGCGCGGCACGCCGGCCTTCTGCGCCAGGATGGTGATCTCGGCGAGGTTCTGGATCACGACGCCGAGGAAGACGTTGTGCGCGATCTTGCAGATGCGCGCGAGCTCGCCCTCGCCGACATAGGACACGCCGGAGACGGCGATCTTCGCCAGATACGGTTCGATGACCTCGAACGCTGCCTTGGGGCCCGAGACCACCGACGACAGCTTGCCGGCCTTGACGCATTTGCCGTTGCCGGACACCGGCGCCCGCACGAACTCACAGCCCAGTCGAATGAGCTTGGCGGCGATCGCCTCCGACTGCTCGATGCCGATCGAGGAGCAGTCCACCAGGATCCGGGGACGCGATCCAGAACTGGCAGCCACCAGGCCGTTGTCGCCGAAATAGACCTGCTCGAGATCCTTGCCCGTCGACACCATCGTGAACACGATGTCGCACGCGGTGAGATCACGGGGATGATCGACGATCACGCCGCCTTTCGCCGCCAGCGGCTCGGCCTTGGCGCGGGTGCGATTGTAGATCGACACCTTGTGGCCGGCCTTGAGCAGGCGCTCAGCCATTGGATAGCCCATGCGCCCCATGCCGATCCAGCCGAGCGAATGCGTCGTGGTCATTGTCGTCTCCTCGTCCTACTTATCACGGATGCCGTCATTGCGAGGAGCGAAGCGACGAAGCAATCCAGAGTCACGGCTGCCGCCCTGGATTGCTTCGCTTCGCTCGCAATGACGAAAACACGAAGACCACTCTCCTGGTCGCACCGTCCGTTCGCTCAGTAGCGGTTGGCGATCGGCAATTCCTCGGCCGGGAACAGCGTGATCACCTGACAGCCCTTGTCGGTGACCACCACCTCCTCCTCGATACGCGCAGCCGAGAAGCCGTCGGTCGCCGGACAGTAGGTCTCGAGCGCGAACACCATGCCGGTCTTGATCTCCATCGGATTGTCCAGCGAGACCAGCCGCGAGATGATCGGGCGCTCATGCAGCGCGAGCCCGAGGCCGTGGCCGAACTGCAAGCCGAAGGCCGCCATCTCCGAGGGAAAGCCGAACTCCTCGGCCTTAGGCCAGACCTTGGCCACGGTGTCGGTCGAGACGCCCGGCTTGATCAGCGCGATCGCATTGTCGAGCCATTCGCGGCACTGCTTGTAGGCGTCGTGCTGCGCCGGCGTGGCGCGGCCGACGTTGAAAGTGCGGTAGTAGCAGGTCCGGTAGCCCTGATAGGACTGCAGGATGTCGAAGAACGCCTGGTCGCCCGGACGCAGGATGCGGTCGGTGAAATTGTGCGGATGCGGATTGCAGCGCTCACCGGAGATGGCATTGATCGCCTCGACGTCGTCGGAGCCCATCTCGTAGAGCATCTTGTTGGCAAGCGCGACGATGTCGTTCTCGCGCACGCCCGGCTTCAGGTGCTCGTAGATCGAATGATAGACGCCGTCGACCATGGCCGCGGCCTGGTTGAGCAGCATGATCTCGTCGATGTTCTTGATCTCGCGCGCGTCCAGCATGACCTGCTGGCCATCGACCACCTTCATGCCGGCCTTCTGCAGCTCGAAGAACATCGCCGTTTCCGCAAGGTCGACGCCGACAGGCATGTCGGCAACGCCTGCGGCGCGCAAAAGGCTCATGACCTCCTCGGCATGCGCCTTCATCAGTCCGACCGCCGGCGGCACGGTGCCGCGCATTCCGAGCATGCCGGCGCGGCAATTCTCCGGCGCCAGCCAGTCACAGAACAGACGATGATGGACGGCCGCCGAGCCGAAATCCCACACGATCGGCTCGCCGTCGCCGGCCAGCAGCGCGAAACGGCACAGCTTGTCGCGCTCCCATTCGCCGATCTTGGTGCCGGACACGTAGCGAATGTTGTTGACGTCGAACAGCAGCAGCGCACCATAGCCCGACGCCTTCAGCGCCGCGCGCGCCCGCGCCAGCCGGTAGCGCCGTAACCTGTCGAAATCGACGCGGCGCTCGAAATCCACCGAGACATGGCCATGCGACGGAATCGCCCGCCCCCAGCGCCAATGCGGATCGAGATGCTCCGGGCTGACCAGATGCGGCTTCAGCGCGCTCGCTGTCATGTGGACGTTTCCCATTGTTCTATTGCAATCGATTGCAAAGCCGAATTTATTGCATACACGCAAAGCGTGTCAAGGTATAGCATGATCAAAACGTCGTTGCGCGGCGACATCAGAGGCTGGGAATGAAACGGACATTGCGACCGGCAGCAGGCCTGCATGCGTCGTCCTCGCGCCCGACGATCAAGGACGTCGCCGCCCGTTGCGGTGTGCATCCCTCGACGGTCTCGCGTGCGCTCAGCCCGGCGATGAAGCACCTCGTCGCTGCCGATGTCGCGGACAAGATCCAGGCCGCAGCCAACGCGCTCGGCTACCGGCTGAACATGGCCGCCAAGGGCCTGCGCACCGGACGCAGCGGCCTGATCGGCGTGCTCGCGCCGGATATCGCCGACCCCGGCTTTCCGCCGATGCTGTCCGGCATCGCCGATCATCTCCACGCGCAGGGTTATGCAACGATCGTGGCCGACGCCGGCACAGAGGGGTCGGAGCGGGATCTCGTCGACCGGCTGATCGCGCGCGGCGTCGACGGTCTGGTACTGGCGACGGTGAGCTTGCGTGACGACGTCGTGAAGCACTGCCTGGATGCAGCGCTGCCGGTGGTGCTTGTCAATCGCGTCGACGCAGCCGGACTCCTGCCCTCGGCAGCAAGCGACGACGCCGCCGGCATGCGTCTCGCCGTCCAGCATCTCGTCGCGCTCGGCCACCGGCGCATCGGTCACGTCGCGGGCCCGCAGCACATCTCGACCGGCGCACGCCGCCGCGCCGGCTTCGAGGCCAGCATCAGGGCTGCGGGACTGTCGGCCCGCCATGCGCCGGTCGAAGCCGTCGAAACCTATACGCGTGCGGCGGGTCGCGAGGCTGCGCTGCGCCTGCTCGCGCGGCGGACGCGCCCAACCGCAATCGTCGCCGCCAATGATCTGCTGGCGCTCGGCGTCTATGACGCGCTCGCCGCGCGCGGCCTGACCTGCCCCGGTGATATCTCCGTGGTCGGCCACAACGACATGCCGTTCGTCGACATGGTCGCGCCGCCGCTGACCACGGTGCGGATCGCCCAGCGCGACATGGGGGAAGCCGCGGCGCGGCTGCTGCTCGACCGCCTTGCCGGGCGCGAGGCAGCGACCGACCACATCGTATTGGCGCCGGAGCTCATCATCCGCGGCTCGACGATCGCATACGAGCACTGACACGTCCGCGGGGCATCGCTACACTGCGCGGCAAAGCAACAACGGGAGGATACGCCGATGACGGAGATGGTCGGCCTGGAGGCGCTCGTCGCATCCATCGCACCGGGGCAATCGATCGCGATCCCGGTCGACCGTGCCGGCGTCTCGATGGCGGCGACGGCAGCGATGATCGAGGCCGGCCTCACCGGGCTGCATCTCGTCTGCGTGCCGATATCGGGCCTCCAGGCCGATCTGCTGATCGGCGCCGGCGTGGCCGCGGTGGTGGAAACCAGCGCCGTCTCGCTCGGCGAGGCCGGCGGCGCACCGCGCTTCGTCGCGGCCGTGCGCGACGGCAGCATCCGCCTGCGCGATGCCACCTGCCCTGCGATCCATGCCGGCCTGCTGGCCGGGCAGAAGGGCGTGCCGTTCATGCCGATCGCCGGCATCATCGGCAGCGATCTGCTGCGGGTCCGCCCCGATTGGAAGGTGATCGACAGTCCCGTCGGCGAGCCTGGCAAGGTGGTCGTGGTGCCGGCGATCACGCCCGACGTGGCGCTGTTTCATGCCCCCGAGGTCGACCGCTTCGGCAATGTCCGCATCGGCCGCTACCGTGAGCTGGCGACGATGGCCTATGCGGCGAAGCGCACGCTGGTCACCGTCGAGCGTATCGTCGATCGCGATTTGATGGCGACCGAGGACTCCGCCGCCGGCGTGCTGCCGGCGCTCTATGTCGATGCCATCGCAGTCGCCGAGAACGGGGCCTGGCCGCTGCCGCTGTGGGACGAGTACGAGACCGATGGCGCCGAGCTTTCGCGCTACGCCGCGATGGCGCGCACCGACGAGGGCTTTCGCACCTATCTCGCCGCCTTCCTGACCCGCAGCAAGGAGGTGGCATGACCATGCACGACGAGCGCGCACGCAAAGAACTGCTGATCACCGTCATCGCCGACCTGCTCGATGGCATCCGCCATGTCGCCGTCGGCGCCTCATCGCCGATCCCGGCGGCCGGCGCGATGCTGCTGCGCGCACGCAACGCGCAACAGGGCAAGCCGCCTGTCCGCATCTCGATCCTCGGCTCGAGCCGGCACAATTTCTTCACCAATGGCGGCGTCGAGCTGTTCGACTGCGCCGCGCAGGGCCGCGTCGACGCGTTCTTTCTCGGCGGCGGCCAGATCGACGGCGCCGGGAACATCAACCTGGTCGGCACCGGCGACTATCCGCGGATGGATGTGCGCTGGCCGGGTTCGTTCGGCTCGGCCTATCTCTACCATCTCATTCCGCGGGTGATCCTGTTTCGCGAGGAGCATTCGCCGCGCGTGCTGGTGCCGAAGGTGGATTTCGTCAGCGCCGCCGCGACCACGCCGGAGGTGAAGCGGCGCGGCGGACCGCATGCGCTGCTGACCAATCTGGCGCTGTTCGATTTCGACCGCGAGCGCGGCGGCTTCCGGCTGCGCTCGGTGCATCCGGGCTACTCCGCCGACGACGTGCGCGATCGTACCGGATTCGATTATGCGGTGCCGGAGATCGTGCCGCCGACGCCCGCGCCGGACCGGGCGACGGTCGAGCTGATCCGCGGCCGGATCCTCGACGAGCTCGCCGAATGCTATCCGGAATTCGCGCGCGCGATGGCTGCAGCGGCTTAGCTAGCGATCCAGGCTACGCCTGTCCATGCTGGTGCCGACGCCAAATTGGATCGCCAATTGGATGGATAGGCCACCGCACGCCGCGGGGCGGGCATTTTGAACTCGGAAAATCCGCCAAAGGCTTAAATGGACGAACGAAGTAAGAAAACTCAGAAGGGCCCATCGCCATTCCGCTGAGCTATGCTGCGACCGGAACGGTTTGCCGCCGCTGGTCGCGGCGGGTCTGGCGCACACACCGTCCACGATGCCCGGGGGGGCCAAAGCCGCCAGTCGACTCGGTCGGCATCATGCGATGCCGCACCTGTGAAACCGGCGCACGGGCAAGCCGCGCGCCCGCCTTCAGCGTTGATCGGTTTCACTGTTGATCAGTGACGTGCCGCCGCAGCACCGGCATAGACACCGGCAATGAAGGCCGCCGCCGCTCCGGCAACGGGCACCAGCGCCGGAACGAACTTCGCCCCTGCCGCAGTATCGATGATCTGCTGCAGCGTATTGCCGTCCTTGGCCTGGGCGCACTCCTGGTAGATGCGCGTTGCGGCTGCTTCGATCTCGGCGAAGGTCGCCGTGCAGATCACCTTGTCGATGCCCTGATACGATACAGGTCCGGCTTTGCGGTCGTGAAGGTATTGATGCGTGAGTTGCAGGCCACCGCCGACGATCGCTCCTGCGGCTGCAGCGCCGAGCGCCAGCACGGCGGGCGCGATCTTCGGCCCGAATTCCTTCGCGCCCGCTGCTCCTGCTTCCGCGAACGCCAAAGCCGGCATGTGCAGCCAGGACACGGGAATGTTCGCCAACGCGGCTCTGACGTCTTCATTTGCATTCATGGGATACTCTCCTCGGTTGGGTTTGATTGGACCAGACGACTTTCGCCAGCGCCTTCCCGCGGCCGTAGGCACCGAAGAACGACTCCGCTCAACCTGCGGAGGCGCCCTTCGGTCCGGCGGGCGCCGCGATACGGCGCAGTATTTGTTCGATCTCGTTGTGGTGCTGCATGACGCGTTGCACGACCCGCACGTGATCATCGGCACTGTTCGTTGCGTCCGCGCCTGCGCGGCAATGCGGGCATTCCGGCTCTCCCTGATAGAAGAAGTGCTTGCAGGACTCGCAGAGCAGCAGCTGGTCCAGCCTCGCCGCTGCGTCAGGCGCGAGATCCTGGAACTCGTCGCTCGCGTACACTTCCTGGCCGTATCGGCCGCCGTGGGCGTCCTCGATCACGATGTCGAAGCAGCCATGGTCGAACGGCTGTCGTCCCGATGGCCTCGTCCGCTGCACGATCACCTCGCGCCAGCCGCGTTCGGCCAGCCGCAATACCCGGTAGTGGCAGAACGGATTGTTGCCAGGCCGTCCCGACAGCACGTGCGCGGTCCAACTGCACCCGGCGCGGCAAATCGGACCATAGTAGCACTTGGCGCAGAACCCCCAGCGGCGCCCGCGGCTCTCGTCGAGATCGCGCATGAAACGCAGTTCGGCGCTGTCGTTCCAGATGTCGGTAAATGATCGATCGCGGATATTGCCGCCGACATAGGCGGCCGTGGGGAGCGACGGGCAGCCCTTGATAGCGCCGTCAGCCTCGATTCCCAGGCCAGCCCGTCCGGCCTGGCAGCCGCCGTAGTATTCGAATCGTCCGGAGGTACTGCGCCAAGCCGCTTCGTATGGACCAAAATACCCGATGTTGTTACCGGGCATAAGCTGCAGGCCGCGATCGAGGCCCTCTTCGAACAGTGCAAACAGCTCCGGCATCAGCGCAGCGAGATCGAAGGGCTGCAGCAGCAAGGATGGAGCATCGGCCGCATTGCCCATGGGCACGGTGAGCTGAATCTGCCAGGCGGAGGCCCCGGCGTCGATGATCGTATCGAAAATGTCGCGCAGGCCGCCCAGGGTAAGACGATTGACCTGCGAGTTGGCGGTCGCCATCAGCCCATGCTTTCGCGCGTTCCGGAGCGCGGCCACCGCCTGGCCGTGGCTGCCCTTGATACCGCGGAGTCGATCATGTGTAGCGGCCGGGCCGTCGATGGAAACGCCGACGGTCTTGAGTCCGGCACGCGCGGCTGCTTCGATCTTCGTTTCCGTGAGTGCCCGGGCGCCGGTCTGCAGGCCGCAGACAATGCCGTTACGAGTGATCTCCTCGACGAGGACTAGCCAATCGGGGCGGAGGTAAGCTTCGCCGCCGATCAGAACGATCTCCTTGGTGCCAGCGCGCGCAAGTTCGCCAATCAGAGCGATGCATTCCGCGGTGGTCAGCTCGTCATTGCGAGGTGCGCCGGCCCGGGACCCGCAATGGCTGCACTTCAGGTTGCAGAGGAGCGTGATCTCCCAGACCACATAGCGCGGTTGAGCGGTAGGCAAGCCACCGGAAGGGATTGATCGGACCGGCATCTCGGTATCGGCGTGGGGTACACGAGAGAACATGAAATTTGCCGCGACATCGTTGACGATTGGTATCGTAAAATACTAACCTTAGATTGTATAGAGGACGAGGGAGGCGAATTTGGCGAAGGAAGGCGTTCCAGGCGGAGTGGTGCCTCTGTACGGCCTTGCGATCGGCAATGCGCTCGCAAGTGGCGGTATCACTCTGGATGAGTTGGTCACATTGCGCTCGCACGCGAAGGCAATCGTCGACGCTCAAGGCGATCTGGTTTCTGCGGTGAACGCGCTCGACGAGGAAATCGTCAAGCGCGGCGGACAGGCGGCCGCCAAGGGCGCGGCGCCTGCCGAGGTCGTGCCATCCGAACGCTTCACCGTGCAGATCACCGGCCTTCCGATCGAGCCACAGGCGAGACAGAGCATCGAGCAGGCCGTCAATAATGCGGTGAAGGCTGCCATTGCCGCTCACGATAGCGGCGGCGACCTGAAGATCACGGCGTTGTCTCAAATCCAATCGTTCGGGGGAACGCACGGCGGCGCCACTGCGGGTCTGATCGCCACGATCGATCTTCAGTCAGCGCCTTGAAGGTTTGGAGGGGGACATCATGACCGAGAAGAGTACAGCTGGCGGAATCGCATCCTTCGCCGGTGGAGCAATCATGGTCTATGGCGTTGCCATTGGCAACGCGTTGGCGGCGGCCGTCAAAGGGCCCGCATCCATCGACGATCTGGTGTCGTTGCGCGACCATGCGCGCCAGATCGTCGGCGTCCAGGGTGATCTTGTCGCTGCGCTGGCCGCTTTGGACGCTGAGATTGCGAAGCGTGGAGGCGCCAAGGCGGCGCCGGCGCCGGAGATGGAGCGCTTCGTCGCTCAGATCGATGGCGCTCCGCTCTCCGACCAGTTGAAGTCTGAGATCGAGCAAGCCATTCAGAAGGCGGTGACGGCCGAAATCGCAAAGCTCGATACGCGCGGCGACATGGTTGCGACGCCGCTGTCGCAGATCAAGGCGTTCGGAGCGGGACCTGGCTCCCAAATTTACGGAGCTGTCTATCGACCGAAGCTGGATAATCCCTGAGTGCGGTCGAATGCCCGGCACACGTTCGGATCACGGCGATGTCCAGACCAAGCAAGCCGGGCGAGGCGAGAGCGAATCGAGAGGCGTTCAGGCGATGTCCGATGCAGCATCCGTGAAGCCGAAGTCGGTGCCGATGTGCCCGAGTTCGCGCTGCGCCGACGGCAACACGCTGCTCGGCATCGTCAATGCCGAGGGCCGGATCGATTTCATTCCCGAGCGCTTCGAGGTCGACGCCGCCTTCGTCGCAATCGCCCGGCAGGGACGTCCGCCGGAACAGCGCTTCCGCTTCTCGTCGCCGTGCCTCGCGCGCGGCTGCGGGAAGTGGGACGGCAAGCGCTGTGGCGTCGCCAAGATCCTGAACGAGCACGGGCTGGAGCTCCTGCCGAATGAGCGGACCGTGGCGCTGCCGCGGTGTTCGATCCGCGCGAACTGCCGTTGGCACGGCGACTACGGCGATGCGATCTGCGCGGTCTGCGCCTGGGTGGTCACGGAAAGCGGCAATCGGCTCGAACCGCCGGCTTGATGTTTGCGAGCCGAGACATCAGGGGGACAGAAATGGCCAAGGGCATTTCGCTGCATATCGGTCTCAATCGGCTGGACCCGAAGCACTATGCTGGGTGGGACGGCAAGCTGAACGCCTGTGAGAATGATGCGCGCGCGATGGAGGCGATTGCGAAGACGGCGGGCTATCGGACCAGCATTCTGCTCAGCGAGCAGGCCACGCGCGGCGCCGTGACTGACATGCTGACGATGGCCGCCCGCGACTTGAACAGCGGAGACATTCTGCTGCTCACCTATTCGGGCCACGGCAGTCAGGTTCAGGACCTCGACGGTGACGAGATCGACGCACTCGATGAGACCTGGTGCCTCTATGACGGACAGATGATCGATGATGAACTCTATCGCGTGTACGGCGCGATCGCCGATGGCGTTCGCGTTCTGATTCTCTCCGATTCCTGCCATAGCGGCACTGTGGCCAAGGTGAGCTACTACGAGATGGCGCAGGCCGCCGGCTTCGCCGGGAATTTGGATATCGCCGTGGCCGGCAGGGCCGCGACGAAAGGGATCAGCTATGCGCCCAAGTTCTTGCCGCAGGATATCGCCCTCCGTACTTATGAGCAGAACCGCGCATTTTATGAAGCCATCGGCCGGGCCGCGAAGGGCGGGCCGGGTGCGGAGTCGAGCGATGTCGCCAAGGCCAGCATCCGTCTGATCTCGGGCTGCCAGGACAATCAGGTGTCATTCGATGGCGCCATCAACAGCGTCTTCACCGCGGCGCTGCTGCTGGTCTGGGCGAACGGTCAATTCAAGGGCAATTACAACGATTTCCACCTTCAGATTCAGCGCAAGATGCTGCCGACGCAATCGCCGAACCATTACAGGATCGGCAAGGAAGATCGTGAGTACGACAGCCAGCGCCCGTTCACGATCTAGCTAGATCACTGCAATAATACGCGCGTGATCACCTGCCCCGCATGCGCCTTCTGGTGCGCCCCCTGCCACCAGGTCAGCGCGCCGTTGACGATGACGGCCTCGATGCCGGCGGCCGGCACGCAGGGGTCATCATAGGTCGCGCTGTCACGCACGCTGGCCGCATCGAAGATCGTGATGTCGGCGTGGTTGCCGATCGCGATCGTGCCGCGTCCCTTGATGCCGAAATTCTGCGCGGTCAGCCCGCTCATCTTCCAGACCGCGGTTTCCAGCGAGAACAGCTCGAGCTCGCGGCAGTAATAGCCGAGCACGCGCGGGAACGTGCCCCAGAGCCGCGGATGCGGACGCTCGCCGAACGGCAGGCCGTCGGAGCCGATCATGGTCGGCTCGAAGGCGAGGATGGTCTGCACGTCGGCCTCATCCATCGCGAAGTAGATCGCCGACGCCGGCTGCAGCCGCTTTGCCGCTTCGAGCCGGTCGACGCCCCAGCCCGCGGCGATGTCGGCGAGATCGCGACCCGCCACTTCGGGATGCGGCCCGGAGGCCGCGACGACGACCCTGACCTGCAGCTTGGCCGGATCGGTGTGCAGCATGGTCGACGAGGCGTTGTAGGGGTAGCAGTCCAGCGCGACGCATTGGCAGCTCATCGCCTTCGTGATCAGCGGCAGCGTCTCCTTGGTGCGGCCGAAATTGGCGGGGCCCACCACCTTGTGATGCGAGATCACCACCTGGACGTCGAGCGTCTTGCCGATGGCAAAGCTCTCCTCCAGCGACTTGATCACGTCGTTCGCCTCGTTGCGCATGTGCGTCGCGTAGACGCCGCCGCTGCCGGTGAGCGGCCGGCAGACCTCGATGATCTCCTCGGTCGGCGCCGCCTCCGCCGGCGGATAGAACGTCCCGGTCGAGACGCCGATGGCGCCGGCGTCGAGCGCCTCCTGCACATGAGCCCGCATCTCGGCGATCTCCGCGTCGGTCGCGGCCCGGCCGAGGTCGCTCACGACCGAGGCGCGCAGCGCGGTGTGGCCGACCATCGGCGCAACGTTGACGGCGGCCGGTGCCGCGCGCAGTGCAGCCACGTAGTCCGCAAACGAGGCGTACTCTGCGACCCGGCCGTCGCCGGGCGACAGCAGGCCGAGCGGCATCGGCCGCGGCGAGCCCGGCTTCAGCGGCGCGATGCTGACGCCGCAATTGCCGGTCACGACGGAGGTCACGCCCTGCGAGACTTTGCAGATCATGTCGGGATCGACCAGCACCGCGCTGTCGTCATGGGTGTGGGAGTCGATGAAGCCCGGCGCAACGATGCGGCCGGTGGCGTCGATGACGCGTGCAGCCTTGCGGCCACCAAGCTCGCCGATGGCGACGATGCGACCGTCCTTGATGCCGACATCGGCCTCGAAACGTGGCGCGCGCGTGCCGTCGATGACGGTGCCGCCGCGGATGATCAGGTCGAAGGAGTCGGAGGAAGGCTGGGTATCGGTCATGAGGTCTCGCGCAGGGATATTGATCGGAGCTGGCGGGACTATCCGCTGCACGCCTCTGGGCGTCCAGCGGGATCGGCATGAGGTGCGCGCTGGGCTGGGCTGCAAGCCTCGCGACCGCTGGCACTGCGTCAACAAGGAGCGCGATGTCACCGTCATTCCGGGGCAATCGTCAATGCGCAGCCGCGAAGCGGCAACACGTTGACGATTAAAACCGGAATCCCGAGATTTCAGGAACGGACGCAAGACAACATCGAGATTCCGGGTTCAAGGCCTGCGGCCTTGCCCCGGAATGACGGTGGTCGTAACGTCGTCAGTCCTTCAAGCCGCCGGCCGCCGCTGCGCGACGATCTGCCGGTAGAGTTCGGCATAACGGCCGGCGCGATGCCGCCACGACACGTCGGTCAGCATCGCATTGAGCTGCATGCGGGTCCAGTTCGCGGCGTTGCTGCGCGAGGCGTAGAAGGCCGCAGCGGCGCGGCGCAGGGTCTGATCGAGCGCCTCCGCCGTCACGGAGGCGCACTTGAACCCCGTTGCGGCGACGCCGGCCTCGGTCTCGTCGATGACGGTGTCGGCGAGGCCGCCCACGGCGGTGACGATCGGCAGCGCGCCATAGCGCAGGGCGCAGAGCTGCGTCAGGCCGCACGGCTCGAACCGCGACGGCACGACCAGCGCGTCGCAGCCGGCCTGAATGAGATGCGCCAGGCTCTCGTCATAGCCGATGACGACGCCGATCTGTCCTGGATGGTGCGCGGCGGCTGCGCGGAATGCGTCGCGCAGTTCGGCCTCGCCGTCGCCAAGCAGGGCCAGCTGAATCCCGCTACCGGTCAAGGTCGGCAGGCAGGATAGCAGCAGGTCCAATCCCTTCTGCGACGTCAGCCGGCTGACGACACCGAGCAGGAACGTCTCCGGCGCGACCTGCAGGCCCATGCGCGTCTGCAGCGCCGCCTTGTTCGGTGCCCGCGCCTCGATCCGCTCGATGCCGAAATGCGATGGGATGGCCGAATCGCTGCCGGGATCCCACACCGCCGTATCGATGCCGTTGAGGATGCCGACGAGGTCGGACGCGCGCTGGCGCAGCAGGCCGCCGAGGCCCATGCCCTGCTCGTCGCTCTGGATCTCCCGGGCGTAGGTCGGCGACACCGTCGTGATCTTGTCGGCGAATTGCAGTCCCGCCTTGAGGAAGCTGATGTCGCCGTAATATTCGAGGCCGTAGATCGAGAAGGATTCCGGCGGCAGGCCGAGCGGCGGCAGGAAGTGACGCGGAAAGCGGCCCTGGAAGGCGAGATTATGCACGGTCATGACCGTGCCCGGATGCGGCCGGTGGCTGTAGAGCAGATAGGCCGGCACGAGCCCGGCCTGCCAGTCGTGGCCGTGGACGATGTCGGGCACGAAGGCCGGCACCGCGCCGAGGCCGATATAGGACGCCGCTCGCGCCAGCGCCGCGAAGCGGAACGCATTGTCCGGCCAGTCCTTGCCGTCGGGTCCCAGATACGGATTGCCCTCGCGGTCATAGAGATGCGGCGCATCGAGCACGAACAGATCGAGTGCACCATGGCTGCCGCCGAGCAGCCGGGCATTGCCGCCGAAGAAGTTCGGCAGCGAGCTGATCTCGCTGGCCTGCTCCAGCGCGGTCATGACTGCGGGGTAACCCGGGATCAGCGTGCGGACCTCGACGTCCTCCGCCATCAGCGCCCACGGCAAGGCGCCGACGACATCGGCGAGGCCGCCCGTCTTGACGATGGGATAGACCTCGGAGGCAACCGACAGAACGCGCAGTGGCGTCATGAATTGAGCCCATCGATCATCGGCTGGGTAATCAAGGTCACGCCGTTCTCCGTTGTCCTGAACCGCTTGGCGTCGAACTCCGGATCCTCGCCGACCACGAGCCCCTCCGGAATCTGCACGCCGCGATCGACCACCACGTTGGTGAGGCGCGCATGGCGCGCGACGTTGACGTAGGGCAGCAGCACCGCGTTCTGCAGCTTGGCATAGGAATGCAGATGAGCGCCGGTGAACAGCAGCGAGCGCTGCACCTGGGCACCGGAGACGATGCAGCCCCCGGACACCAACGAGCACGTCGCCTCGCCGCGACGGCCATCCGTGTCATGGACGAACTTGGCCGGCGGCGTGATCTCCGAATAGGTCCAGAGCGGCCAGGAGCGATCGTAGAGATCGAGCTCGGGCACGACGTCCGTCAGATCCAGATTGGCCGCCCAATAGGCGTCCACCGTTCCAACGTCGCGCCAGTAGCTGCCCTGATCGTGGGCGGCGCGGACACAGGAGCGCGAGAACTGGTGCGCCACGGCGCGGCCGTTCCTGACGATGTAGGGAATGATGTCGCGGCCGAAATCATGGTTGGAATTCGGGTCCGCGGCGTCGCGCTTCAGCTCCTCGAACAGGAATTTGGCGTCGAACACGTAGATGCCCATGCTCGCGAGCGACCTGTCGGGCTTGCCCGGCATCGGCGGCGGATCGGCCGGCTTCTCGATGAAGTCGCGGATCGTGTCGTCCTCATTGATGTGCATGACGCCGAAGCCTGAGGATTCCTCGCGCGGCATCTCCAGGCAGCCGACGGTGACGTCGGCGCGCTGGTCGACATGCTGCTGCAGCATCAGCTCGTAGTCCATCTTGTAGATGTGGTCGCCGGCCAGCACGACGATGTATTTGGTATTGTAGGTCTCGAGGATGTCGATGTTCTGGTACACGGCGTCGGCCGTTCCGACGTACCACATCGTCTCCGAAACGCGCTGGCTGGCGGGCAGGATGTCGAAGCTCTCGTTGCGCTCGGGACGGAAGAAGTTCCAGCCCATCTGCAGATGCCGGATCAGGCTGTGCGCCTTGTACTGCGTCGCCACCGCGATGCGACGGATGCCGGAGTTCACGGCGTTCGACAGCGCGAAATCGATGATGCGCGACTTGCCGCCGAAATAGACGGCGGGCTTGGCGCGCCGGTCGGTCAGCTCCAGCAGCCGGCTGCCGCGTCCGCCGGCCAACACGAAGGCCAGCGCGTGACGAGACAGCGGCTCGGTCCGTGCGGCGGGTGCCATGGTTCTCCTCCCTGCAACTCGTTGTCGCGTCAAGATTTCCGCGGCCCGGACAGGGGCGTCTCGCGATCGCGCTCCGTCTCCCGGTACTCACATATGACGAGGGAACAGCCAACCAGTTCCCAATGACGAGTGCAATGGGGTGCTTCAGCTCAGGCGCTCCCAGGTTGCAGCCATGTCGTCCCAGCGCGGCGGGTCGGCGCCCTCGCGGGTGCAGGTGACGGCCGCACACGCCCCGGCAAAGGCGAGCACCTTGCGCAATTCGGTCTGGCTCAATCCCCTCAGGGCCTCCCGGCCGATGCGGCCGAGCTTGCGCAGCGCGAACAAGAGCCCCGCCTGGAATGTGTCGCCGGCCCCGATCGTATCGACCACCTCGACCTGGGGGACCGCGACTTCGACCGCGCCGGCTTGCGCATGCCAGCCGAGCGCCCCCTTGGGACCCCGCGTGACGACGACCAGGCCGGTGCCGCGCGCCAGCAGCGCATCGGCCCGCGCAGCGTAATCGTCGTGGCCATGCAGATAGTCGAAATCGACATCCGACATCTTGATCAGGTCGGCGCTTGCGGCAAACCCATCCATGTCAGCGCGATAGCCGGCCTTATCAGTCACCAGATTCGGACGGCAGTTCGGGTCGAAGGAGATCGTCACCGCGCCCTGCGTGGCGGCGATCAGCGCACGGGTCTGCGCGGCGCCGAGATCGTGGATCAGCGTGGTCGAGCCGACATGGATGGCATCAATGTCGGCAAAGGGGATGCTGCCCGGCCGGAACGTCCATTTCCGCACGGCGGTCTCGGCGTCGTAGAAGGCATACTGCGCCTCGCTGCCGACATGGCGCACGAAAGCGAGCGTGGTCTGGTCAGGGCTGCGGGTCGCGTAGCCGAGATCGACGTTCGAGCCTTGCGCATGCGCCGCGATCATGGTGCCGAACAGGTCGGTCGAGATGCCGCCGACAAAGCCCGTGGGCGCACCGAGCCGCGCCACGCCGACGGCGACGTTCAGGCACGAGCCGCCGACCACCGGCCGCAAGGCATCGCGGCCATCGGCCGATCTGGCCGGGACGAAATCAATCAGCGCATCGCCGCAGCTCAGGATCATGGTCATGCCTCCCCGTCGACCCCATGCATCACGGAACGGCTCTCGCGATCAAGCGTCCGCAGCAGGCCGTGGATGCGGCGCTTGCGGCGATGGAAGGCCGCGACGTCCGGATCGGTCGGATCGCTGAGGCGGCCGAGCGAGGACATCGACGCCATCGTTTCGCCGATCGAGCGAAAGCCGCCGCTCGCCACCGCGCCGAGCATGGCCGCGCCGAGCAACACGGGCTCCTGGGTGCCGGGCAAGGCCACCGTCAACCCCGTCGTGTCCGCCATGATCTGGCGCACCAGCGGACTGCGCGAGGCGCCGCCGGCCATGACCAGCGTCCGGCTGCTGACGCCGTTGGCGGCGAAGGCGTCGATCACGTCGGCCAAGCCATAGGCGAGCCCGCACAATCCCGCGACGAACAGCCGCTCCATCGCTGAGATTTCGGTATCGAGATCGAGGCCGGCGATGACGGCGCGCGAGTCGGGATCGGCATAGGGCGAACGGTTGCCGAGAAACTCAGGGAGGATGTGGAGATCCCGCGCCAGCAGCGCAGCGGCGCCGGCATTCGGCACTCGCGCCATGATCCGCTTCTCCAGAAAGCTGATGACGTCGAGCCCTTCGGCACGCGCGGCGGCCGTGGCCTCGGCAAACGCCGGGTGCGAGCGCAGCAGGTGATCGATCGCAGCCCCCGCAGCGGACTGGCCACCCTCGTTGAGCCAGAACTCCGGCACCATGCCCTGATAGTACGGTCCCCATACGCCGGGCACGAAGGACGGAGCGCGCGTCGTCGCCATGATGCAGGCCGAGGTCCCCATGATATAGGCGAGGCGCTCGCAAACATCGACCTCGCCGCGCTCAGCCGCGCGGCCGCCGATCGCGCCGATGCCGCCGGCATGGGCATCGATCAGCGCCGCACCGACCGGTGTGCCTGCAACCAGTCCGAGTTCTTCGGCCGCGTCCTGCGACAGCCCACGGCCGAGCGGCGTGCCAGGCGCAACGATCTCGGTGCCGATCCGCGCGTAATCCTCTGCGACGAAATCCTCCAGCCCGATGCGGCGAAAGTAGGCCGCGCTCCAGCGCGTCTCATGCGCGAGATAATTCCATTTGCAGGTGACGGTGCACATCGAGCGCGCCAAAGAGCCTGACGCACGCCAGGTCAGGAAGTCGGCGAGATCGAAGAAATGGCCGGCCGCATCGAAACTCTTGCGCAGATGCCGCTTCAGCCACAGCAGCTTCGGCATCTCCATTTCCGGGGAGATCGAGCCGCCGACATAGCGCAGCACCTCGTCTCTGGTCGCATTGATGTCGCGCGCCTCCATCAGCGCGCGATGATCCATCCAGACGATGACGTTGCGGGCGGACTCGCCGGAGCTGCTGACGGTGACGGGAGCACCCGATGGGTCCAGCGCCACCAGCGAGCAGGTCGCGTCGAAGCCGATGCCCTTGATCAGCTCCGGCGCGACAGCCGCTTCCGCCAGCGCGGCTTTGACCGAGGCGCAGCAGGCACGCCAGATGTCATCGGACGACTGCTCGACGACGTCGCCGGCCTCGTGCCAAGTCTGGATCGGATGCCGCGCCGCGGCAAGCAGGCGGCCGCTACAGTCGAAAATCCCGGCGCGCGTGCTGGTTGTGCCGACATCGACACCGACAAAAGCCTGCCGCATGTTTCGCTCCCGTCAATTTTGACGCGAGCTTACCAGCAAGTGTAGCCGCCATCGACAACGACGACGCTGCCGGTCATCAAACTTGCCGCCTCGGAAGCGAGGAACAACACCACCGAGGCGATCTCCTCGACCTGTCCCATGCGGCCCATCGGGGTTCCGCCGATCCAGGCGTCGTACATGCGCGGATTGCTCTTCACGAAGGCGTTGAGCGGCGTCTCGATATAGGTCGGCGCGACCGCGTTGACCCGGATGCCCCGCGCGCCCCATTCGGCCGCCAGCGACTTGGTCAGATGGTGCACCGCAGCCTTGGACGCGTTGTAGAAGCACTGCTCCTGCGGCTTGTTGACAATGAAGCCGGACATCGAGCCGATGTTGACGATCGTGCCGCTGTTGGCCGCCAGCATGTGCTTGCCGAAGGCGCGGCAGCACCAGAAGGTGCCGTTGAGGTTGACGTCGAGCACGTTGAGCCAGTGCTCGTCGGTGACGGTCTCGGCCGGCGTCTCGCTGCGCGCGATGCCGGCATTGTTGACGAGGATGTCGAGGCCGCCGTAGCGCGCGACCAGATCGTCGGCCACCTCGTTGACTTGAGCCGAGTCGGTGACGTCCATCAGCGCGGTCTCGGTGTCATAGCCCTTGGCCTTCATCGCCGCCTGCCCGTCCGCTGCCGCCTTGGCGTCGCGATCGGCGATCACGACATGCGCGCCCGCCTCCGCCAGCGCCTCGACGCAGGCGAGGCCGATGCCCTGCCCGCCGCCGGTGACCAACGCGGTCTTGCCGTTCAGTTTGAATTTTTCGAGATACATCGTCGTGGTCCGTTGTTGTCGTTGACGCCCGGAGGGGACGTCACCTCTCATGCGAAGATCGAATTGCCATTGGCATCGAAGCGGTAGATGCGGTTCGGCTCCGGCCGCAGCGTCACGGCGTCGCCGGCACTGAGGCGCTTTTCGCCGACGACGCGCACCGTGAGCGTGCCGAGCGCGCCGGCATCGACATAGAGAAACGTGTCGCTGCCGAGATGCTCGGCGATCACGACCTTGCCGGGCCAGCCCTCGCCGCCCTCGTCGACGACCGTGACATGCTCCGGCCGCACGCCGATCGTGGTCGCCTTGTGCTTGTCCGCTTCCGGGCCGGTGATGAGGTTCATCTTCGGCGAGCCAATGAAGCCGGCGACGAACAGGTTGGCCGGTCGCTGGTACAGCTCGATCGGCGAGCCGTATTGCTCGATGCGGCCGGCATTGAGCACCACGATCTTGTCGGCCATCGTCATGGCCTCGACCTGGTCATGCGTAACGTAGATCGCCGTGGTGCCGAGCTGCTTCTGCAGCCGCGTCACCTCGAGCCGCATCTGCACCCGCAGCGCGGCATCGAGATTGGACAGCGGCTCGTCGAACAGGAACGCCTTGGGCTCGCGCACGATGGCGCGGCCGATCGCGACGCGCTGGCGCTGGCCGCCCGAGAGCTCGCGCGGCTTGCGGTCGAGATAGGGCGTGAGGTTCAAGGTCGCGGCGGCCGCCTCGACCTTCTGGTTGATCTCGGCCTTGGGCAGCCCGGCCATCTTCAAGCCGAAAGCGATGTTGCCGCGCACGCTCATATGCGGGTAGAGCGCGTAGGATTGGAACACCATCGACAGGCCGCGCTTGGCCGGCGGCACGTCGACGACGTTGTTGCCGTCGATCAGGATGCGGCCGCCCGAGACGTCCTCCAGTCCTGCGATCAGCCGCAGCAGCGTGGTCTTGCCGCAGCCGGAGGGGCCGACGAACACCACGAAGGCGCCGTCGGGGATGTCGAGATCGGCGCCCTTGATGATGTGGACCGGCCCGAACGATTTCTGCACACCTTCCAGCGTGATCCGTCCCATGGTCCCAGCCTTTCGTTACTTCACTGCGCCGAAGGTCAGCCCGCGCACGAGCTGCTTCTGGCTGAACCAGCCGATGATCAGGATCGGCGCGATCGCGAGCGTGGAGGCCGCCGACAACCGCGCCCAGAACAGGCCTTCCGGGCTCGAATAGGAGGCGATGAAGGTCGTCAGCGGCGCCGCATTCAGGGTCGACAGGTTCAAGGTCCAGAACGCCTCGTTCCAGGCGAGGATGAGATTGAGCAGCAGCGTCGAGGCGAGGCCTGGGATCGCCATCGGCGTCAGCACGTAGATCAGCTCGCGCCCGATCGTGGCGCCGTCCATCCGCGCCGCTTCCAGGATGTCCTTCGGGATCTCCTTGAAGTAGGTGAACAGCATCCAGATCACGATCGGCAGGTTGCCGAGGCAGAGGATGAAGACCAGCCCGGTGCGGGTGTCGAGCAGACCGAAGTTCTTGTAGATCAGGTAGATCGGCACGAGCACGCCGACCGGCGGCATCATCTTGGTCGAGAGCATCCAGAGCAGGATGTCCTTGGTGCGCTTGGTCGGCGCAAACGCCATCGACCACGCCGCGGGAATGGCGATCAGCATCGCGATCAAGGTCGAGCCGCCGGCGATGATCAGCGAGTTCAGCGCGTGGTGCAGATAGTCGCTGCGCTCCTGCACCGTGGCGTAGTTTTCGGTTGTCCAGTGGAAGAACAGGAACGACGGCGGCGTCGCGAACGCCTCCAACTCGGTCTTGAAACTCGCCAGCACCATCCACAGGATGGGGAAGAAGATCACGAACCCGGCGAGCCATGCGGCCACGGTGGAGATTGCGACATGACGTCCGGTGACCTTGCGCGCCATGGTGTTACGCCTCCAGATTGCGGCCGACGATGCGGACCAGGAAGAAGGCGACGATGTTGGCGATGACCACCGCGACGAGGCCGCCGGCCGAGGCGGTGCCGACGTCGAACTGGATCAGCGCCTGCGAATAGACCAGGAAGGCGATGTTGGTGGTCTGCAGGCCCGGTCCGCCGCCGGTGGTGACGAAGATCTCCGCGAACACCGTGAGCAGGAAGATGGTCTCGATCAGGATCACCACCGTGATCGGGCGCGCCAGGTGCGGCACCGTGAGATAAATGAAGCGCGACACCGCGCCGGCGCCGTCCATCTCGGCGGCCTCCTTCTGCTCCTCGTCGAGCGACTGTAGCGCGGTCAGCAGGATCAGGGTCGCGAATGGCAGCCACTGCCAGGCGACGATGAAGATGACCGCGAGCAGCGGCGCATCGGTGAACCAGTCGATCGGCGTCATCCCGAGCGAGGTCGCGATCCAGGCGAACAGGCCGGACACCGGATGCATCAAGAGGTTCTTCCACACCAGCGCGCTCACCGTCGGCATCACGAAGAACGGCGCGATCACCATCAGGCGGATGATGTTGCGGCCAATCACCGGCTGGTCGAGCAGCAGCGCCAGGGGAATGCCGAGACCGATGGTCAGCAGCAGCACCGAGCCGACCAGGACCAGCGTGTTCTGCAGCGAGGCGAGGAAGGCGGGGTCGGTGAGGAAATATTCGAAGTTTTCGAGGCCGACGAAGCGCTCGGAGCCGGGATCGAGCAGGCTGTAATGCAGCGTGGAGAAATAGACTGTCAGCGCCAGCGGCACGATCATCCAGATGAACAGCAGGATGACCGCGGGCGACATCAGCGCGCGGGCCAGGATTTGCGTCTGTCTGGTGGCCATGACCGCCGTTCCTTGTTCGCTCGACAGATATTGCCGTCATTGCGAGCGAAGCGAAGCAATCCATAACACGGGCGGGACTCTGGATTGCTTCGTCGCCTTCGGCTCCTCGCAATGACGAGCTGATGGCTAGTCGTAGGGTGGGCAAAGGCGCGGAGCGCCGTGCCCACCGTCTTCACGGTTCGCGGCCCGGCGGTGGGCACGCTCGCTTTGCCTACCCTACGGGCCTCGCATGTTGCGTTCGAGCAGAGAAAAAATGCGGCCATCCCTGTGGGGAGGGATGGCCGCCAGTGATCAGCTCGGGAGGAGTTTTGGCTTCGAGCTGATGGACGTGGCGCGCCTATTTGATGTAGCCGGCGCGCTTCATCTCGCGTTCGGTGGATGATTGCGCCGCCGCGAGCGCCGCGTCGACCGTCATCGAGCCGGCCAGCGCAGCCGAGAACTGCTGTCCGACTGCGGTGCCGATGCCCTGGAATTCAGGGATGGCGGCGTATTGCACGCCGACATACGGCACCGGCTTCACGGTCGGCTTGTTCGGATCGGCGGCATCGATCGAGGCGAGGGTCAGCTTGGCGAACGGCGCGACCTTCAGATACTCCTCGTTCTTGTAGAGCGAGGTGCGCGTGCCCGGCGGCACGTTGGCCCAGCCGTCCTTGGAGGCGACGAGCTTGAGATAGTCCTTGCTGGTCGCCCAGGCGATGAACTTCTCCGCCGCCTCGACCTTCTGCGAGCCGGCGGGCACCGCGAGGCTCCACGCCCATAGCCAATTGGCGTTCTTGCCGAGGCCGGTGTTCGGCGCCAGCGCGAAGCCGACCTTGTCGGCGACCTTCGACTCCTTCGGGTTGGTCACGAACGAGGCCGCCACGGTGGCATCGATCCACATCGCGCATTTGCCGGAGTTGAACAGCGCCAGGTTCTCGTTGAAGCCATTCGAGCTGGCGCCGGGAGGGCCGGCCTCCTTCATCAGGTCGACATAGGTCGACAGCGTCTTCTTCCATTCCGGCGTGTTGAACTGCGGCTGCCATTTCTCGTCGAACCAGCGCGCGCCGAACGAGTTCGACATCGCGGTCAGGAACGCCATGTTCTCGCCCCAGCCGGCCTTGCCGCGCAGGCAGATGCCGAACACGCCGCCCTGCTTGTCGGTGAGCTTCTTGGCGGCATCGATGACGAAGTCCCAGGTCGGGCTCTCCGGCATCTTCAGCCCGGCCTTGTCGAACAGGTCGGTGCGGTACATCACCATCGAGCTCTCGCCGTAGAACGGCGCGGCGTAGAGCTTGCCGTCGACGGAGACCGCATCCTTGATCTTGGGCAGGATGTCGTTCGCGTCGTAGTCGGCGCCGAGCTTGTCGAGCGGCACCAGCCAGTTCTTCTTGGCCCAGATCGGCACCTCGTAGGTGCCGATGGTGAGGATGTCGAACTGGCCGCCCTTGGTGGCGATGTCGGTGGTGACGCGCTGGCGCAGCACGTTCTCTTCCAGGGTCACCCATTTCACGGAGATGTCGGGATTGGCCTTGGTGAATTCGCTGGTCAGGCCCTGCATCCGGATCATGTCGCCATTGTTGACGGTGGCGATGGTCAGGCTGGTCTCGGCCATGACGGGCGCGGTCAGGAGCGCAGCGCCTGCCAGCGCGCAAAGCATGCTCGTCCGAGTGAAGATGGTCTTCACGGTGTCCTCCCTCAATCCCGCGATGCGTGAACATATGCTCACGGGCTGAGCTGATGTTCACAACACCGGTCAGACTTTGTCAAGCATGCGTCGGCGCCCACAGGTTGTGCGGCGCGGCAAGAAAATGACCTTGGATTGAAAGAGCCGCGCCGTTGCCGCAGAGGCCAGCAGCGGCGCAGGCCTAAGGCTGTCACGCCAGGACGGCGCGCGCCGTGGCCTCGTCGGTGATCAGGCCGTTGATCAGCCGCCCCTTGAGCGCAGCGCGGATCGCCGGGACCTTCGCCGGACCGAGCGCCGCCGCGATGGTCATGGCGCGCGCCGGCACCTCGGGTGGAATGCTGGTGAGCCTGCGGTTGGTGCCGCCGGCGATCAGCTTGCCCTTGGCGTCATAGGCCCAGCCGGTGATCTCGCCGATGGCGCCGAGCCGCATCATCTCGGTGAGTTCGTCGCGGGTGACGAAGCCGTCGACATGCATCTGCGCCTTCTGGTCCATCTGGCCGATGCCGACCAGCTTGAGATCGGCCTTGTCGGCCACCGCCTTGACCTTGGCAATGGCATCGAGCCGGACCATGCGGTCGCGCTCGTCCTCGGTGCCCATCAGGAACGGAAGCGGCATCGGATAATGCCGCGCACCGGTGCGGTCGGCGAGCCGGCCGACGGTGTCGAAGAAGCTCGCCGAGCCGTCGGCCAGGATGTTGCCGACCAGCGAGACGATCTGGTGCTCGGGGCGGTCGATCGGCGTGACGCGCTCGACCGCGGCCCGCACCGCCCGCCCCGTTCCGAGCGCGATGATGACCGGCGTCTCGGCCCGCAACGTCGTCTCCAGCAGGTTGGCGCAGCGTTCGGCGATTCCTGCAGACCCGGTGGGCGCAGCCGGGTCGGTCGGCACCACCTCGCAATGCACCAGCGCAAACCGCTCCTTGAGCTGGGCGGCGAGCGCCATGCAGGACGCGATGGGGTGCTCGAGCCGGAAGGTGATCAGTCGCTCGGCGAGGCACAGCGACACCAGCCGCTGCGCCGAGGCGCGCGACACCTGCAGCATCCGGGCGATCTCGTCCTGGGTGTGGCCGGCGATGAAATACAGCCAGCCGGCGCGGGCGGCGTCGTCCAGCCGTGATTTGTCGCTGTCGCTGCCCGCCATGACGCCGCGCGGTCTCCTTCCAGTCGCTGCTACCCCGGCCAAGCAGAGGCTCGACGCGGATCGGCCAGCACTATGGCATGGCGGCCGCGGCGCCGGGAACCGAAGCCCGCCGCCATCCCCAGGCGGGCGCAGCGGCCTCGCCCAGACCAGATCATATGCTCGGACCATGGGCAATAGCCCAACCTCGGCAGGTTGCGGCGCAACGACCGGCGCGCTGGCCCCGGAACCTCGCCGGCCGCACGACGGCTCCCCATCCATGAGGGATGCGGCGTCTCGGGAGGCCGCTTAGCTGGGAGGCATGGCTGTCCCTCCCCTCGTCCGCCCCAACCGCGCCGCCCCGGTGCTCGTCTGCCGCAAATGCCTGAAGCGCAGCGATGACCCCAAGGCCATCAACAAGGCCATCAAGCATGCGCTGACATCAGAGCGGGAGCGCGGCAGTGGCGCCCGCGAGAAGCCTGCGCGCGTCGTCATGACGAGCTGCTTCGGCCTGTGCCCGAAGCGGGCGGTCGTCGTCACCGGCGGCGTCCGCGCGGCGCGCGGCGAATATGTGCTCGTCTCCGCCGCGGACGACGCGGCGGGCGCCCTGGCGCTGCTGCGTGACGATCAGAACAGCTCGTCCTGAGCGCCGTCGGCCGCCGCTGGCGACCGGCCGATGGTCAACGAAACCTTGCCGCGGACGATCGAATGTCGCGGCCGATGTTGACGCTTGCTTGGCACGCGCAGGGCTTAGTTGCGGGGATCATCGTCGTCGGCAAGCGTCCCATGAGCCCCACCGCAACCATCGCAGTTTCCGGCATGAACGCGGCTTCGCGCCGCCTCGAGGTGTCCGCCTCGAACGTCGCCAATGCACGGAGCACCGGCGCGCTGCCCAATGCCGACGGCACGCTGCCGGCGGGCGCCCCGAAAGCCTATGTGCCGCTCGATCTGGTGCAGAGCGACGTCGCCGGCGGCGGCACGCAGACGAGCATCACCCGTGCAGGCTCCGGGACCACAGCGAGCTACGATCCCTCGGCGCCGTTCGCCAACAAGGACGGCCTGGTCGCGGCGCCCAATGTCGATCTCGCGCAGGAGATGATCAGCCAGCTCGTCGCCAAATACAGCTTTGCCGCGAATGCAAAAGTGCTGAAGGCGAGCGACGAGATGAGCCGGACCGTGATCGACATGAAGGTGTAGGCCGGCCTTGACAGCTCGGCGGCTCGCGCCGCGTCAGCGCGAGAGTGCGGCGACCAGCCAGTGGATCAGCGTGGCACCGCCGATAGGCGCGACCATAAGCAGCATCATGTTGAAGCCGATCAGCACCAGCAGCAGCCTTTCACGCCGCGGCGACAGCCGCCGCTTCGGCGGCTCCGGTTTCGGATCATGCGGCCAGCCACCGGGCAAGTCGACGAACATTGCGGCCTCACCTGTCGCAGCAGAATGCCGGAGCAGGCGCATCGGATGCCCCGCTCCGGACGAGCATCGTAGCACGGCGGGATCATGGAGACGATCGGCGGCGTGTCCTGCACCGTGACTACCCGGTGTCCTTGCCCAGCTCGGCCAGCACCTGCGGCTCGACCAGCAGCCCCTGCCGCTCGTAACGCCCACGCGTCCGGCTGAAGCGCACCACCACCGCATGGCGCTTGCTCTTCGCCTTGGCCCGCCGCGACAGCAGCGCGTTGCCCGCGGGCAGAAAGACGAGATCGCCGAGGCCAACGCATGAGAGGCATGCCGGACCACCGTCCTCCATCATCAGGAAATCGCCGGTGCCGCCGCAGCGATGACAGCTCCAACCGTCGCGCGTCGGCACGATCGCCACCAGCTCCGGCACCCGGCTCGCCTTCGCCGCCACACGCTCGCGCTTCTTCTCGGAGAGCGCCGGCGAGACCCAGTGCGTCCGGAACAGCTCTTCAAGTTGCGGATCATTGCTGCGGCTGAACCGCAGCGGCTGCCGGCGTGGCGTCTGTGCGACATAGGCGGTCTCGCTCGGGCTCAGCCCCTTGGCGAGCGCCCAGGCACGAACATGCGTCATCGCCTCCTTGATGCGCGGGAGACCGGAGCGCGTGACCTCCTCCAGCGAGCCGACCTGCCCGCGCCGCCACTGCTCCAGCAAGCTCGCATCGAGCCAGCCGAGGCCACAGAACAGGTCGGCGATGCTGACGTAGTGCTGCTCGGCCAGCAGCGCCTCGGCCGCCCTAGCGACGCGATCGGACACCGGCTCCTTGTTCCCCCGGCTCATCACCGCACCTGCAAGATCGTGAACGCTGACAAGGCGCGCATTATCCAACAGAGCCGGCGGCGATCAAGAGCGGCGCGACCGCAGCATCGGCCGTGACGCGGCCCGATCCAACCGCGTGAGGAGATCTTCCTAGGCGCTTTTCGCGACCGCGCCCTGCCCCGTCCGCTCGCCGGTCACCTCGCCGGCCGGCTCCGGGCTCAGCCAGCGATAGATGAAGCCGCCGGCCGCGCCGCCGAGCAGCGGCGCCACCCAGAACAGCCAGAGCTGCGCCAGCGCCCAGCCGCCGACGAACAGCGCCGGCCCGGTGCTGCGCGCCGGGTTCACCGAAGTGTTGGTGACGTGGATGCTGATCAGGTGAATGAGCGTCAGCGCAAGCCCGATCGCCAGCGGCGCAAATCCCACCGGCGCCTTGCCATGGGTCGCGCCCATGATCACGAACAGGAACATCATCGTCAGCACGAACTCGCTGAGCAGGCAGGCCCCTAACCCATATTTGCCGGGCGAATGCTCCGCATAGCCATTGGCGGCAAAGCCGCTCGCCGTGCTGAAGTCCGGCGCCCCGCTGGCGATCGCATACAGCACGGCAGCAGCAACGATGGCGCCGACCACCTGCGCGACGATGTAGGGCACAATCAGCCCGGTCGGGAACCGCCCGCCGCAGGCCAGCCCCACCGTGACAGCCGGATTGAGATGACAGCCCGAGATGTGCCCGATCGCATAGGCCATGGTCACCACGGTGAGCCCGAACGCCAGCGACACGCCGAGCATGCCGATCCCGACATCCGGCACGCCCGCCGCGATCACCGCACTGCCGCAACCGCCGAATGTCAGCCAGAACGTCCCGATCGCCTCCGCCACGAGCTTGTTGTTGTTGCCGTTCATCATCGCCTCCCTGGGTGCGTGTGATTGGCTGGAGCCCGCCTCTCCCGTCAATGGAGAAGATGATCACTTTGGCAACCTGGAGTCAAAGGCGATTCGTGGCTGTCGTGGGATGCCTGTGACTTTGAGTCAGAAAGAGTCCGACCGTTCGTAGTTCGTAGGGCGGATGAGCGAAGCGTCATCCGCCAGCTTACGCTGCTTGCCAACAGCCGTCGGCGCTCATTCCTGGAGGAAGCTCGTTCCTGCCGTGAACCAGCTTGATCGGCGAGGGGTTGCTCATCGAGCTTGCGGCCGACGGTCCAAAGCCGACATCGATGATCCCGCATGGCGGATCACGCTCCGCTCATCCGCCCTACGTGCTATCGATTTTGCCGACACGCCGGCGAGAGCATCGGCACATTCGCCCATGGCCAATTGTGCCAGCGCCCATCTTCGCCGACGCAAGCGGAGGCTGTCGGGGCCGGGCTCGTTGTCGCATCCGAGGATGCATCAAGCGCGGCAAATCGGTGGTCGACATAGGTCGTGGACAGATATCCGGCGACAGTCACCACCACGACCACCGCAAATCCCTTGGCTGAGTCACTCCAGCGCATGTCATCACCTCGCGTGTTCGGCGTGCCAGGACCACATGGGACTACATTGACGCGCAATCGCGCGGCGGGCTGTGAGAGAGGTCACATCGACATCTAGCCGCTATTTCGGCTCCTGATCGGCCGGCTTGTTCGCGGGTGTGGGCCTCGGCGTGCCAGATGCCTCGGCGTCGTTGGCAAAGTTTAGTGCAGCGTCACCGTAACCCACCGTAACCCCTGGCGCATTCAGCCGGGCGGAAGCGACAGGGCGTCACTCGAGAGCAGGCGAAAGCAAACGATCAATCAGAGTTTCGTGCACTGCACCGTATTCCCCACCAGGTTCCGAGTACAATGTCACCATCATCCCCAAAGTCGATCGGAAAGCCGCTGCGGCTTTGTGGAAACCGGGTTACGGTGACGCTGCATTTTTTCTCCGACGGGCTCCTGCCGCCCTTACCCCATGCCAGACATGCCCATGGATGACCAAACGACCATGACTGGGCCAAGGAGCTGTGTCACATATCCGGGACCGCCGTAGCGAAGGACCGGTTCAATGCCAACATCGAGTGCCTCAGAGTGGATCGAATGGCAGCGGCAGCTTGAACGACCGTGTGTGCCGATCAAGGTTGGTGGCTCCCTTTCACCAGATAGGAACCAGCTCGCCTCGGTCTTTGGCCGGGTCGATGTTTGCTTACCCGGGGAGCATTGGCCGACGTGGCGCGAAAAGCCGCTCTGGCCCCTGTGCCAACTGAACCTGACGGAGGCTCCCTGGCGTCCGAACAGCCTCGCCGATATTGAACTCATTGCCTTGTTCATTTCGTTCCACTTCATGGAGGCCGAGTTTCCGTGGCTGCGAGATCCGGGTGAAGGAAGGGGAGCGAGTTGGTGCTTAAGGACGTATCCTTCTGTTGACGCGCTTGTCCCGCTCGTTGCGCCGTCACACGGCTCCACGATCCGTGACACCCAAGTTCTCTGGAGCAATGTCACACCCGACTCGCCGACGCACGATCTCCTGCCGCTCGACCTTCCAGACAATCTCCGCGACACTTATTATGAAATGAATTTCCCACGCATACATGCGACCAAATTGGGAGGTTGGCCCAGCTGCGTTCAGTCGGAGCCGTGGTGGTACCATCAGGACAGCGATGACGACTTCTCGTTTGCCATCCAAATCGATAGCGAAAGCGAGGCTGGCTGGATGTGGGGAGACAGCGGCACTGCGTATTTCGCCCGCAGCCAACGCGACCCACGGAAATGGGCATTCGACTGGCAGTGTTATTGAAAGTCCGATAGCGGACGAGCGGAAGTGCATATCGCCTTCTTGCATTCAGATGCAATTGGCACGACGCGATTGCCCGAACGCTCTAGGATTTCCGGAGCTGGTGATAGACCGGCTGTGCCATCGGAGCGGGCTCTCAGTCAGAGTTTAGATTGGGACTACGTTGACGCTGCACTTTTTTCCGCGCGTTTCTTGCGAGCGCCAAGCGGCGATGTTTCGTCGTGCTCGGGAAGCAGGTCGTCATCAATGGTGAGTTTGATGGCGGCCAACTCATGTGATCAACTGATGCGGCACGACAGCGGCGCAAGCCATAAATTCTGAATACCAGAATATTTATTGACACCACCCCCAAATCAGTGATTTTATTCCCGCCATCCTGCTTCGCCGAGAGGGGCGTATCGCGATCGTCACGGCACGTGAGGCGGGGATGCGGTGGCCGCGGCTTCGTCAGGCGCTTTTGCGCGACGACTGATGAGCTGCGGACGGCGAAGTCGCGTGGTCCTGGCGCCCCGATGCTGGCGTCAAGGTCGCGGCGCTCATGACGAGCGCAGCGGGCGACGGGGGCAAGACAGCCGGTCCCCGGGGAGATCGCGTATAAGCCGTAAAGCCATCGCGCGGGGAAGGCCGGATGTTCGGCCGTACCTGTGGTTCTGCCGCGTGCTTTTTTGCTGCACGCGGACCGCGGGTGCGACCAGCACCCGGCCTTCCCCGCGCCCTCTCGTCTGACGAGGACGCCAACTGCAGCAGAGCTCGGGCCGACACGGCCGCGGGATCGCGGCGGCATGACCGTGAGCAAGGCTGCGGCGAGCGGCAGGCTGTTTGACAGAGTTGATTGGGATTAGAGAGCGCGGCTCAGTCGAGACGCGCGACGCTCGCGGATACGAAGATGCCGAGATGCCCGACATGCGGGTTGACGAGATAGACGATGCGCTGGCCCGCCCGCTTCAGGTCGTCCGTGTCGGAGTAAACACTCGGAATCCAGCCGAGCGCCTGATGGGGCGGCGTGATGTTGTCGCCAGGCCACACGCCGATGGCGGCCGTCGGAGCGGCACCGGCGGCCGGTTCGGCAGAATCCGCCAATGGCCTGACCACTGGACCAGCCTGCGATCTGCGTTCGCGGTGGGCCTCAGGGAGGGAAGCGTGGGCCATGGCAGCCCTCCAATGGGCGAGTCGGAGCCTTACCGTCCCTGACCCTGCGTCATCATTCCCGGTTGCATCTGGCCGGACGGCATCATGCGCGCCATCGCGTTCATGCCCATATGTGGCGCCAGGAGTTCGTCGGCGGCTTTCTTCTGTTCGTCGGAAAGGGTGCCGACGAGGTTTGTCAGCGCCGACTTCATCGCGCGGGTGCCTTCCAGGCGCGCAGCCAGCCACTTCTCCTGCAGCGCAAGACGATCGACCAAGCCTTGCTGCCCAGCCCCCGTCTGCGGCATCATCGAGGCGCGCACCTCGCCAAGGCTCTTTGCGTTGGTGCGGAGTGCGTCGGCGAAGGCATTCCAGGCGGCGTCCTGCGCATCGGTGATCTTGAGCTCGGTCTTCAGGAAGGCAATCCGCCCCTCGACCCGGTCGATGGTGGCCAACCCGCTCATGCCAGCGCAGCCCCCTTCAGCACCTGACTGCCCCATCATCTGCATCATGTTCGCCATGGGCATGTTGCCGCCCATCATGCCCCTGCCACCCATCATGCCTTGTCCCATCATTCCGGGCTGGCCGGCAGGCGACTGAGGTTGTGCGGCGGCGGGCGCCCCCTTCTGGTCAGGATGGTGCGCTTCGTGATCGGCGGCCGATTGCGCCCAGGACGTTGTGCTCGCCGTTGCAAGCAGCAATGCGACAGGCAGTGCCAGACGTTTCATGGAACCCTCCCGCTGATCAGTTGATTGGTCGCAATGAGTGCCGATTTTTACCGGCTACCGATTGATGCAAGTCAATCTTAGAAGCGATCCCAACTCTAAATTGCTTCCTGCGCGGTTTCTTATCGTCAGCGATCCGTTCGCTGATGTGGATTTTTTCACAGCGCAAACGAGCTTCGTCTGGGATCTTCACGCAAGACCGCGACCCGACATCTGTCGTCCAAGTTTCACAATGGAGAAGCCAATATGACCCTTCCCAAAATTCTTGCCGCTGCCGCGGCCCTGTCGCTCATTGCGTTGCCAGCGATGGCGCAGACCGGATCATCCGACACCGAAAAGAACGGCCATCACTATCAGGGAGGGCCGAAGACCGAAGTCCCCCACCATATGGGCAAGAAGGAGACGGTCGGCGTCTCCACCAAGACCCAGGGCACTGGCGGTCACCACTACCGCGGCGGACCCGCGACGTCGACGCCGCACCACATGGGCGACAAGGAGCGGTGAGCTTCGAGGTTGAGTAGGTGCGACGCCCCTGCGGGTCGCCGCACCCAATCAGCGATATTGATTCCGACTGACACCAGGCGCGAGCTATTTTTGAGCCTACGCCATCAGATGTCAGCAAATGTCGAAATCATCCAAAAGACGACCCGCACAACACGAAAGCGGCAAGACCTATCGCGCCGTGCTGCACGACCTACAGGTCGAACTCATCAAAGTGCAGCGGCACGTCACGCACCTCCCACTCGCCGCGCCTCACCTCCAGCAATGGATTATAGGCGGCTGACTTCGCGTTGGTCGGATCGAACAGCAAGACCCGGCCGTGTTGGGCTCGGAAGCCCGAGGTCAGGGTCCAGTTCTCGCCCTTGATGTCGTGAACGATGCAGCTGCCGGCCAGGTCAGCAACGTTGGCACCACCAGACCGACGCCTTTACCGGACCTGGTCGGCGCGAAGCACAGCACATGTTCCGGTCCATCATGACGCAGGTAATTTTGCTCGAAACGCCCGAGCACGACACCATCAGGGCCGGTAAGGTCGGCAGCCCGAATCTCCTGATGCGTCGCCCAGCGAGCTGAACCGTAGGTCGCGGCAGTCTTGGCTTCGCGCGCCCGCCATACCGACATGCCAACGGCAACCGTGATCGAGATGAATCCGCCAGACGACGCGATGGACGACGCGATGTAAGCCCCCTCTACGAAGACCTGCGGCGCATACGCGTCATAGGCGTACGACCACCCGAAGAATGCTGGCGGGAAGTAGATGGGTACTCCCGAGATCAGCTCGAACCATGGTTGTCCAAGCTGAGGTTGGTAACCGAGCCTCCAAGCCACCCACTGCGTGGCCGCCCACATCGTGGCCAGCGCGATCGCAAAGACGATGGCGATTTGCCCCCAGAGAATCTTGGTCCCGGACATGACGGACCGAGCGTCAAGCGTCCGCTGCCCCAAGAGCAAGTGTCCTATCGCGTTGGGCGCACGAACGGCGTCTGCAGGCTACGATTCGGTCAGACGCATGCAGCTTGCCGTCGCATGGTCTGTTATCGGAGGACAACCGGGACCGGTGCTGGCCAATCCGGCGGCGACGTGCACCCGTTCGATCTCGCCGCCGGTGGCGTAGGTCGGGGAGACGCCGTCATCACGACAGCGCCGCAAGCTCCCTCACGCCAACAGGAGACTTGGTTCGCCAACCGATCATGAATGCCCGCTCTGCGAGGCCGTTCCGAACGCGAGCGATCTGAGTCCGCTCTCTGACGAGCCGCGATCGCAGCAGGGGATCGTGAGTTCCCGATGCAATCAGGCATTTGTTGATTACCCAGCCGAATGGCTCAATACAGGCGCGCCGCAAGTCCTCCTGAAGAGCAGCGGCCTCTGAAACCGGAGTCGTCTCCGGCAGCGTCACCAGGATCACCCTTGTGTAGGTGGGGTCTTGCAGCCTCATTAGCGGGGTGACGATACGCCCGGCTCCGCTTGGCGCAAGTTGGCTTGTCATCTGGCGATGATAGGCCCCGGTCGCATCCAGCAGGAGTAGCGTGTGGCCCGTGGGCGCCGTATCGAGCACGACGAAGTCGCTACGGGCCTCCGCAACAATGTGCGAGAAGGCATGGAAGACGGCGACTTCCTCAGTACATGGCGAAGCGAGGTCTTCGAGCAGCAGAGCTTTGCCTTGCTCGTCCAGATCACGACCCCGACTTGCCAGGATTTTCGCGACATACCGCTCCGTCTCGACCCGAGGGTCGATCCGGTCAACGGTGAGGCCAGGCACGGCACCATCGACCACGAAAGCGACATGAGCTGCGGGATCGGTGGTGCTGAGGTGGACGGCATGACCCCGCTTGGCCAATCCCACGGCAATGGCGGCAGCAATCGTCGTCTTTCCGACGCCGCCCTTGCCCATGACCATGATGAGGCCGTGCTTATCCCGCGCGATGTCATCGACCAACCGGTCCAGGCCCGGCAGGTCAACCGGTTCCAGGTTCGGCATGCTCGCAGCAACTGAAGGCTGGCTGGAGGACGACAGAAGCGCCCTCAGAGCCGTCAGACCCACGATGTCGAAACCAAGCAACGGGATTTCGTCTCGCGGAAGTTTCGTGAGCGACGCAGGCATTGCCGCTAGTGCCTCGTCCTGATCCCGCTCAAGGGCAGTCGCGACGACGTCAGTTCGATCCGCCGCGTGGAAGCGCCCGTTCACCACGAGGAGCTGGTTCGAGAGATTGAGCGCATCGAGTTCGCCCGATGTTCTGGCCGCCTCACGGATGGCCCCCTTGTCGGCGCGGGTGACGAGAACGATAGTGGTTCGCTCGGAATCGCCTAATGCCGCGAGCGCCTTGCGAAAGCGGTCCTCCTGCATCTTCAAGCCTGAATGCGGCCCGAGGCAGGACGCTCCTCGGTCATTGTCCTTGAGAAAGCCGGTCCATGCCTTTGGCAGGCTGAGCAGCCGTAGAGTGTGGCCGGTCGGGGCCGTATCGAATATGATGTGATCGAATCCTGCCATATCGCCGTCCAGCAGTCCCACGAACTCGTCGAAGGCGGCTATTTCGGTGGTGCAAGCTCCGGAGAGCTGCTCGCGCACAGTCGACCGCTCACCGGCGGTGACTTCCGGTCCGAGCTGTTCGAGGACCCGGGTGCGATAGCTCTCGGCAGCAGCTTCGGGATCGATATTCATCGCCGAAAGTCCGGCCACGTTTGCCACCGGCGCTGGGCGATCAGTCAAAGTGACTTCGAGCATCTCGTCCAGGTTCGACGCCGGGTCGGTACTGACGAGAAGAACGCGTAGTCCACGGTCGGCGAGGCCAACAGCGGTGGCACATGCAAGCGACGTCTTACCGACACCACCCTTCCCGGTGAAAAACAGATACGGCGTCGGGGCGTTCAGCGCGCGAAAGTGAGACATAATAAGCTGTCCTGCAGACGCTGCAGTCATGCAATTGCCGTCAGTCCGATGGGTGCGACGAGCATTGCGTTCAAAATGACCGCATCGTTGCATCGCTTTGCGATGGGATACCTGCGGAGATTCAATAGCAACGCCGCGAGCTCCTCTGTTGCGATGGATCAACGGATGGGAGTGACCAACGGGCTACGAGGCAACAACAAAATAGGTATCGATGGTGTGTTCTGGGCACGCCTGAGGCCCGCCCTCTAGCGATTAAGCCGTCGGACACTGCGCCCGGCATCGCCTTCGACCGAGCGATCTAATGCGGTCGTTGTACCGGCTCATCTGGGCTCGATGACCTCGCCATCCTCCTTGACGAACCGCCCGAACGGGCCGTTAAGGAGGTCGATGACCGCTTCCGACGGTCTGCACAACCGGACGCCCTTCGGCGTGACGACGATCGGGCGATTGATCAGGATCGGGTGTGCGATCATGAAATCCAGCAGTTCGTCGTCGGTCCACTTCGGATCACCGAGGCCGAGTTCTTTGTAGGGCGTTCCCTTCTCGCGCAACAGGTCGCGAACCGGAATTCCCATGGTGGTGATGAGCTCCTGGAGCTTATCGCGCGACGGCGGCGTCTTGAGGTACTCGATGATCTCAGGCTCGATGCCGCTCTGCCGGATCATCGCGAGCGTGTTGCGGGACGTACCGCAATCTGAATTGTGGTAGATCGTAATGGTCATCTGTGAGCCTCCATCGCGGGCTTGGCCGCATTCGCTCCGGATTCATACCAGCCGCGAGTCGCCTTCACGATGCGGACCACCGACAGCATCACGGGCACTTCGACCAGCACGCCCACCACGGTCGCAAGCGCAGCTCCGGAGTCTAGTCCGAACAGGCTGATGGCAGCAGCAACCGCGAGCTCGAAAAAGTTGCTGGCGCCGATCAGCGCCGCAGGTGCAGCGACGCACCAGGCGACGCCGAAGCGCCGGCTCAGCCAGTAGGCGAGACCGGCGTTGAGATAGACCTGGATCAGAATCGGCACGGCGAGGATCGCAATCACGACCGGCTGCTTGACGATCTGCTCACCTTGGAAACCGAACAGCAGAACTAGCGTCGCCAGCAGAGCAACAAGCGACAATGGCTGCAGCCTCCGCATGGTCCGCTCGAAGGCACCACCGCCAGCGGCGAGAAGGGACGTCCTCCAGGCCTGCGCTACGACGACCGGCACAACGATGTACAGGACGACCGAGAGCAGAAGCGTCGCCCAGGGAACGCTGATGGAGGCTACACCGAGCAGAAGCCCCACCAGCGGCGCGAACAGGAAGACCATGATCACGTCATTCAATGCGACCTGGCTGAGCGTGTAGTGCGGCTCTCCTTCGCACAGGTTCGACCAGACGAACACCATCGCGGTGCAAGGAGCGGCTGCGAGCAGGATCAGACCCGCGATGTAGGATGGGATCTGCGCGGACGGCAGCATCGGCGCGAACACGTTGCCGATGAAGAAGGAGCCGAGAAGCGCCATCGAGAACGGTTTGACGGCCCAATTGATGAACAGGGTAACCCCCACGCCGCGCCAGTGCTCTCGGACCTGGCTCAAAGCACCGAAGTCGATCTTCAGCAGCATCGGCACGATCATCAGCCAGATCAGGACTGCCACTGGCAAATTGACCTTGGCCACTTCCGCGGCTGCAATCACTCCGAAGAAGCTAGGCATGAAGTGGCCGAGCACGACGCCGGCGACGATGCAGAGGGCAACCCAAAGTGTGAGGTAACGTTCGAAGATGCTCATGTGTCAGGCCACGTCGTTGCGGGATGAACTCGCGCCTTCCGACCGGCCGATCTCGCGCAACTTGGTGCCGAGCGACAGTTTGTCGATGCTGCGCAGAGGAAGATTGGTGAAGGTACCGATGCGATTCTTCAGGTACCGGAAGGCGGTCACGAATGCCGCCTCTTTCTGGAGATCAGTACCTTCGACTGCGGCGGGATCCTCGATGCCCCAGTGAGCGGTCATCGGCTGTCCAGGCCACACCGGACAGGTCTCACCGGCGGCGTTGTCGCAGACCGTGAAGACGAAATCCATGACGGGTGCATCGGGGGCGGCGAACTCGAGCCAGCTCTTCGAGCGCAAGCCGTCGGTCGGATAGTCCAGGCTTTGGAGAGTGCGTAGCGCCAGCGGGTTGACCGCGCCCTTCGGCGTGCTGCCTGCCGAGAACGCCCGGAAGCGGCCGCCGGCATCCTTTCGCAAGATCGATTCCGCCATGATTGAACGGGCAGAGTTGCCGGTGCAGAGGAAGAGAACGTTGTAGAGGTGATCAGACACGGCTTCGCTCCCTTTTCTTTTTCGGAGGACAGCAAGGCGCAAGGCTTTCAATCAATGGTGCGCAGACTTCCGGCCGGCCGCCGCAGCAGTCCTGCAGCAGAAACAGCGCCACCTTCTGGAATTCGGCAAGATTCGCGCGATAGATGATCGACCGGCTGTGGCGCTCCGAGGTGACCAGGTCCGCCCGGGAAAGGATCGAAAGGTGCGCCGAGAGCGTGTTCTGGGGGACTTCCAGGGCGCGAGCAAGCTCTCCGGCCGACAGACCCTCCGGCTCATGACTTGCCAGAATACGAAATGCGTTCAGCCGAGTGGGCTGAGCGAGCGCGGCGAGCGCCAAGACCGCTTCTTCATTATCCATATTTCTAGACTTATGGATATTATAGTACTCTGTCAACCACAGAGTGGCGCTGAGCTCCCGCAGGTCCTTGAGACGCGCGCCGGTGAGCTGTTGCTTGAGCTATCTCAATACCTCATCGTCACATGCCTGTCATATTCGTTGCCGTGCCAGACGCCATTCGATACTCTCTAAGAAAAAAGGGGCGACGATGCTCTAGGAGGGATCGCCATGGGTTTGCGTCAAAGGCAGGCCCCTGCATCACATGCGAATAGAACGCGAGTCACGAGGCGCGCAGTCCTATCCGGACTAGCGGCGAGTACGATTGCTCTTAAGGGCAGACGCGCCGTAGCGGCTGATCCGCGGCCGGTGCAGATTGGGCTCACGCCCGTGCTTCTGACTTCCGACCTGGAGCTGTTGGCGACACTTCGCTCTTATCTTGAGCGCATTTGGAGCAGGGAAGTCCAGATCCTCACGCGCCGAACTTACCAGGAAATCACGCTTCTTCTGGTGAACGGACAAATCGATGCGGCCTGGATCTGCGGCTATCCCTACGTTCAGTTCCGCGAGCAGCTCGAACTTGTCGCGGTCCCGGTGTGGAATGGCCGGCCGCTGTACCAGTCCTACGTGATCGTCGATGCCCGCCGTAAGGCCGAGTCCTTTCCCGATCTGAAAGGCGACACGCACGCGTTCTCCGATCCCGACAGCAATTCCGGCTTCCTCGTCACTCGCGCCCTTCTGACCGATATGCACACCAAGCCGGAGGATTTCTTCAGGCATCACTTCTTCACCTATGGTCATCGCAATGTCGTCCGCGCAGTCGCCTCCGGGCTGGCGGATAGCGGATCCGTCGATGGCTACGTGTGGGAAGTCCTCAGCATCGTAGAGCCCGATTTGACGGCTCCAACTCGCGTGTTGCGACAATCGGAATGGCTAGGATTTCCGCCGGTGGCGTGCGGAAAGAACCGCCCGAGCGGGCTTTCGGTCGATGACCTGGCCGCCGCATTCGTCGGGATGTCCTCCGATCCAGAAGCCCGTCGGGTGCTGCAGATGCTGCATCTCGACGGTTTCACGAGAAGCGATCCATCCCTGTTCGACACGATTGGGGCGAAGATGAACTATGTTCGGAGCCTCGGATGAGCGCTCGCTTCGACCTGAGATCGAATCTGCCGGTCGTGATCAAGGTCCCTGCGCTTGTGGCGCTGCTCATGGTCGCCATCGGGGTGGTGCTCACAGATCAGGTGCTCAAGAGGCTCGCCGAAACCCAGGATCGCCATTTCCGGGAATTGACCGCCGCCTACCTGGACGGGCTTTCGTCGTCGGTGATGCCTGGGGTGATCCGTGGGGACGCCTGGGAGACGTTCGACAATCTCGACCGCGCTCGTTCACTGTACCGCGGCTTGACAATTCTCGAGACGGTGGTGGCGGAACCCGACGGCATCGTCCTGGCTTCCTTCGATCCCCGTACCGTGCCGGCCTTTGCACCCGTGCCGAAGTCGATCGTCGATCGGTTTGCGGACGCAAACGATAGCTGGCTTGACGAGCAGGCCGAGCGTGCCGGCGTCCGCCGCGTGCTGCTCGATCAGGGGCGTCGCATCGGGGTGATCTACACCCAATTCGACGTCGGCGCTCGATTCAAGGAGCGGCGGGACGTGCTCTGGACGTTGGTCGCGACCAATATCGCCATCACTATGCTGGTCGCGGCGGTCGGCTTCATCGCAGTGCGCAGAATGCTGCGACCGGTGCAGCTCTTGACCACGCATTTCAGGCGGGGGCAGTCCGGCGAACTGCTGTGCATCGCAGATGAGGATGTCGGACCGCCCAGTTCGGAGTTCGGTCGCCTATTCAGACACTACAACATGATGGTGCGATCATGGAACGAGCGTGAGGCGCTGGCTGCTCGCGTCGCGGAAGAGCAACGCCTCACTAGCCTCGGCCGTCTTGCCTCCGGGATGGCCCACGAAATCAACAATCCCCTGGGAGGCATGTTCAACGCGATCGAGACGCTTCGGCGACATGGCCATCAGCTCGGGGTTCGGGAGCGTGCACTCTCTCTTCTCGAGCGGGGGCTCGCGGGCATCCGCGACGTCGTGAGGTCCGCATTGGTGACCCACCGTGTCGACACCGCGATGCGTCCGCTCAAGCCAAGCGACATCGAGGATCTGCGTCTTCTGATCGGTCCCGAGCTCGATCGCAGAAACCTTTCGCTGTCGTGGGCGAACGAGCTTCCCGGCGAGATTCCCGTCAGAGCGAATGCCGTCCGTCAGGCCGCGCTTAATCTGCTGCTCAACGCGTGCCAAGCAAGCGCGCCCGCCGGCCGTATCGCATTCGAAGCGGGACTGGTGGACGGCAGCCTAGTCCTGACAGTGAGCGACGAAGGCGCCGGACTCGACCAGGATAGGGTCAGCTACCTCGAAAGCCGTGAAGCGGATGCCGCGCCGCGGCCCGGAGAGCCCGGCCTTGGCCTTTGGATCATTCGGCGTCTCGTTCTGGAAGTCGGCGGCTCCATCCGAGTCGAGCATCCGGCCGGCGGCGGAACGGCGATCTCCATAGCGATACCCGATGGCTCGGGGGAGGAGCAGCGCAATGTTGCCTGAGTCAGTGTCCATCGCTGTGATCGAAGACGATCCGATCATGGGAGAATCCCTCAACCAGTACCTGGAGCTGGAAGGCTGCAAGGTCGAGTGGTGGCGCAGCGGCCAGGAAGCTCTCGCGGGCCTGAGGCGAGGTGCCCCCGATCTTGTCATCTGTGACATCCGTTTGCCGGACATGTCGGGTGAGGACATCTTCCGGAAAGTGAGCGGCGAAAGTGCCGCCCCGCCGTTTCTGTTCATGACCGCATACGGCCAGATCGACCATGCGGTGGCTCTCATCAGGGCCGGCGCGGGCGACTACGTGACCAAGCCATTCGAACTCGACGATCTGATATCGCGCGCCCGCGCTCTGATCGGCCGTAGGCCGGCGGTTCCGGACGGCGTATTGGGACTGTCGCAGCAGATGCGCCGCATCGAGGAACTGCTCGCCCGCATGGCCGGCCGCAATACGCCCGTGCTGTTCACCGGCGAGACCGGCTCTGGCAAGGAGGTCTGCGCACGCCACCTCCACAACGTTTCGGATGCCGCTTCCCGGCCATTCGTGGCAGTCAATTGCGCCGCCATCCCGGACAATCTGCTCGAGAGCGAGGTCTTCGGACACGAGAAAGGCGCCTTCACGGGCGCCAACAGCAGGCACCTCGGGTATGCGGAGCGCGCTCAATCCGGGACCCTCTTTCTCGACGAGGTCGCCGAGCTGCCACTGCAACTTCAGGCAAAGCTGCTTCGGCTGCTCGACGAACGCCGCTTCTACCGCCTGGGCGGCGAAGCCATCGTCCCGTTCCGGGCGCGCGTCGTTTGTGCCACCAACCGGGATCTCGCGGCGGAAGTCGCTGCGGGGCGATTTCGCGAAGACCTGTACTACCGCATCAACGTCGTCGCGGTCGCGATTCCGCCGCTTCGCGAGCGGCCCGAAGACATTCAGCTTCTCATGCATCGCTTCTTCACCGAACTTGCCAGCGCAAATCCGGACCTGCGCGGACTGAGTAGCGGCGCCGAAAGTGCCGCTCTGGCTCACCCCTGGCCCGGCAACGTGCGCGAGCTGCGGAATCGGCTCGACAGGGCGGTCGCGTTGGCGACGGGCCCATGGCTTATGCCGGTCGACCTGTTTCCCGAGACGATGCGCAGCGCGAGCCAGCCGTCCGGAAGATCGCTCGCCGAGGCGCGTGACGCCGCTGAACAACAGGAGATCGAGCGCGCGCTCAAGGATACGGGCGGGCAGATCGCCGAAGCGGCGAAGCTGCTCGGTGTCTCGCGAACCACGCTGTGGGATCGCATGCGCCGTTTCGGCATCAACGCGGTCTGAGACGTTCAGTTTTCTGAACATCTCGTTTGTGGATGTTCGGAGAATTGGACAGCTTGCTGCAGTGCGTCCTAGAGACTTCAAGAGCTTAGCGCGTCAACGCTTCTGGCCCGGGAATTGGACTCCAGAGATGAACGGATCAGCCCAATGATCCGCGCATCACCCGGGAGAAGCCCTCATGAAAAAATGCGATCTGATGGTCGACGCCGGCAGGCGCCGATTTCTAAGCGGCGCAACGGTGGCCGCTGCCGGCGCCGTGGCCGCGAGCGCGATGTCGACGCCCGCTCAGGCTGCCCCGTCCCAAGCCCGCGTGGCCTATCCATCGAACCGCCTCGCCAACGTGTCTCAGCTCAAAACGAATGAGCCCATGGACGTCGCGTATCCGGATGCGGACGCGCCGGGCGTGCTGATCAAGCTCGGCACCCGCGTGGAGGGCGGAATTGGTCCCGACGGCGATATCGTTGGGTTCTCGACCGTGTGCCCGCACAAGGGCTTCCCTCTGAGCTACTCGAAGGAGGATAGGTCGCTGAGCTGCCCCGGTCACTATGGACGCTACGACGTCGAAAAGGGAGGACAGCAGATCTGGGGTCACACCACCCAGAACCTCGCGCAATACCAGCTCCGGATCGACGGCAAGGGCGACATCTACGCCGACGGTGTGGACGAGCTCCTGTACGGCCGGCTTTCCAACGTTCTGTGAGGGAGGGACAACATGACCTATAAGCGCCAGACCGACCGCCTCCCGATCATCCCGGCGGATGCCAAGGAGCACAACGTCACCTGCCACTACTGTATCGTCGGATGCGGCTACAAAGCCTACACCTGGGCGATCAACAAGCAGGGTGGCTTCGATCCGAAGTCCAACAAATTCGGCGTCGACCTGTCCAAGCAGCAGGGCGCGGAGACCGCGGCCTGGTATTCGCCGTCCATGTACAACATCGTCAAGCAGGACGGTAAGGACGTTCACCTCGTCATCAAGCCGGACACGGACTGTGTCGTGAACTCCGGTCTCGGTTCGATCCGCGGCGCGCGGATGGCCGAGAACCACACCTCCCAGCAACGGAACACCCAGCTGCAGCGTCTGACCGACCCGATGGTCTGGCGCTATGGCTCGATGCAGCCGACGAGCTGGGATGACGCGCTCGATCTGGTGGCACGCGTCACGGCAGCGGTCATCAACGAGCAGGGCGAAGACGGCCTCTTCGTGTCGATGTTCGACCACGGCGGATCGGCTGGAGGATACGAGAACACCTGGGGTACCGGAAAGCTCTACTTCGGCGCCATGAAGATCAAGAACGTCCGCATTCACAATCGGCCCGCCTACAATTCCGAGGTGCATGCGACGCGCGACATGGGCGTCGGCGAGCTCAACAACTGCTACGAGGACGCCGAGCTTGCGGACACGATCGTGGCGATCGGCACCAATCCGCTCGAGACCCAGACCAACTACTTCCTCAACCATTGGATACCGAACCTGCGCGGCACCACGATGGACAAGAGGAAGAAGGAATTCCCCGGCGAACCCGTCGAGGCCAGCCGGATCATCATCATCGATCCACGCCGCACCGCGACTACGGCAGCCTGCGAAGCCGAGGGCGGGAAGGATCGTGTCCTCCACCTCGCGCTTGAGCCTGGCACGGACCTCGTGCTGTTCAACGCGCTTCTGACCTACGTGGCCGACAAGGGGTGGATCGACAAGGAGTTCATCGCGGCAAGCACGTTGCCCTCGGGTCAGGCCGCCGGTCTGATATCGCGGCCCGGCGGCACGCCGGCCGATCAACCGTTGACCGATTTCGCGTCGGCCTTGGCTGCGAACCGCACGTCGATCGAGGACGCGGCGAAGATCACCGGGCTCCGCGGAGAGGACATCGTCAAGGCAGCCCAGTGGATCGCGGAGCCGAAGGCCGGCGGCAAGCGCCGGCGGACGATGTTCGGATACGAGAAGGGCATCATCTGGGGCAACGACAACTACCGCACCAACGGCGCCATCGTGAACCTCGCGCTCGCGACCGGCAACGTCGGCCGGCCGGGCGGCGGAGTCGTGCGCCTGGGCGGCCACCAGGAAGGCTACTCGCGTCCATCCGACGCCCATGTCGGGCGGCCGGCCGCCTACGTCGACAAGCTCCTCATCGAGGGGCGCGGCGGCATCCATCACATCTGGGCCTGCGACCACTACAAGACGACGCTCAACGCGTTCAAGTTCAAGCAGGTGTACAAGCGCCGGACGGACATGGTGAAGGACGCCATGAACACCGTGCCCTGGGGTGACCGCAAGGCCATGGTCGACGCCATCATGGTCGCGATCCGGCAGGGCGGCCTGTTCTCGGTCGACGTCGACATCGTGCCGACCCATATCGGACAAGCCTCCCACGTCTGGTTGCCTGCAGCCATCTCCGGCGAGATGAACCTGACATCCATGAACGGCGAACGACGAATGCGGCTGACCGAACGCTACATGGATCCGCCCGGCAACGCGATGCCGGACTGCCTCATCGCCGCCCGGTTTGCGAACACGATGGAGCGCGTGCTGCGCGAGCAGGGCAATGCCTCCTACGCCGATCAGTTCAAAGGGTTCGATTGGAAGACGGAGGAAGACGCCTTCAACGACGGCTACCGCAAGCACGAGAAAGGCGGCGAGAACGTCACGTATGCGCGCCTCCGCGCGATGGGCACGAACGGCTTCCAGGAGCCATCTGTCGGCTTCGCCGACAACAAGATCCAGGGAACCAAGCGACTGTACACGGACGGAAAGTTCTCGACCAAGGACGGCAAGGCATTCTTCATGGCCGCGCCCTGGCGCGGGCTTCAGGCCGCGGGCAAGGCCGAGCAGAAGGCCAATTACAAGTTCCTGGTCAACAACGGACGGACCAACCTCGTTTGGCAGAATGCGTTCATGGATGCCCAGAACGACTTCGTCATGGACCGGACGCCGTACCCCTTCATCGAGATGAACCCGAACGACATGAAGGAGCTCGGCCTGGGCGAAGGCGATCTGGTCGAGGTCTATAATGATGCCGGTTCGACCCAAGCGATGGTCCAGCCAACGCCGTCGGCGAAGCCAAAGCAGACGTTTATGCTCTTTGCGTTCCCGACCGGCGTGCAGGGCAACGTCGTCAACGCCGGAGTGAACGAGCTCATCATTCCCAACTACAAGCAGACGTGGGCGGACATCCGCAAGATCGCTTCCGCTCCCGAAACCACCAAGCGACTGTCGTTCAAATCGCAGCACTACAAGGCGTAGAGACGAGGACCGGGCGGCGGGGGCCGCCCGGCCCCGATCAAGTGTATTGATCTCGGTCATGTCGCCGCCGGTCAGCCGAGGTCAACATGGCGCCGGGCTCGGCAAAATGCCGGATGCTCGACCTGTTGGACCTTCGCACCGGGGAGCGGGCGAGGATCACCCAGGATCGCGGAAGCGAGTCTCGCGGCTGCAAGCTGGACGAACAGGCCCTGCTCTCGATGGCGCATTGCATAGAATCCGCGATCAGGGATGCAGTGGATCTCGTCGTCATCAGTCGGTTTGGCAGAGCCGAGGCCACAGGACACGGGCTGCTCGCTTCCTGCGCGGACGTCGTCTGCGCGGGAACCCCGCTCCTGACAGCGGTGCGGGAGCCCTACGTGGAACGCTGGCGCCAGTTTCACGGCGGCTTGGGAGCTGAGCTCCCCTGTTCGGCCGAGGCCGTTCTTGCCTGGTTCGACGCGATCCATCGCACTCCACAACACCGGGAGCAGAGCGTGCACGCTGAACCCGCCGGATAGAGGTGCAATCGATGCCGCCCCGCTAAACCTGCGCCGGCTCTAGGTCTTGAAAGGCGAGAGGGCTATAATCGGCGGCCCGGAACGCCCGGCAGACCGCCATGTCGCGTACTCCATCGCTGTACGACCCGATTAACGAATACAAGCCCTTCGCGCCAGGAATCGGGGTCGTCGACGGGCCATTCGAGTACCTGACGATGGCTGGCGTGAAGCTGCCACTGCCGTTTTCGACGCGCATGACCGTCGTGCAGCTTCAGAATGGTGAACTATTCCTCCATTCACCCATCGCGCTCGATCTCGAACTCGCGCGCCACCTACGATCGATCGGTTCGATCAGCCATCTCGTATCACCAAACCAATTTCACTATGCTCACATCGGGGAGTGGTCGCGAGCATTCCCCGATGCCACTACGTGGGGGTCTCCGGGCGCACGCCGACGCGCACGGGCGCGAGGAATTGACGTGCGGTTTGACGATGAGCTTACGTCGACGCCGCCGCCGGCGTGGGGAGGTGAAATCGACCAAACTGCCATCCCAGGAGGCATTTTCGGAGAAATCGTCTTCTTTCACAAGGCGTCCAGAACGCTCATTCTCACCGATACGATCATCAACCTTGAGCTGGACAAGATTAGCGAGCCCTGGCGCTCGGCTGCGCGCCTCACGGGAATGTACCATCCCACTGGCCAGATCTTTTTCGGAATGCGCTTGCCACTCTTGTTGCACCGAAGAAGAGCCCGAGCCGCAATTGACAGAGTCTTGTCTTGGGACCCCGAGCGCATAATCGTGAGTCACGGGCGGTGCTTCGAGGCGAATGGCCGTCAAGTTCTCGATCGCTTCTTCGCCTGGTATGCCTGAGAGAACCAGAGCACGCGCTATTTCGACATTTCTAGAAATATAATTGACTCTTCCTGCGCGCCGGCGCATATTTGCCACATGAAGATCGAAGACGTCGCAGCGCGCCTGGAAGCGCTTGGAAACCGGACCAGGCTCCAGATCTATCGGGCCCTCGTGAGAGCCGGCAGGGCCGGTCTGCCGGTCGGCCGGCTCCAGGAAAAGCTCAAGATTCCTGCGTCCACGCTGTCGCATCACATCAAGACGCTGGTCTCCGTCGGCCTGATCACGCAGGTCCGCGAATCCACCACGCTCGTTTGCCACGCCAACTACGAGATCATGCGCGGGTTGGTCGACTTCATGGCGGCCGAGTGCTGCGCCGACGAAGTGGAGTGCCGGAGCAAGAAGCCGGCGGCTTGATTTCTGGTCGATTAATATTCGATAATTCTAGAAGGATAGGAGACGATCATGACGGAGAAGAAGAAGGTGGCGATCGTGGGGGCAGGCCCCGTCGGTCTCGCCGCGGCTGCGCACGTTCTCGAGCGCGGAATGGAGCCGATCGTGCTCGAGGCCGGACCCGAAGCGGCACATGCCGTTCGCCAGTGGCAGCATGTCCAGCTCTTTTCGCCCTGGGAGTACAACGTGGACAAAGCCGCGCAGCGTCTGCTCGCGCCGACCGGATGGAACTCTCCGGACCCTCAATCCTACCCCACCGGCGGCGAGCTCATCGACCGCTACCTGGAGCCGTTGGCGACGAAAACCGCGCTCCGCGAGTCGATACGCACCTCGAGCCGCGTGACCGCGATCAGCCGGGTCGGATTCGACAAAGCCAAGACCAAGGGTCGCGAGGGCGCTCCTTTCGAGATCCGCTATCAGAACGGCAAGGGGCCCGAGGTGCTGCGGGCTGATGCCGTCATCGACGTGTCTGGCACCTGGTTCTCTCCCAATCCCGCGGGCGCAAACGGTCTGCCCGCCCTCGGAGAACGAGAGTACGGGGGCAAGATCGCCTACGGCATGCCGGACGTCCGCGGCGCCGAGCGAGCCAGATACGCTGGGAAGGCGGTCGCCGTCCTCGGCGCCGGCCATTCGGCCGTCGGTACGCTCATCGACCTCGCCCACCTCGCCGAAAAGGCACCTGGCACTGAGCCGGTCTGGCTCTTGCGCAGCGCCGACCCTGCGAAGGCGTTCGGCGGCGGCCGCAACGACAAGCTCGCGGCACGCGGCGAGCTAGGCGCCGCCTTCGCCGCGCTCGTCGCCTCCGGCAAGGTCCGGGTCGAAGCCGAATTCGGCGTCACGCATATCTCGGAGGTTGAAGGCCGGCTCCGGATCGCGACCGGCGCGTGCTGCTGGGCACGCAGCGTGGTCGCCGATGAACTGATCGTCTCGACGGGCTTCCGTCCCGACCTGTCGTTCCTGTCCGAACTGCGCCTAAAACTCGATCCGGCCATCGAGGCGCCCGTCGCTCTCGCTCCCCTCATCGATCCGAACGAGCATAGCTGCGGAACGGTACGCCCCCATGGTGCGCGCGAACTCGCACACGACGAGCCCGGTTTCTACGTGGCCGGCATGAAGTCCTACGGCCGCGCCCCCACCTTCCTCATGATGACCGGCTACGAACAGGTCCGCTCGATCGCGGCCCACCTTGCGGGCGACAAGGCCGCCGCGGCGAGGGTCGAGCTCGTGCTGCCGGAGACCGGCGTCTGCACGCGTGGAAGCGTCGCGGCGGCCACGCTCGCGACGGCCTGCTGCGGCGGCCCTCCCAAGGAGGATGCATCGGCCTGTTGCGGCGCCGACGAGGCGGCCAAGAAGACGGGAGCTTCGGGCTGCGGGTGCTCATGAATCGAATTCCTGCGGGCCAGGCTGCAGGTCCGGTCGCGGTCGTCGTTGCACTCGGCACCACGCAAACCATTGCGTGGGCGTCGAGCTATTACCTTCCGGCCATCCTCGCTGCGCCAATCGCGCGGGATTTGGGTCTTGCACCCACCCATGTCTTCGCGGCGCTCTCGGGCGCCCTCGTGATCGCGGGACTTCTGGGGCCACGGGTGGGGCATGCCATCGACACGTTCGGAGGCCGAGGCCTGCTCGCGGCCTCGAACCTTGTTCTGTCGGGCGGCTTGTTCGTGCTCTCGATCGCAGAGGGGCCAGCACTCCTGGTCGTATCCTGGGTGCTGCTCGGGATCGGCATGGGAATGGGCCTCTACGAGGCGGCGTTCGCAACGCTCGCGCGCATCTACGGCAGCAAGGCGCGACGCTCCATCACCGGCATCACGCTGATCGCCGGGTTTGCCAGCACCGTCGGCTGGCCCTTGTCGACGTGGCTGGATGCCCAATACGGCTGGCGAGTGGCGTGCCAGGCTTGGGTGCTGATCCATTTGGTCCTGGCGCTTCCTCTCAATCTCTACTTGCCGCGTGCCGCGCCCCTACGACAGGAAGCCGGGACGGTGGATCATCCTCAACTCCCCTCGCGTGAAAGCGAAACGTTCGCGATCGTGGTGCTGGCCTACATGTTCGCCGCCGTCGGGTTCGTCAGCTCGGGGTTTTCGGCCATCCTGCCGACGATGCTGGTGTCCCTGGGTGCCTCACCAGCCGCCGCGTTGTTCGCAGGAACGTTGGTGGGGCCCGCCCAAGTTGGTGCCCGGCTTCTCGAAGCGGGTTGGCTCGGTCGCTTCCACCCGCTGCTCTCGGCGAGACTTGCTACACTGATGAATCCCATCGGCGTCATCACGCTGATCCTGGGAGGTCCTCTGTTCGCGTCTGCCTATGCGGTCCTGTACGGCGCTGGCAACGGGATCATCACCATCGCGCGCGGCACGCTGCCGCTGGCTCTGTTCGGACCCGCCGGCTTCGGGAGACGGGTCGGCATGATTTCGCTTCCGGCACGGGCAACGGGAGCCGTCGCACCGCTCGCGATGGGGCTCATGGTAGAACATGTCGGTAGCGTCGCGCTTTGGGTCAGCGCTCTCGCATCGCTGTCTGCCTTCGTCGCGCTGCTGCTCCTGCCGCCTGGGCGAACCGCATGAATGCCCACAAACTCGAGGGGAGGCGAGCATCCGCAACTTGACCGGCCGGCCGCTGATCGCGGTGATGTGTCTCGGACAGGTGGGCAACCTGCTGCCGCACGTGACCCTTTCGGCAAATCTGGCTCAACACCTGATGCCGGCATGGGGGCTCAGTGCCGCCGAAGGCGGCTTGATGGCAAGCGGCTACGCCTTCGGCTACATGCTCGCGGTGCCCCTACTGACGACGCTGACGGACCGTATCGACGCGCGCTTGGTGCTCCTCTGCGGATCGGTCGTGAGCGGACTTGCGACCATCGCCTTCGGTTTGTTTGCGCAAGGATTCTGGTCGGGCACAATCATCTGGTCGATCGCCGGACTCGGCTTTGCGGGGGCGTACATGCCGGGCCTGAAGGCGCTCACCGACCGGCTCCCGGCAGGAGATAGTTCGCGTGCGGTCACGCTGTACACATCGAGCTTCTCGTTCGGGGTGGGCATCTCTTTTCTGGTGGCGCAGGTGACTGCGGACAAATGGGGCTGGCCTGCTGCATTCGTGATCACCGGAATCGGACCCATTGCAATGGTGATGACGTGCGCGCTGATGGAAGCTCGCCGACCGGAGCCCAAGACGGGGCGTCTTTTGAACTTCAAGCCGGTGTTCGCCAACCGAGAGGCACTCGGCTACATTTTCGGCTACGGTGCCCACTGTTTCGAACTCTACGGCATCCGTACCTGGCTGGTAGGTTTCTGGACGTTCGTGGTTGCGCACCAGGACGCGCCATCATGGCTGTCGCCAGTCGTAGTGAGCTTCTTCTTTGCAATCATCTCGATGCCCGCCAGCATTTTGGGCAACGAAGCCGCGCTGAAGTTCGGGCGGCACCGTGCGATTATCGCGGTGATGATCACGTCCGCCTGCGTGGCGACCATCATCGCCTTCAACGTAACCGCCCCGGCCTGGGCGCTGGTGCTGCTGCTGCTGATCTACGGCGTAACGGTCCCTGCCGACTCTGGAGCGTTGACCGCGGGAATGAGCGCAGCGGCCGACCCCAATTATCGGGGAGCCACGTTGGCGCTGCACTCCACTGTGGGCTTCGGGTTGTCGGCCCTCGGAGCCTGGGGCACGGGCGTGGCCCTCGACGCGGCGGGAGGACCCCAGAGCGCCGGCGGGTGGCGGCTTGCCTTTATGATGCTGGCTGCCGGGATTCTCATGGGCCCGCTTGCGCTGCTCCTGTCCCGGGCGGCTCGACCGAAGAGGCACGTCCCTGCGCAATAGGGCGAAGCACCTCGAGCGCCCTGTGCTTCTAACGATTTTGATCACCTCCACCAGTGTGATCAGGGAGAGTTCCTTGTGCTCCGGTCTCGTATCTACATCGTCGCGTATGGTTATCGGACTATCGCCTTCCGGGTCTCTAATTCGAGCACGGCGCTCGCGCGCCTTTGTCGCGAGTCGGCTTTGACGCGCGGAGACATGAACCAGATCCAAGCCACGACCTGGAGCGCGAGATTGAGAGCAAAGGCTGTCCGATAAGCGATTTCGGGATAGTGTCCCGCTTGAGGTGTCCAATACTGAAGTACAACGCCGGTCGCGTATTGCACAACGAAGGCCGCGGCAATGTGGAACAGATTCAGCGCGCCGTTGGCCCTTCCGGGGAGCTGTTTCGGGAAATACTCGGCCAGAGTCGCGAAGCTCAGCACCGTAGCCGCGCCGACGGCCGCTACAACGGCCCACTGCAAATATGACGGCAAGGGCAAGCGCAGATCAATGCGAACTGAGTTGCAATAAAGACAGCCGCAACAAGCCCCAGGAGCACCTCCGGTCCAACACCGCGCCTTCGCAGCCGATCGGCAGCGCCCCCAAGAAGAATGGCACCCAGGCTGAGCGCGACCGCCATCGCAAACAAATGAAATACCACGCCGGCGCGATCGAGGCCCTCAACGTCCTTGAACCACTGCGCCGCCCAGAGCCCTTGAAGAGCCCAGGCCGTTCCAATGCAGGATGCCGAGAGCGGCGCAACGCGCCAGAATCGCGGATCGGCATAGACCTCTTTCAAACCGGCTGCGACCGCGCCGCCCGGAACTGCAGTCCTCTCGGGCACGATCAGATAAATCGTGACCGCACTGGCGACAGTCAGCCCAGCGAGCAGACCAAATAGTTCACGCCAACCAATCCACTCCAGCAACAGGTCGGCCGGCAATGTCGCCGTGACCGCACCCGGCGCGCCCAGCATCACCATCAAGCCGTTCAGGAGCGGGACGCGATCCCCGGGAAACCAGAGAACGAGTGGCACGGGGATTTTTGGCCGCTTCTGCCAACCGCGCAGCCATGCCCTCGGAGAGGTAAACGCCAATTCTGGGTTTCATGAGAGAGACTTGCTCTGAGAGAGACTAGAGAGTCGTTAGTCGTGCAAACAAATCACGCTGGCATCAGCGGTCTGGTGCCGCGGCCGACGAAGGTCAGGATTTCGTAGGGCGTTGCCGCTATCAGACGGGACGTCTTCAGTCCGCCATCGCGAGCTTCAACGATTTGCGAAGCAGCCCAGATCAGGACGTCGGCGTCCCAAATAGTCGCCATGCCGTGCTCCGGAACGGCTTCGACACGAATGCTGATCTCGCCGGCGCGGAAGAGCACCAATCCATGGGATGAAGTTGCCGCGTGATTAAATGGACTCGCAATGGCCACTCTGCGTATCAAGTACGTATACGAGGACATGGATCGACACGGTAATGTGTCGCCGGTATTCCCAGCGCAATCGAGGACCCAAGATCCGACTTCGTGCCGTGCCAGGTACCGACGAATTCGGGAGAGAGTACCAGGCCGCTCTGAATGGCAAGATCGGGCCCAGAGAGACCGAACAACCGCAGGGCACGCGCGCGAAGAATGGGTCGCTGCGATGGCTGATTGAGCAATACTACGCCTCGGCGGAATTCACGAGACTCGACACCAGCACCAAGTCAGCCCGACGCGGCATTCTCGATAATTTGTGTAGCGAACCGGTCTCGGACGAGAATTCAAATTTGATCGGTTCCTTGCCCTACGCCTCGATGCCGAGCAGCAAGGTGCGCGCGCTGCGCGATCGCAAAGCGGAATTTCCCGAGGCTGCCAACGGTCACATCAAGGCGCTGCGCCAAGTCGTCAAGTATGCAATCGCGGCGGAGCATCCCGGCGCCGAGCGAAATCCGGCACGGGATGTGCCGTACACGAAGACCGGATCGCAGGGCTTCCACACTTGGACGATTGCTGAAGTGCTGCAATATGCCAAGAAGCATCCAATCGGCACCAAGGCGCATCTCGCACTCGCGCTATTGCTGTTCACCGGTCAGCGAAGATCGGACGTCGTTAAATTTGGCCGACAACACATCAAGAATGGTTGGCTTACGTTTACGCAGGTGAAAAACCGGAAGACCAAGCCCGTAACCCTGTCGATCCCGATTATGCCCTGGTTGCAATCTGCAATCGACGCGTCGCCATGTGGCGATCTGACGTTTCTGGTTACAGAGTTCGGCCGCCCATTCACCGGCAATGGTTTCGGCAACAAAGTTCCGCGATTGGTGCGACCGGGCCGGATTAAATCATTGTTCGGCACATGGCCTGGGAAAGGCTGGCGCATGCGTTGCGGCCGAGAACGGCGCGGCCGAGAAGCAGCTGATGGCGATCTTCGGATGGCAGACGATGAAGGAGGCCACGCACTATACCAAGAGGGCCAACCAAAAACGTCTCGCCGCGAGCGCGATGCCACTCCTGTCCCTCGATCAAACCGCGAACAATAGTCTCCCACTTTTGGGCCCGGTTGAAGAAAGTGGGAGTAAAAGGGGAAAAAACCGAGGAAGATCAAAGCCTGATTTGAGACATGGTGCCCAGGGGCGGAATCGAACCACCGACACTGCGATTTTCAGTCGCATGCTCTACCAACTGAGCTACCTGGGCAGGTCTCTTGCGGGCAAAAAAGCCCGGCGAGCCGGCGGGTTATAGTGGGACCGGACCGCGCTGTCTACCGCCCTGAGGGCAAGTTTTCACATTCCTTGTGCGGTTGCGCGGCGGCGCGGGACGCCCGTCCCGACCGGCCGGCCCCGCAGGGGCAAGATGATGAAAACACGGCGCTATTCGACGTCGTCCTCGTCGCCTTCGGCGGCCGGGATGACATAGGAGCCGCTGAGCCAGCGATGCAAGTCGACGTCGCGGCAGCGCGGCGAGCAGAACGGGCGGACGGCCTCGGCCGCGGGCCGGTTGCAGATCGGGCAGCGGCGGATGAGCTTGGCGGATTTCGAAGCGGGGGCGCTCCGGTGGGGCGATTTGTCTGACATCGGCGGCTATTTAATGGGCTGGACGCGCGGATGCCCCCCCGCACGCGAATGGTCAGACGGCGACCGTGTTGAGCCAGCCGAAGCGGATCGGGAAACCCTCGCCGGCGAGCAGGGTCGTGGTCTCGTAGAGCGGCAGGCCGACGACGTTGGTGTAGGAGCCGACCATCTTGACCACGAACGAGCCGGCGATGCCCTGCACGGCATAGCCGCCGGCCTTCCCCCGCCATTCGCCGGAACCGATATAGGCCTGGATGTCGTCCTCGCTGAGCCGCTTGAAGCGGACGCGGGTCTCGACCAGGCGCTGGCGGAACGCCTCCTTCGGCGTCACCAGCGTGATCGCGGTGTAGACGCGGTGGTTGCGGCCCGACAGCAGCCGCAGGCACTGCGAGGCCTCGTCGACCAGATTGGCCTTCGGCAGAATGCGGCGGCCGACCGCGACCACCGTGTCGGCGGAGATGATGAACGACCCGCGCAGCTCGTCGTCGAGCTGGACGGATTTGAGCGCGGCATCGGCCTTGGCGCGGGCGAGGCGATTGGCGCAGGCGCGCGGCAGCTCGCCGCGCCTCGGCGTCTCGTCGACATCGGCCGGGCGCAGCGCGTCGGGCTCGATGCCGGCCTGGTTGAGCAGCGCCAGACGCCTGGGCGAACCGGATGCAAGAACGATTTTGGGACGGCCGAGCATGCTGATTTCGCTAGGGGATTCGGAAGCTGTGGGGCGGGCGCGCGGAACCTATCGGAAGGGCTGCCATTCCACAACCCGCGAGGCGTGCGACAAGGCCGAGACGGGCCTGCTCTACGGCCTCAGTTTGAGCGGCGGACGACGTTGGTATTTCGGTTCGATGACACCTGTGCAGGAACCGGGACCCTACAAGCCCGCCGGCCCGGGCTTGCCGAAACGCTTGCGGATCCGCGTGAACAGGCCGTCGCAGACTTCGCGATAGGCGGCGAGCTTCTGCTCGCGGTTGCCGTCGGCGCCGGTCGGATCGGGCGTCGGCCAATATTCGACATCGGCGGCGATGGTGCGGGTCAGCTCCAGCGCCTTGTGATGGGCCTCGGGAGACAGGGTGATGATGAGGTCGAAATTCAGCCCCTCCCAGTCCTCGAGCTCCTCGAAGGTCGTCGGCTTGTGCTGCGAGATGTCCTGGCCGAGCTCGGCCATCACAGACACCGCGAACGGGTCGAGCTCGCCCTTCTTGACGCCGGCGGAGCGGACATAGAGCGCCTGCGGATACATCTGGCGCAGCAGGCTCTCCGCCATCGGCGAGCGCACGCTGTTCTGGCCGCAGGCGAACAGCACCGCCTGCGGCTGGCGCGCGCGCGGCGGCACCTCGGCCATGCGCCTAGGCGCCCTCGGCCGCGAAGGTGGCCGGGCCCGGCAGCAGGCGACGATGCAGCGCGGACGGTATCACTGGCCCTCGCCCTTCCAGTGCAGCACGGTGATCAGGGTGAACAGCCGGCGCGAAGTCTCGAAATCGACCCGCACCTTGCCCTTCAGCCGCTCCTGAAGGGTGCGCGAGCCCTCGTCATGGATGCCGCGGCGGCCCATGTCGATGGCCTCGATCTTGTCGGGCGTCGCGGTGCGGATCGCCTGGTAGTAGCTGTCGCAGATCATGAAATAGTCCTTCACGATCCGTCGGAACGGCGACAGCGACAACAGATGCGTCACGACAGGCGTGCCGTCCTCGCGGCGGATGTCGAACATCAGCCGGTTGGCGGTGATGCCGAGATGCAGGGTGAACGGACCGGCGCCGTCGGCCCCTTCGGGCGCGAACAGATTCTCCTCGACGAGGTCGTAGATCGCAATCGCCCGCTCATGCTCGATGTCCGGACCAGAGCGGCCGATCGACTCCTCGTCGAGCGTCACCGCCACGATGCGATTGGTCCGGTCGTCGCCTGGCGGGTGCTGGGTCATGGCAGGTTGAGGCGTATTCCCACGGAGCGTGAATGGGCGTCGAGACCCTCGGCCTTGCCCAGAGTCATCGCTGCTGGTCCCAGCGCGCGCAACTGCTCGGGGCCGCATTTCAACAGCGACGTGCGCTTCATGAAGTCGAGCACGCCGAGGCCTGAGGAGAACCGCGCCGAGCGCGCGGTCGGCAGCACGTGATTGGAGCCGCCGACATAGTCGCCGATCGCCTCGGGCGTGTGCGCGCCAAGGAAGATGGCGCCGGCATTGCGGACCTTGGCCGCGAACGCGTCGGGATCGGCCGTCATGATCTCCAGATGCTCGGCGGCGATGGCGTCCGCCAGCGGCACGGCCTGGTCGAGATTGTCGACCTCGATGATGGCGCCGAAATCGGCCCAGGACGCGCCGGCGATCGCGGCGCGAGGAAGCGTCTTGAGCTGGCCTTCCACGGCGCGGGCGACATCATCGGCGAGGCGGCGGCTGTCGGTGATCAGGATCGACTGCGCGCTGGCGTCGTGCTCGGCCTGCGCGAGCAGATCGGCCGCGATCCAGTCGGCATTGCCGCTGTCGTCGGCGATGACAAGCACCTCGGAGGGGCCGGCGATCATGTCGATGCCGACCTTGCCGAACACCAGCCGCTTGGCGGCGGCGACATAGGCATTGCCGGGACCGACGATCTTGGCGACGGGGGCGATCGTCGCCGTGCCATGCGCCAGCGCCGCCACCGCCTGGGCGCCGCCGACGCGGTAGATCTCGGAGACGCCGCCGAGATGGGCGGCGGCCAAGACCAGCGGATTGAGCCTGCCGTCCGGCGCCGGCACCACCATCACGAGGCGCGCGACGCCTGCGACCTTGGCCGGAATGGCGTTCATCAGCACCGAGGACGGATAGGCCGCAGTGCCACCCGGCACATAGAGCCCTGCCGATTCGATCGCGCTCCAACGCCAGCCGAGCTCGACGCCGGCGGCGTCGGTGAAGCGCTGGTCCTGCGGCAGCTGCTTGAGATGAAAGGCCTCGATGCGGTCGCGGGCGAATTTCAGCGCGTCCAACGTGGCCGTATCGCAGGCCTTGAAGGCGGCCTCGATCTCGGCAGGCTTGACGCGCAGCGAGGAGGCGTCGAGCTCCAGCCGGTCGAACTTGCGCGTTGCCTCGAGCAGCGCCGCATCGCCGCGTTTGGCGACGTCGTCGACGATGACGCGCGCGGCGACTTCGACGTCGGCGGAGGTCTCGCGCTTGGCGGCGAGAAACTGCCGAAACTGGGCGTCGAAATCGGTGCTGGCGCGGGACAGGCGAATGGGCATCTCTGGCACTTTCCGAAGGGGTGGCTGCCCCCGACCCCCTGCTCAATGGCGCGGCAGCGCGGGGCCGTCAACCCTTTGAACAGGCGCCTACCGGGTCAGCGGCGGACCGCCATCGATATCGCTGGTGCCGAGATCGTCCTCGCCAAGATCGGTCAGCTCGCATTCCAGACATTCGACATCGAGCCGCAATGCGCCGCCATGGGAGAACAGCAGCAGCGCGCTGCCGGCGGGCGGCTCGGCGCCGGCATGGAATTCGATGCCGATCAGCTCCAGCACAGTATCGGGCGCATCGACCTCGATCCGCCGCGACTTGCAGGCCAGCACCCGATCGAACCGCAGCGCCGCCAACAGCCGGCGCGGCTCGCTCTCACCATGCAGCGCCTGGTCCCAGTCGAGCCGGTTCATGCCGATCACAAGCCGCTTCTCGGCCTGGCGCCAGATGATGTCGGCCGCCTGCACCCGCGCATCCTGCACATGGGCCGAGATCACGGCGAGATCGTCGGCATCAAGCGCGATCAGTTTGAGCCGGTCGGTCACGGTCTCATCCTCTTGGCAGCGCCCTCACTCGCGGATGCGCTCGATCGTGGCGCCGCAGGCCTTCAGCTTGTCCTCCAGCCGCTCGAAGCCGCGATCGAGATGGTAGACGCGATTGATCATGGTTTCGCCTTCCGCGGCAAGCCCGGCAATCACCAGCGACACCGAGGCGCGCAGATCGGTCGCCATCACTGGCGCGCCGCGCAGGCTCGAGGTGCCCTCGATCCGCGCGGTCTCGCCATCGAGACTGATCCGCGCGCCGAACCGCGCGAGTTCCTGCACATGCATGAAACGGTTCTCGAAGATGGTCTCGGTGATCGCCGAGGCGCCCTGCGCGCAGACCATCAGCGCCATCAGCTGGGCCTGCAGGTCGGTCGGAAAGCCGGGGAACGGCGCGGTCGTCACCTGCACCGGGCGGATGCCGTGGCCGTTTCTGACGACGCGGATGCCCTCGGCGTCGCTCGTGATCTCGGCGCCCGCCTCGATCAGCACGTCGAGCGCGGACTGCAACAGCTCCGGCCGCGCGCCGGCGAGCCGGACATCGCCGCCGGTCATCGCCGCGGCGATCGCATAGGTGCCGGCCTCGATGCGGTCGGGCAGCACGGTGTGACGCGCGCCGTGCAGAGACGCCACGCCCTCGATCTCGATGCGTGGCGTGCCGGCGCCGGTGATGCGCGCGCCCATCTTGTTGAGGCAGTCGGCGAGATCGGTGATTTCCGGCTCGCAGGCGGCGTTGGCGATGACGGTCGTGCCCTTGGCGAGGCTCGCGGCCATGACCGCGACATGGGTGCCGCCGACGGTGACCTTGGGGAAATCGATCGTGCCGCCGCGCAGGCCGCCCGGCGCCTTGGCGACGACATAGCCGGCATCGATCTCGATGCTGGCGCCGAGCTTTTCCAGCGCCATGATCAGGAGATCGACCGGACGGGTGCCGATCGCGCAGCCGCCGGGCAGGGACACCCGCGCCTCGTGCATGCGCGCCAGCAGCGGCGCGATCACCCAGAAGCTGGCGCGCATCCGCGACACCAGCTCATAGGGGGCCGTGGTGTCGATGATGTTGGCCGCCGAGATCTGCAGCGTCTGGCCCTGGTACTGGCCATCGCCGGGACGCTTGCCGACCGACATGATGTCCACGCCGTGATTGCCGAGAATGCGCTGAAGCTGCGCGACGTCGGCAAGGCGCGGGACGTTGTCCAGGATCAGCGTCTCCGGCGTCAAAAGACCCGCGATCATCAGCGGCAGGGCGGCGTTCTTCGCGCCCGAAATCGGGATGGTGCCGCGAAGCGGGTTGCCGCCGACGATGCGAATGCGATCCATGCTGGTCCTGTGGGGCTGGCCGGGAAATTGGGCTAAGGTCGGCGCAACAGGACCGACATTACGGCGATTTGATGGGTTCGCAACGGCAGGTCGCATCGCCGGGGAATTCATCCCCTGACGGTGCGGCCCGCCGCGGCGGGAATCCGCGAATCAGACCGGTGGGACCAGCGCATCGGCCAGAAACCCGTGCAGCGCGGCGACGACCTGGGCGCCCTCGCCGATCGCGCCGCCGACGCGCTTGACCGAGCCGGAGCGGACGTCGCCGACCGCATAGACGCCGGGCACCGAGGTCTCCAGCGGCGACACCATCCGCCCGGCATTCTGCTCCGACTGCGCGCCGGTGACGACGAAGCCGGCACGGTCGAGCGTGATGCCGCAGCCGTCGAGCCAACCGGTGGCGGGATCGGCGCCGACGAACAGAAAGAGATTGCTGATGTCGGCGGGCGTCTCTTCGCCGGACAGCCGGCTCTTCAGGGTGATGCGTTCGAGGCCCGTGTCGGCCCCGCCATCGAGCGCGACGACCTCGGTGTTGAACAACAGCTCGATGTTCGGCGTCGCCTCGATGCGCTCGATGAGATAGCGCGACATCGACGCGGCAAGCCCGCCGCCGCGGATGATCATCCGCACCTTCTTGACGTGGCCCGACAGAAACACCGCGGCCTGCCCCGCGGAATTGCCGCCGCCGACCAGCGCAACCTCCTGCCCCGCGCACAGCCGCGCCTCGATCGGCGAGGCCCAATACCACACGCCGCGGCCCTCGAACTCCTTGAGCCGGGCAAGATCAGGCCGGCGATAGCGCGCGCCGCTGGCGACCACCACCGAGCGCGCCCGCACCTCGTCGCCGCCCTCGAGCGCCAGCACGAAGGCGCCGGCCCTGCGCTCGCAGTCGAGCGCATTGACCGCCACCGGGATCATGATCTCGGCGCCGAACTTCTGCGCCTGGTTGAAGGCGCGTGCGGTCAGCGCCAGGCCGGTGATGCCGGTCGGGAAGCCGAAATAGTTCTCGATGCGCGCGCTGGCGCCGGCCTGGCCGCCGAACGCGCGCGAGTCCAACACCGCCACCGACAGACCTTCGGAGGCGCCATACACCGCGGTGGCCAGGCCCGCCGGCCCGCAGCCGACGACCGCGACATCGTAGATCTTCTCGCCGCGCGGGCCGCCGATCATCCCCACGGCACGCGCCAGCTCGGTCTCGCTGGGATTGCGCAGCACGCTGCCGTCGGACACCACCACCAGCGGCAGCTCGGCGGGCGTCGGCGAATAGCGCGCGATCAGATCGGCCGCGTCGTGATCATCAGCGGGATCGAGCAGATGGTGCGGAAAGCCGTTGCGGGTGAGGAAGCTCTGCAGCCGCGCGATCGCAGCCGATTGCGGCGGGCCGATCATGACCGGGCCGCCGGCGCCGCCCTGGATCAGATTGACCCGGCGCAGGATCAGCGCCCGCATGATGCGCTCGCCGAGTTCGGCCTCGGCGATCAGCAGCGCGCGCAACCGTTCGGGACGAATCAGGATGACCTCGACGTCGCCCTCGGCATGGCCGTCGACCAGCGCGACGCGGCCGGAGAGCTGGGCGATCTCGGCCAGAAACTGCCCTGGCCCCTGGTCGATGACCGGCGTGACGTGACCGAGGCCGTCACGCTGGGTGATCGCGACATGGCCTTTGAGAATCACGAACATGCCGGGGCCGGGCTTGCCGGTCTCGAACAGCAGCTCGCCGTCACGATAGGTCTGGATCTCGCCGAAGCCGCGCAGACGCGCGATCTCCGGCGGCGTCAGCTCCGGAAAAGTCTGGTCGAAGCGCGGCAACGTCTTCGCGAGCTCTGCCCGTTGTGCCGCCGCATCCGCCGTCATCCCCTCATCCGCTGCCATCACGCCCACCCCGCCTGCCATCTGCTCAATGCTTCGAATCGTCCGCGCCGTCGGCAGCGGCCTCGTCCAAGCCGTCCTTCTCGACCGTCCCCGCCTGGCTGCGCGCGCGGCTCTGCGCCTTGCGCCGCTTCAGGTTCTCGCGCAGCGCCTGCTTCAGCCGCTCCTCGCGCGCGCCCTTCGGCGCCGCCTTCCCGGTCTTCTCGGTCATCCCCTTCCCCTGGTCACCCCATACCAGAGGCACAATTGGGGCCGCAGATGCGAAAGCCAAGAGGCGTTGGCGACGCAGACGCTAGGTTCCGCCCGGCCGGCCGTCGCCTGCCCGGATGGGGAGTTGCCGCCGCAGCTACGGCCAGTTGGGCACCTCGAGCGGCAAACCGCGAGAATCCGCCGCGAACGGGCGATTTCGCGCCGATTCGGAGGTCTTTCGCTCCATTTCGATGCATCACGCTGACGTCTTTCCCCGAAAACCGGACGAGCCACGCTTGCGCAGGCGGGGACCTTGTGGCAAGAACCGCCCGCGTTCGGTCGCGGCCTTCGGGCCTGTCCCCGCCAGTCCCTTTGCTGCCGTAGCTCAGTGGTAGAGCACTCCCTTGGTAAGGGAGAGGTCGACAGTTCAATCCTGTCCGGCAGCACCAGGGCATTCTTCCCCGACATGATCCTCGGCGACGCCTCGGAACCACAGGCCACGCACAGATGCGCGTCATCGGCCTCGCGGCGCAATTTGCGTCCGAGCTCTGCTGCAGCACCGCCCTCTCCGGAAAATCGAGGGCGCAGGGAAGGCCGGGCGCTGGCCGCGCCCGTGGCCCGCCTGCGGAAAAAAATGCAGGCGGCAGGTACCACAGGTCTGGCCGAACACACCCGGCCCTCCCTGCGCGATGGGCTTACGATTTATACGCGCTCTCCCTGGGGACCGGGCTTTGTTGCCCCCATCACCCGCGATGCACTGACGCACATCAGCGAGCTTGACCTCAGCATCGGGAGGCCAGGACCACGCGACTTCACCGTCCGACTCGAAGTTGTTCGTCCGCTCGCGAATGCGCGCTGCAACTCCGACCCGGCCACCGCATCCCACACCCAACGCTCGTGACGACTCGCGAACGCCCCTCTTCGATGAGCGCGGGACGGCCGAAAGTGTGCAGGTGATTTGCCCGACGACACAAGCTGAATCGTTGCGGCAAACTGGCACGACGGGCAGTTCGGGCATGAGGGGTATGCACTGAGCTACGACCGGCGAACCTTGAGCACGATGAAAAGGCAACTCCCGCAGCACAGGACGACCCTCCACAAGCGCACGCGTCGCTAATGCCTGATCAGTATTTACGTCGGCGCCGAAGGCCGCAAAGCTACATCAGCCCCACGATCTCTTTTTATCTCTGGCGCAAGGGGCAGACTCGACTTATCGGTAAAAGGGCTTCGTGGATTGTACACAGCGCCAGAGAACATCGTTTTCGTCCTCTGCCAACATTTAGTCGTTTCGAGAGTGAAGCCAAGCTTCTTAGCGTATGGCTCTACTACGGCCTTCCGAAGCTGCTCAGCACATTGAATTGCGAGTATTGCATCATCCTGCGAGGCAGGCTCCCCTCTATGGACGATCAGATTCCGAGCCGGGTAGACAGTCTCGGTAATTTCATTCCATAGGCGACGTCCATCGCTCAGCTTTATATCCTGCAGATTAACCCCATGGAACGCCAAGATGGATGGGAGAATCTGTCGATCACTCGATCCTTGCCCAGACGCAATCCGCTGTGTGAATAGATTGGCCCAGTCCTCGGATAGGAACGCAGCCTGCATAAGAGGTCTGAGCAGGAGGAATCTCACGGTAAGCTCAATCGCGGTAACCGCCATTACAATGGCAGATGGATAGAAAGCGGCGCTTACCAGCATTCTCGCCTCCTTCATACAGGATTGGATACGGTCATCCACCGCATCGCCGTACGCTCCTAGATAGTTCCTCACCCCGTCTTCAGAGATGTTCTTCAACGTCTCTTCGATGAATTCAGCCTGATTCGCTTCATCTTCATAATAGCTGACGTCATCCCAAGTACCCACATTACCCCTCCACAATGCGTAGCGATACTTAACCTAACAGCCGCAGCACCCCCGCCATCAACTGAGCAAGGAGAAAGGATGACATCAAGCCGCACTTCTTGTCGTGAACTGGACCTTCCTCACAGGGACGAAACGCAACACCACACGCCTAAACTTCAGAATATTTCTTAGATGTTCATACATCAATTTCAGCTCATAGAGAGCCATTATCGATATCTTAGTTCTTTCTGGCTTTGGAGAGCGATTGTCATATAGCAACCATAAGCAAACATCATAGTCGCGACCATTCAACTCAGCGGTATGCTCAGCGATGTAGCTAAGATAGCCTTCCTTCACTCCGGCAGGCCGGGATGAGATAAACGAACGTATATCGGTGAGAAAGATTTGGTCCCGCAAAAACGCAGCGCTATAGAGACTCGCTTGGGCGAATAGGTAATTTGTGGAAGATGAGTCTTTGTATGGCTTGCAATGAATAATTCGAACAACACCCGCGTCCGTCTTATCTAGGATATCGCAAAACTCCTTATCGGCGCGACCGCCACCAATTCTTAGCTTCGCGCGATCGAAGAGAATTGCGGACGGAAGACGCCTGCAGACCTCCGAATTGAATATCGATTCCTTGTTCCTCTTCTCGCTCATATCGCTAATGTCGATATTTGCGTAAGCAACTTCACACGGCTGTTCGTCGAGAGTTCTTTCGGCGAAGTCCAATATCGATCGGTAGAAATCGCCATCGACTTCGAGCCAACGGCCATCACTCAGAACGAAATACTTGCCGTTCAACTTTTGCTCAAACACCAAGCAGTTGTATAGCCGCCAACGCCTGTACGGCAGAACACGATCTTCTTCCGACGAGTATGCGAAAATATGCTTTGCCTTCAGCTTCTCAATCGAAATCTTATCGAGGTCAAAATGTTCATCGAGTTGCTCGACACTCAGAAATGAGTAAATGGTGTTCTCGCGCTTCTTATTGTTCGAGTAAGTGAAGCTGTATTCCTCGTCCAAAACGAACTCTGGCACTCCAAGCGCGATGAGCTCAAATTGGCGGCGAGATAGCCGCTCAAGCAACGCGGCGTCAAGTAACGTCAACTCTTCTGGCGAAGCTTGGCGGAAGTTCTTGTAGTTCGGAAACAGAGTCGCGAAGTCCTTTCGATGAAAGGCGTCACGAAACTCTCTGCATTTCGCAACGATCAACGACCAAGTCAGCTTGTTCTGACCGATGACCTTGATGGTCAGGTTGTTTCGGCCCTGCAACGTTACATTCTTATTCCCCGGAATATGTGCAGAGATGTAGCGCAGATCCTCGGCCTCACTAAGACCGAAAGTAAAGGCATCCGCTGGCTTTCCGACCTGACGATCGATTTGAGTTGGCGTAATTGTATTGCTTTGGCTTCTGGTCTGACGGATTTCTTCATTACCGCAAAGATTCATAGCGGTCTTGATTCCGAAGTCCGGCTCAAAACCCGCATCGTCAAGACAGGTTGAGGCACTTCGTCCGAAACATGCAGCGAATACTTGATCGTCAATTTTGATCAAAAGTACGCCATTAGGGTTCTTGCTGAGAGCTGCGAATGCGACGCGGGCCGACCGCGGCATCCTATCGTTTACGAATTCGAGCCAGGGCGGATTTGACTTTCTTGAGACTGTCTCAAAGTAGAGGAACCGAAACATCTCGCCTTCAAATTCGAAATCGAACTGCGTCGTTGCCCGCTGAGTCGTCTTATCCACATTAAGCACCGTCTCAAATGTGCGACCAGGCTTTGCCATGAAGAATGAAATTTGAGCGATTTGGACCGGTTTATCCTCTGCCATGCCCCCTCCCCCTTTGAGCATCAATCTTCGAGAGGGTTAGAGGCGGTGTCAACCTGCGGATGTTAGTAAAACTTTATTCTACCGGTAAGTCGTTCCGGTCCTTGAAGCGCCAGCCGCGGGAGGAGCCACATACTTCTGCAGAAAAATCTGTTTGCCCGATCTAGCTCTCAGCTACCGAGTCCCCCTGGGTCCAGGTTGCGGGAGCCCAACTCGCTGCGGGGAACGAGAGCATTGTCTGGCGAGGACCGCCCGTGGTCTGATAGCAAGAAGCGCTCGCCCGAGCTTGAGGTGGCCATGCTCCCGTAAACTCGACGCACATCAGCATGCCTCTCAAGCTGATCTGACCTTAAGGTCGCTATCGCGGTCGACGCCGACCTCAGGAGCTTGACAAGAGCTAGGCGCTGGCGGCGTCGGCGTTTCGCCTCCAGTTTCGAGCGAATCGTGCGCAGACGTTTCGGCTTCATCGGGAGCTGAATTATCTGTAGATGCCTCACCCTTGCTCGACGATGAGTTGGTTGCTCGAAAACGACGCAGCTCTTCTTCATCGGCGGCGGCAAGCATTCGTTCTCTTTCCTCTATTTCTTTGCGAGCATCAGCCAAGTCCTTCTTGGCAAGATCACCTCCGCCAATTATGCCGCCCAAAATGCCGAGCATAAGAAAACCGACGCCGATGGAGTTCACCGCATTGTCCGAGAGAGCAAATAGGTACTTTGAACCAAATGCTATTCCGGCGCCGATAATCCCGATCATCGGGGTCGTAATCATTATTGCGAAGGCGACATTACCAAAAGCAATATCGAAAGATCTTTTAAAGCCGACCCCTTTACTGAGATATGCTTCATTGATTTGCGCGTCGACGTGACGCTGTAACGGAAGAAAGTTCGCCTTTGCTTCCCGAGCTAGTTTCAGAAGTTCGAGATCACGCTTCAGGCGATCAACGGATCGCGGCATTAGCTTATAGGCCAACCCCACCACGGCTGAGGCGACGCCGGTCAAGACAGAGAAAGTTTGAAGGTCAAAGTTCATAATCCCCTCCTTTGCCCACAGGAATCCTGCGAGCATCTATCGGCCCACCGGGGGACGATGGACGGAATCAGCAGTGAATTGATCATCACTTGTTTCGTCCGATGGACATAGCCGAACAAAAAAATTTGGAAAACTTTTGAGACGATAGCGAGAGTTGTGGCGGCCGAAATTTCCCCCGGTGGGCTACCCTGTTCGCTTTAACTTTGGACGGGCCTACGTGAGCCCCAGCCGATTGGATCCGCTCTGCATAGGCATCATGTAGGCCGCCGCTCGTGCGGGAGGCGATCGCCAATCTGCAACAGCCCCGAGCGAGCGCTCATATGGGTACGCTCCAGCGAGCAGACCCACAAAAGCAAAAGAACCTCGGCGCGGCGCTGCCTAGGGCGGCGTCATTCATGACACGCCTCCTTGTCACAGCTTAGCCCGGTGGCGTTCGCACGCCGAAGCTCGTGCTCGGCTTCGTGGCCGAGCCAGAGAGGGAGATGACGCGGCTCGTCACCGAGACGCGCGTCTACTGTCCCGGCCGCACATCCTTCTTCATGCTCCCGCCGTACTGGCTCGTGATCCGGCCGGTGAGCGGCCTCATCCGCCGGCGTATGCTCGGCGCCATCAGGCGGATGACGGAAAGACGGAGGATGGATCGGGGCACAGCCGGGATTTGAGCCGACTTGTTGACTCCTATATTCCATCATGGAGCTTACCGACCGCAGGGAGCGAGAGATGGTGAGTCCGGAGCTGGCGGCACGATGGACGGCGGTCAGAGCCTCGCTCGGGCGGGCACAGACAGCGCTGCCAGCGCCTCCGCTCCGGCACGTGCAGGCCTGCGCCAAGCTGTACGAGGACTTCGCCGAATATCTCGAGCACAATGAGCTCGCGCTTGCGCTCGACGCACTCATGGAGCTCGGCCGCCTCACCACGCCGCCCGGCGGATTCTGGCGCGACCTGGAGCGCGCCGCCGAAATCATGAACCTCGACGATCGGATTCTGGCCTTGCGAGAGGCGTTCCGTGCGGCACCGATTTCGCAGGACGACGCGTCGTCCGGCGGTCCATAGCTCGATCACACCCGGGGAATCGCGACCCTGCACGTCGCTTGCGGGCTTCGCGGCCGCACAGCGGAGGGACATCGGGGCACGAGCCCCGATGCTGACATGCGCGGATTGTCTTCTGCAATGGCCCGCGGGCCCAATGGGCGGCGGGCTGATCGCGGAAGCCCGGCCGGCTAGCCAATCGACGCCTGTGCAGGTGATCGATCGGCCTCGACGGAGCCGCCGCAGCCTCTGATGGGTTACGCCGCCCGCACCGAATCGAGGAAGCGGCTGACCTCGTCGCGGAGGCGGCTGCTCTGGCCGGAGAGCGACTTCGCGGCGGACAACACCTGCGACGAGGCCGAGCCGGTGTCGTCGGCGCCCTGCCGGACGCTGGCGATGTTGGCCGACACCTGCTGGGTGCCGTGCGCCGCCTGCTGGACGTTGCGGGAGATCTCGCGCGTCGCCGAGCTCTGCTCCTCGACGGCCGAGGCGATGGCCGAGGCGATCTCCGACATCCGGGCGATGGTTTCGCCGATCTCCTTGATCGAGCCGACCGACTCCTGGGTCGCCGCCTGGATGCCGCCGATCTGCTGGCCGATCTCGCCGGTCGCCTTGGCGGTCTGCTCGGCCAGCGCCTTCACCTCCGAGGCGACCACCGCGAAGCCGCGTCCGGCCTCGCCGGCGCGGGCGGCCTCGATGGTGGCATTGAGCGCGAGCAGGTTGGTCTGGCCGGCGATCGCGTTGATCAGCTCGACGACGTCGCCGATCCGCGCCGCTGCCTTGGCGAGCTCCGCGACGTTGTCGTTGGTCTTGCGCGCCTGCGCCAGCGCCTCGTTGGCGATGCGCGCGGAGTCCTGCACCTGGCGACTGATCTCGGTGACCGACGAGCTCATCTCCTCGGCGGCCGCGGCGACCGAATGCACGTTGGTCGAGGCTTCCTCGGAGGCCGATGCGACGACGGTGGCGAGCTCCAGCGAGCGGCCCGCCGTCGTCGTCAGCGATGAGGCCGAGCGTTCCAGATCGGCCGACGCCGACGACACGACGCCGACGACCTCGCCGATCGCCGCCTCGAACTCGCGGGTGAAGCGCTCGACGCGCTGGCCGCGCTCGATCTTGGCCTGCGCGTCGGCTGCGGCCGCCTCCTCGGCGCGCTTCTTCTCCAGCAGCGCCTCCTTGAACGTCTGCAGCGAGCCGGCCATCGCGGCGATCTCGTCGTCGCGATTGATCGTCGGGATCGTCACGTCGTCATTGCCGGCCGCCATCTGGCCGATCAGGCCGGTCAGGTTCACGATCGGGTTGATCACGCGGCGGCGCAGCAGCATGGTGACGAACACGAGAATGCCGGCGAGGGCAACGACCACCGCCGTCGCCAGCGCGAGCATCAGATAGGCTGCATCGCGCGCCGCGACGGCGCGGTCGCGCGCCTCGGCGATCGCGGCGTCGCGCACGACGAAGAACTTCTGCACGGCCGGGACGACCGCATCGGCCAGGGTGTCAGCGGTGAGTGCGTAGTTGAGATCGCCGAGCCCGGCGGCGATGTCCTTGTCGACGATCGGAACGGCGCGTCCGAAATAGGCCTCCCGGGCGTCCTTGAAGGCCGTGAGCAGGCGCTCCGGATTGCCGAGCTGGTCGATGCCGGCCTCCAGGCGCTCGCGGTCGACCTCGGTGCGGCCCTGGGCGCGATCCATCGCCGCCTTCTCGGCCGGAGCCACGGCGCGGCGGGCGCTGAGCGCCGGCGACAGCGCGGCGGCACGACCGCCGGCGGTCACGCGCAGGTCTTGCGCCGTGCGGGCGACGTCGAGCAGCGTCGTCAGCGACGCGTCGGCATTGGCGATGCGGTTCTGCAGACGGTTCAGAATCGGCTCGATCGCAAGGGCCACCTGGGTGACCCCGGGGAGAAAGCTCTTGATCGCAGCCGGGTCGCGCGCGCTCAGCGGCGCGGTCAGCGTGGGGTCCACCTTGGCAAGAATCTCGGACAGCTTGGACGACGCCTGGTCCAGGCTGCGGGTGATCGCCTCGCTGTCGGACACGCTCGTCAACTGTGCGCGCGCTTTCGCGAAGGACGCCTCGGACGACTGCCTGATCTTGCGCACGCCTTCGAGCTGCGCGGGGGTTGCGGGACCTTCCTGGAAGATCGGCGTGATGTAGGGCGCGCGGTGACCCACGACATCCTGGGCGAACAGCAGCACCGCGCCGAACGCCTCGACGGTCTTGATCGCTTCGGCCTTGTCGCTGACCGCCTTCACCTGCTCGATCACGACTTGTGCAGCAGGGAGGACGGCCAAAGCCGTCACGGAAAGCATCGAAATTGCAAAAAGTCGGCCGATTTTCATCATTGCCCCCGGATTACGCGGGCCCACGCTAGGTTCCTTATGATTAAGGTTGTGCTTAAATCGAATCCCGTATTTCAACGGGGGCTGGCCCCAGCGCATGTGCACCAGGCCATCCGAGCGGGCTGCTGTTCGAGCCGCGAGCGGACCGAGCGCCCGGCCCGCCCCGCCTACAAATCAAAGTTCGTCGGCAGCATCACGACGTCGCGAATGGTCATATGGCGCGGGCGGGTCAGCATGAACAGCACGACGTCGGCGACTTCGCCCGGCTCCAGCAGGCTGCCGGACTCGCGCGCCTCCTTCAGCTTCTCGGCCGGCCAGTCCGCGATCAGCGCGGTCACCACCGGACCCGGCGAGATCGCGCCGACGCGGATGCCGTGCTTGAACACCTGGCGGCGCACCGTCTGCACGAAGCAGTCGATCGCCCATTTCGACGACGCATAGACCGGCTCCCACGGCGTCGGGTAATGCGCCGCGAGCGAGCTGGTGACGATGATGTCGCCCGTCCCGCGCGCGATCATGTGCGGGAGAGCGTCGCGCACATTCTTCATCACGACGTTGACGTTGAGGTTCAGCATGCGGTCGATCGCGTCGGTCCTGGCGTCGACGAGATCGCCGCCGAGATAGCTGCCGGCATTGGCGTGGAGGATGTCGAGCCGGCCGGCCGCATCGAGGACGCGCGGCAGCAGGGTGGCGCAATCCGTGGGATCGAGCAGGTCGATGACCACGGGGATCACAGCGTCGCCGTGCCGCGCGCGCAGGCTCGCCAGCGCCGCGGCGTCGCGATCGATCATGACGACGCGCGCGCCGGCCGCCAGCATCGCTGCGCTGCTGGCCAGCCCGATGCCCGACGCCGCGCCGGTGACCGCCGCCACCTTACCTTCGAGTTCCCTGCCCATCATCTCCTCCTTGTCCGGCCAGACTACAGCAAATCGCGCAGCGCTACCGTACCGCGTTTGGACCCATCGCGATCCCTGCGCGTTGCATCCCGGCCGCATCACCCGTGAAGAGCCCGATGGAGACGATCGAAGCCTATCTCGCCCGCAAGCATCAGGAGCTGCAGCTCCTGAACGGCTGCCTGCGGAGACCGCATGCGCTGCCGGCGCCGCGCGCCGTGATGGAGGTCATCCGGCGCAAGTTTCAGCTCACGGCCGCGCTGAAGGCAGAGCACGCGCTGGGCGACTGGACCGCGACGGAGACCGCCTGGGCGGATGCCGCCGATCATCGCGCCGGCCCGTTCGCCTTCAGCTACGACTATCAGCGCGCGGATCTCGACGTGCGCGGGCCGTCATTCTATGCGGTGGGCGAGAGCCGCCATGACACGATCTACACCATCTCCGGCATGGCCGCGATCGCGGCGCTGCTGCTGGCGACGCGGCCCGTTCTCGGCAACACGGCGGACCTGCTGATGCTGCCGGGCTCCTATGGCGAGACGCAGGAGCTGGTCGCGGCGCATGCGCGGCATCTGCGCCCGGTGACGCTGACCCGCGGCCTTGCCGACGCGCTGGCGCAGCCCTCGCCGGCGCCGCGGCTGCTGCTGATCGATTCCAGCGCGACCGCGCCGCGCTTCGAAGCCGTGCTGAGTTGCGACCGCCCGGCGATCGATCTCCTGATCTTCGACACCACCTGCTTTGCCAATGGCTCCGGCCGCATTCGCCGCGTGCTGGCCTGGGCGCGGCGCTGGGACGTGCCGGTCGTGATGGTGCGCAGCCACACCAAGCTCGACTCGCTCGGCGCCGAGTACGGCCGGCTTGGCTCGGTCGCTTTCAGCGATTGGACCAATGCCGGCTCTGCAAGCCGCGTTGCGCTTCAGACGCTGCCGGACGAGACGCGCAACGCCGTCAGGCTGCTCGGCGGCGCCGCGCTGCCGGCGCATTTCCCGCCTTATGTCGGCCTGCCCGCCTATCGCGAGCTGACCGCGCGCCGCGTCGCCGCCATCCTGCGCAACAGCCGGCGCGCGCGGCGTCAATTCGCGACCGCGCTGCACGGCCTGACCGCGGAGCTCGACTTCGCGCACGGCCTCTACGTCACGCTCGCCGGTCGCGCGCCTCTGGACGAGGCCACCGCGCGGCAAGCCGCAACCGCCATGAGTGATGATCTGCGGCGCGCCGGGCTGCCGATCCGCCACGCCGGCAGCTTCGGCTTCGATTTCGCTGCGACGGAATGGTTTCACGACGCCACCACGGATCGCTACAGCGTGCGCGTCGCCGTGCCCGACCTGCCGACCGCGATCTGGGACGAACTGACGGACGCCATCGCCGCGTGGTGGTTCGCGCATCAGGAGCGATCCGCGGCGGCGTGACCGCTGCGCCATGGCACGCCTTGCCTCCTCAACGGCAAACGATCTCGATGTCACACGCGCCACGTCGTGCTCGGCGGTCGCGGCGCCACCGCACTCAGTGCACTGGCATCGCGCATCGCTTTGGCGCAGGGATTCGGGGCAACGCCTCGCGCCGCTCGCAAGTGACCGGACCCGCTTCGGGAGGAGGGACCAACGGTCCGTCAACTCACAGCCACCCGCGCCGCCTGAACTGCCAATACAGCACGCTGCAGACAGTGGCGATGAAGCCGAGCACCGCGTAGTAGCCGTATTGCCATTTCAGCTCCGGCATGTGCTCGAAGTTCATGCCGTAGATGCCGGCGACCGCGGTCGGCACCGCAAGGATCGCAGCCCAGGCCGTGAGCCGACGGGCGATGTCGGTCTGCTGCGCCTGGCCGGCCATCATGCTGGCCTCGAACACGAAGGCGAGGATCTCGCGCAGGGAATCCGCATCCTCCTCGGCGCGCTTGGCGTGGTCGAGGACGTCGCGAAACAGCGGCGCCATCTCGGCATCGATCGCGACGTTGTCGACGTGCTCGAGCCGCTTGCAGACGTCGACCACCGGGCCGACGGCGCGGCGCAGCCGCAGCAGGTCGCGCCGCAGGCGATACAGAAGGTCGACCTCGTGGCGCGCGAGCGGCCGCTGCAGCACGACCTCCTCCAGCGTCTCGACCTCCGCCATGATGCTCTCGGTCACCGGGCGGTAGTTGTCGACGATGAAATCGAGGATCGCATAGAGGATGTAGTCCTCGCCCTTGGCGAGCGAGCCGGGACAGCTCTCGCAGCGCTCGCGCACAGCGCCATAGGAGGTCGAGGCGCCGTGGCGCACCGAGACGACGAAGCCGGGGCCGACGAAGACGTGGGTCTCGCCGAACACGATGTGCTCCTTGACGAGCTGCGCGGTGCGGGCGACCACGAACAGCGCATCGCCGTAGCGTTCGACCTTGGGCTGCTGATGCGCCTTCGACGCATCCTCGATCGCGAGCTCGTGCAGTCCGAACTGCTCGGCCACGCGCTGCAGCAGCGCAGCATCAGGCTCATGCAGCCCGATCCACACTACATGGCCCGGCCGCCTGCTCCAGGCGCCGGCCTCCTCGATGGCGATGTCGGCGACGCGGCGGCCATCGGCATAGACGCTGGCCGCGACCACGCCGGGCTCGCGCGACGCGCCGCGCGTGGGCACGGCCGGCGCATCGGCCGCTGTCTGCATCGTGACGGGACGCATGGCTGAATCTCCGCTTTCCGGGCCGACTTTCGACGCGAGGAGTCGCCGGGTCAAGCGTCGCATCAGGTCACGCCGGTGGGGCCGTCGAGCAACTGCCTGACGCGGCGGACCAGATCGGTGCGGCGGTACGGCTTGTTGATGATCTCGAACTCGCCGATGTTGGCATCGGCGCGCTCGACCGCAGCATCGGAATAGCCGGTGGTGAGCAGCACCTTCAATTTCGGCTGGCGCCTGCGCGCCTCACGCGCCAGCACGGTGCCGTTCATGCCGCCGGGCATCACGAGATCGGTGAACAGCAAATCGAAGCGGGCCTCCGAATCCAGCAGCTCGAGCGCGGCATGCGCATTGGCGGCGACCTCGATGCGATAGCCGAAATCCTCCAGGATCGAGCGCGCGAGCTCGGCCACGTCCGGACGATCCTCGACGATCAGAATGCGCTCGCTGCCCGACCGCTCCATCGCCATCTGCGTCCGGATCGAGGGCGCGGCGATCGCCTGCTCGGTCGCCGGAAACAGCAGCTGCACGGTCGTGCCGAGCCCGACCTCGCTGTAGATATAGGTGCTGCCGCCGGACTGCCGCGTGAAGCCGTAGACCATGGCGAGGCCGAGCCCGGTGCCCTTGCCCTCCTCCTTGGTGGTGAAGAACGGCTCGGCGACCCGCGCGAGAATATGGTGCGGAATGCCGACGCCGTCGTCGGACACTTTCAGCACGACATAGCGCCCGCCCTTGGGCACGCCGAACTGCACGATGTCCTCCTCCGCGATCTCCTTGTTCTCGGTGCGGATGGTCAACGTGCCGCCGTGCGGCATCGCATCGCGCGCATTGACGAACAGATTGAGCAGCGCAACCTCCGCCTGGGTCTGGTCGACGCGGCTGTTCCACAGGCCCGGCTGCGCCTTGACGACGATGCGCACGCTGTCGCCGAGCGTGTGGCGCGCCATCTGCACCATGGTCTCGATCATGTTGTTGAGGTTGATCGGCCGGCTGTCGAGCCGCTGCTTGCGCGCGAACGACAATAGCTGCTGCGTCAAGGTCGCGGCCCGGTTGGCGGCCGTGCGGATGTTCTCGACGGCGCGGCGGTGCCGCGGGGCCAGATCGGCGACGGCGCCCTGCAGGGTCTCGGTGTAGCCGATGATGACCTGCAGGATGTTGTTGAAGTCGTGCGCGATGCCGCCGGTGAGCTGGCCGATCGCCTCCATCTTCTGCGACTGCACCAGCGCGCTCTCGGCGTCGCGGCGGCGCGACACGTCGAGCTGCGAGCCGAAATAATAGACCAGCTCGCCGTCGCGGTTGTAGACCGGGCTGACGAACAGCGCATTCCAGAACGCAGCACCATTCTTGCGATAATTGAGGATCTCCACCGCGATGTCCTGGCGGTTGGCGATCGCCGTGCGGATCGCTGCAATGGTGTCGCGGTCGGTGTCCGGCCCCTGCAGGAAACGGCAATTGGTGCCGACGATCTCGGAGATCTCGTAGCCGGTCATTTCCAGGAACGCCCGGTTGGCGAACAGAATGGGATTGTCGTTCTGGCGCGGATCGGTGACGATCATCGGCATCCGTGTGGTCTCGACGGCCGCGAAGAAGATGTCGTGGCGCTCCGACGACAGATCGGATGCATCGCCGCTGTCGACGACCGCGCGATCGCGCTGCGGCTTGTGTTCCAACATGCTTCCTTGCTCCGCCTTCTCTCTCCATGACATGCAGGGTCGCGCCGGCACCGGCGTGAGTTGCGCAACGCGCCCCTTCGATATGCCGATGGATGGGATCGGGTTCCCGCAGGCATGCCTGCACGCGGGACGGCGCACACAGGGCTCACGAAAATGCGAGGAGGCGGCGGGGGAACAAATCCGGCGGATATGGAAATGCCCGCGCCGCATCATCGTCGGCGCATTGCGCGCGCGACGAGGATGTTGCGCGTCCGCCGACGGAGCGCGGCCTACATCACCGGGCAGAGCATCCGGGTCGACGGCGGGCTGACGCGCAGCGTGCGATGCGCTGCATCGTGGTCAGAACATCTCGAAATATTCGCGCTGCTCCCAGTCCGACACCTCGGCCTGGAAGCGCTCGAGCTCGGCGGTCTTGAGGAAGGTGTAGTAGTCGATGAAGGTCGAACCGAAGGCTTCGCGGAAAAACGCGTCCTGCTTCAGCGCATCGACCGCTTCGCCCAAGGATTTCGGCAGGAGATCTGCCTTTGTCTCGTAGGGAACGTCAGCGGACGAGCCGGGATCGAGCTTGCGATCGATGCCGTCGAGGCCGGCTGCGATCTGCGAGGCCATGTAGAGGTAGGGATTGGCGGCGGGCTCGCCGATGCGGTTCTCCAGGCGCGAGGCGCGATCGCCGGGGCCGCCGAGCACGCGGATCATGACGCCGCGGTTGTCGCGGCCCCAGATGGCGCGGTCCGGTGCCAGCGAATAGGCGCGGTAGCGCCGGTAGCCGTTGATCGTCGGCGTCGAAAACAACGCGGAGGCGCGCGCATGCGCGAGCAGGCCCGCCATGTAGTGACGGCCGAGCGTGGACAGACCTTCGGCGTCCTCCGTCATGAACGCGTTGCTGCCGTCGCGCGCCACCAGCGACTGGTGCAGATGCCAGCCCGACGACATCACGTTGGGGATGCGCGGCCGGCACATGAAGGTGGCGTGATAGCCGTGGCGCTGCGCGATCTGCTTCACGGCGCTGCGGAACAGCACCATCGTATCTGCAGGCGCCAGCCCGATGCCCGGCTGCAGCACGAATTCGCACTGGCTCGGGCCATATTCGAGCTCGATCGAGCGCAACGGCAGGCCGAGCGCGACGAGGTTCGCCCTGATGATCTCGAGCGCCGGCTCCATCTGATCGAAGCGCTGCTCGGTGAGATATTGATAGCCCTGGGTCAGCAGGCTGACCGTCGGCGGCACGCCGGGCTGGCCGGGCGAGCCGGCGTCACCGGGCGCGAGCCTGGGATCCTCGACCTTGAAGATGTGGCACTCGACCTCGAGGCCGGCCTTGAACTGATAGCCACGCTGATCGAGCGTCGCCAATGTCGACCGATAGAGATTGCGCGTGGCGAACGGCACCGGCGCGCCATTCGCGAAGTACAGATCACACAGCACCCAGCCGGTGCCGGGCGCCCAGGGCAGCACGTGAAAGGTGGTGGGATCGGCGACCATCAGTGCATCGCTGCCGCCCTGCATCTCGGCCATGCCGAAGCCGCCGCCGGCGGTGAACACCGGAAACACGGTGCGATGCGAGGTATCCTTGGCAAGCAGGGTCGTCGTGATCGAGCAGCCGTCCTCGAGCGAGGACAGCGCCGCATCGACGGTGAGCGTCTTGCCGCGCAGGATGCCGTGCTGGTCCGGGAACGAGAAGCGGATGGTGGTGAGGCCGTGCTCCTCGGCGAGGCGGCGCATGCGCGCTGCGGCCTCGGCCTGCTCGACGGTCCACAACTGATGCTTGTCGACGAAACTCAACGATGGCTCCTCGAATCGTAGGACGGGCAAAGGCGCGTTCGCGGCGCGGCCTCCGCTGTTGCGCCAGTGGACGCTGCGAACACGACGCGCCCACCGCCGCGACGGTGCACGTGGATGGTGGGTACGCCGTCGGACGGCACGCTGCGCCATTCCGCCGGCCTTGGCCACCGTACGGCAACTCGGAGCAAAGTAGCTACTCCGCCGCGCTCAGATGCGGGGCCAGCCGAATGATATCCGCCGGCACCGGCGGGGCCCAGGGGGCGTTGCGGCGGCGGCGGACGTCGACTTCCATCCAGTAGGTCTCCCAGCCGCGCGTCGGGCCGATGCCGTCCATCGTCGCCGGGCCCTGCACGCTGCGGGCCTCAGCGGCATCGAGGAACAGCATCGGCGACTCGCCGCCCGCGACCTTCTCGATCTGCTCGCGCAGCAGACGGCGATATTGGATGATGGCCTTGTCGGATTGCCCGAGATGCTCGCGGGTGCGGTCTTGGATCCGGCCCATCGACTCCACCGCCCACTGGTCGTGCACGTTGATGTCGTTGCCCATCCCGGTGTAGGTCGCGGTCGCCTGCTCCCGGGGATCGAAGCCGTAGTCGTTGCTCTTGTTCTTGCGCGAGCGATAGTCCGGCAGCTCATAGAGCTCGAGCCGCTGTGCCCGCATCTTCGCCCGGTCGACCGGCGCGCCGTAGCTGGTGAAGATCGCGTACCAGTAGCAGGTCTCGTCATCGACCGGCACGTGCCACTGCGTGATCGTCATCTCCGTGCTCATCGGAATCACGAAGGCATGCGGGAACAGCTGATTGGTGACGCGGACGTGGGTGCGCTCGGCATCGATCTCGCGCAGCGCGATGATGCGCAGGCCGTATTCGGTGCGCTCGACATTGATGATCGGACGATCATATTCGCGCAGCACCTTGGTCATCGGCAGCTCGCTGTCGGCGGAGGCGCCGCGGAACTGCTTGCCATAGGCGGTCGACGTATCCTCGTCCTCGAAGAAGCGGTGCAGGAACGAGGCATGCGCCGGGTCGATGCCGACCTCCAGCGCCTGCAGCCAGTTGCATTCGATCAGGCCCTTGAAGGCGAAGGTGTAGGCGTCGGGCGCGGTGAAGCAGTCGAGGTCCGGGAACGCCGGGGCTGCGCCATCGCCGAGCCAGGCCCAGAGGATGCCGCCCTTCTCGACCACGGGATAAGCGCGCTGCTTGACGTTCTTGCACAGCGGCGAGCCGGCCGGTTCGGCCGGCGTCTCCAGACAATTGCCGTCGGCGTCGAACAGCCAGCCATGGAAGGCGCAACGCAACCCGCCGTTCTCCAGCCGTCCGAAGGCGAGATCGGCGCCGCGATGCGGGCAATCGCGATCAAGTAGTCCGTAGCGGCCCTGCGCATCCTTGAAGAGCACGAAGTCCTGACCGAGCAGCTTCACCGCGCGCACCGGCCGCTCGCCCGCGAGCTCATCGACCAGCGCGGCCGGCTGCCAGTACATCCTCATTAGTTTACCGGCGGGCGCGCCGGGTCCGACGCGCGTGATCAGGTCGTTCTGCTCCTGGCTCATCATGATGGCCGTCTCTCCTGTTCCGTCGCAAGTCGGGCGTTGAGCGTCACGCGATCATCTAATAATGTTCGCTAGACGAACACATGTTCGCCCAGATTAGATTCGCTTTAAGTGGGGAGAAGCGCAAGTGAAAAAGCTACAACCGAAGCCGAGGGGCCAACGGACTGCAGCTTCACTGCGGCCGAAAACAACAACAGCGGATCATGTCAGGCCGATGCCGAAACTGAAGCGCACTGATGAGGAGAAGAAGCAGGCTCGGGGCGACGGTCCCGAGTTCGTGGAAGCGCTCGATCGCGGCCTGCGGGTGATACAAGCCTTCAGCCGCGAGGGCCGCCCGATGACGCTGAGCAAGGCCGCGGAACTCACCGGCCTCGCCCGCGCCACGGTGCGACGGATTCTGCTGACCCTGAAGGCCTCCGGCTTCGTCCATGGCGACGACCGGCTGTTCTCGCTGACGCCGCGCGTGCTGCTGCTGGCCTCCAGCTATCTCGCCTCCAACCAGATCAACAGCGTAATGCAGCCGTTGATGGACAACACGGCCGGCGAGGCGCGCGAGGTCTGCTCGCTCGCCGTCCTCGACGGCGAGACGGTCGTCTTCATCGCGCGCGCGACGTCGGCGCGGATGTTCTCGACCGGGCTCGAAATCGGCTATCGGCTACCGGCGTTCTGCACGTCGGTCGGCCGCGTGTTGCTGAGCCGGATGCCGGACGATCAGTTGCGCCAGGCCGTCGAGCGCATGACGCTGACCGAGATGACGCCGCAGACGATCACCGACAAGGAAGCATTGCTCGCGTCGATCATCGCCGTCCGCGACGACGGTTACTCGCTCGTCGACGGTGAGGCGGAGCAGGGTTTCCGCTCGATTTCAGTGCCGATTCGCCGCTATGACGGCGGCATCATCGCCGCCGCCAACATCGGCGGCCACGTCGATCGCATCGGCGTCGACGAGATGAAGGAGCGCTTCCTGCCGCTGCTGAAGAAGCTCGCGGCGACGGCGCAGCCACTGCTCGTCTGATCGTCGGGGAGAGGCCTCGGCCGCTGGCGCGCTGGCTCTCGCTCGCGCATCAGGTCACGCCACCGCAACCTTCGCATCGAACTCGCGGCCACGAGCGCCGCTGCTCCATCCGGCAGCGACATCGCCGGGACGCATCGTCGCGCCGCTGATCGAGCACATCGTCCCGACCCTCGCTGCATCGCGGATCGGCGCACTCGCCGTTCTCGTGAGAGCCGGACTTCGCGCGACAATCGTTCCGATGTCATCACGGACAGCGCGGTGCTACCAACTCATCGCCGCAACAGGACGAGAGAGCCGGCCATCGCCGGCCACGTGAAGTTACCGGCTGCCCGAACTAATCGTTGTAGTCGCAAGCCTTCCGACGCCTGGCCCCACGCCCATTACGTGATATTATCGTGACGCTCGACCCTGTTTGCCACGATTGACGATCCATCCAGGTATCATCGCGCTGCGTGCGATGGTGGCATGATCCGGAGCGGAAGTAGTTCGACCTCCGCCTCGCGCGCGAATTGCGGACGACGCCACCAGATTGCCGCGAATGGCGCCGCAATCACGAAAGCCAAAGGCGCCGCGGCCCAAGCAGCATCGCGTGCGACCCGATCACTGCGTCCGTCCGGCCATACGCCGTCGCGAAGAGGCGCAGGAGGAGCCAGGGCAAGGCTGAGGACGAGGTCGTCGCCCCGGGGCGGCGGGCGCGAAGCGGGGCACATCGTTGGACATCGGCCGCCTCACGCGCGTAAATGGCATGCCGGGTGGAAGACACCCGGACCTGCAGGTGAACGCCGTTTCCGGGGGAAGACCCATGACTGATGCGCTGCCGCTCGTGCTGGTGCCTGGACTGATCTCGTCGCCGCGCATCTATGCGCCTGTCATCCCGGCGCTGTGGCGGCTCGGGCCGGTGATGGTGGCCAACCACGTCCGCGATGACAGCATGGCCGCGATCGCGCGCCGCATCCTGGCCGAGGCGCCGCCGCGCTTCGCGCTCGCGGGACATTCGATGGGCGGCTACATCGCTTTCGAGATCATGCGCCAGGCGCCGGAGCGCGTGGGCCGGCTGGCGCTGATCAACACCCAGGCGAGGCCCGACACGCCGGAGGCGAGCGCCCGCCGCCGCACCATGATCACCCGCGCCAAGGAGGGCGACTATCACGGCGTGGTCGACGAGCTGTTCTCAGGCTTCGTGCATCCGTCGCGCCAGGATGATCCGCGGCTGCGCCAGCTGGTGCACGACATGGCCGAGGAGGTCGGCGTCATCGGCTTCATCCGGCAGCTGACGGCCATCATGTCGCGTCCGGACTCGCGGCCGACATTGACCGCGATCCGCTGCCCGACCCTGGTGCTGACCGGCGACACCGACAACACCATTCCGAACAGCCTGTCGAAGGAGATGGCCGACGGCATCGACGGCAGCTGGCTGGTCGTGCTGGAGAATTGCGGTCACCTGCCGCAGCCCGAGCAGCCGGAGGAGACCGCGCAGGCGCTGATGGAGTGGTTGAGGGGATAACTGCAATCGTGAGGCGCGCGGCTAACGGGCGGTCATCTCGCCCTCGAAGGTTTCGAACAGAGCTCCAATTTTCGCCGCGCGCTCCTGATCGTCGTGGGCCCACAGGCCGAGGTCCAGCACCATGCGGCCATTCTGGCCAGCACTCCTCACGCCGTCGCCCTTGAGCCCCGCAAGCCGGACGGCCGCGGATCGGCTATCGGGGCAAACGATAGCGATAAATGGGATCGGAAGCTCCGCAACCTTGAAGGCCGCCACCGCCTGCACCTCCGAATGTCGAAAGCCATGCCGTACGGCAAAGGGCGAGACCTTGATGCCATTCCTTTCAAAATGGTCCGCAAGCGCGGCGATCTCGGGAGGAAGCGGATCGATAGGCCGGATGAAGCTGCGATAGACCCACTCGCCTGAATAGAGCAGTGCGACAAGCAAGATAAGGGCGACGGCGACTCGCATCATTGGCTCCCGACGGGAGCCATCAACGTTGCACCCGCAACCCGTCCACGAACACATCGAGCAGCCGCAGCACGCTCTGCTGCCAGCCGGTCTGGTCGTGCATGTAGCACATGCCGATCAGCGCACGCAGGACGTCGTCGGCGCTGATGTCGCTGCGAATCTCGCCGGCCTGGACGGCCCGCGACAGCAGCGCGCCGATCGAGCGGGTGAGATGGCCGTGCGAATAGGCGGCGAGCTCGGAGTTCGCGTTCATGACGATCGCCAGTGCGGCCATCATGCCCTTCTTGGTGGCGACGAACTGCACCGTCGAGCGCAGCCAGCGCCGCAGCGCCTCGACCGGCGACGGCTCGCTCTTCAGCGCCTCGGCGAGCTCCGAGAGCTGCTCGACCTCGCGCCGGTACACCGCCTCGAACAGGTCCTCGCGGGTGGGGAAGTGACGATAGAGCGTGCCGATGCCGACGCCGGCCTGGCGCGCCACCGCTTCCAGGCTGGCTTCGGCGCCGCCGGCGCTGAACACCGCCTTGGCGGCCTCCAGCACGCGCTCGCGATTTCGCTGCGCATCGGCGCGCGGCTTGCGCGGCCGCTCTTGTGGTTTCGTCTGCATCTCACCAGCTCTTGATGACGGACCGTTCATGTCCCCTTGCTAAACGGAGGAACCCTCCGTATAAATAGACCTGCCACCCGGGACAGCCAACCTTCCTGAGCTGTCGTCCCGCGGTCGCTGGATCTGGACGGACCACCGCCCGTAAGGCGGTGCCCGCTGCGATCCGATTAGGCCATCGCTTCGATCGGAACAACGCATGAATTGGACTGTCAGACTCACCGTCAACGGTGAGCCGCGAACGCTTGCGCTCGACGACCCCAGGGTCACCCTGCTCGACCTGCTGCGCGAGCGCCTCCACCTCACCGGCACCAAGAAGGGCTGCGACCGCGGCCAGTGCGGCGCCTGCACCGTCCTGGTCGACGGCCGCCGCATCAACTCCTGCCTGACGCTGGCCGTCAGCCTCGACGGCGCCGCGATCACCACCATCGAAGGACTTGCTCAAGGCGACCAGCTGCACCCGGTGCAGGAAGCCTTCATCGCCCATGATGCCCTGCAATGCGGCTTCTGCACGCCGGGCCAGATCATGAGCGCGGTCGGGCTCATCAACGAAGGCCAGGCGGGCTCCGATCCCGAGCGCGTGCGCGAAGGCATGAGCGGCAATCTATGCCGCTGCAGCGCCTATGTCGGTATCGTCGAGGCGGTGCTCGACGCGCAGGCGACGCTCTCTGATACGAAGGAGCGCGCGGCATGAACCGGTTCGACTATGTGAAGCCGTCGAGCGTCGCCGAAGCGATTGCCGCCGCCGGCGCACCCGGCGCCGCCTATCTCGCCGCGGGCACCAACCTGCTCGACCTGATGAAGGGCAATGTCGTCCGGCCGGCACGGCTGGTCGACATCTCGCATCTCGCCGAGCTCACGCGCATCGAGACGCTCGGCAATGGCGATGTCAGGATCGGCGCGCTGGTGCGCAATGCCGATCTCGCGCATGATTCAGGCTTCGCGCGCGACTTTCCGGCGGTGGCGGAAGCGCTGCTGTCCGGCGCGTCGGCGCAATTGCGCAATGCGGCCACCGTCGGCGGCAATCTGCTGCAGCGGACGCGGTGTGCCTATTTCTACGACCCGGCGTCGGCGTGCAACAAGCACACGCCTGGCGCCGGCTGCGACGCCCGCGGCGGCGACAACCACCAGCACGCTGTGCTGGGCTGGAGCGAGGCCTGCATCGCCACCAATCCCTCGGACTTCTGCGTGCCGCTGGCGGCGTTCGATGCCGTGGTTGAGATCGAAGGCAAAGCGGGCCGGCGCGAGGTCGCGCTGGAGGCGCTGCATCTGTTGCCCGGCAGCACGCCGGAGAAGGAGACCGTGCTCGCGTCGGGCGACATGATCGTCGCGATCCGGCTGCCGGCGGCTGCACGCGCCTTCGCCAGGCATGCGCGTTATCTGAAGGTCCGCGAGCGCAATTCCTACGCGTTCGCGATCGTCTCGGCGGCAGCCGGTCTCGTGATCGAGAACGGCAGCATCAAGCAGGCGCGCCTGGCGCTCGGCGGCGTCGCTGCCAAGCCATGGCGTGCCCACCAGGCCGAAGCGCTGCTCGCAGGACAGCCCGCGGATGCGCGCCTGTTCGAACGCGCCGCCGAGGCGGCGCTGCACGACGCAAAGCCCTCCGGCGACAACGCCTACAAGATCCCGCTCGCGCGCAGCCTGATCGTGCGCGCGCTGCAGGCCGCGAGCCAAGGCACGCCGTCGCGCATGCCGGCGCTGCCGGCCTCTCCCTTCTCCTCCGTTCCAGGAGTGCTTCATGACGCCTGAGCTCAATCTCTCCCGCGATCCCGCCCATATCAGACACGGCTCCAACATCGGCCAGTCGCTGTCGCGCGTCGATGGCCGCGCCAAGGTCACCGGCACGGCACGCTACGCCGCCGACAACAATCCGCCCGGCCTGCTCTATGCCGTGCTCGCCGTCTCCAGCATCGCGCGCGGCCGCGTCGTCGCGCTCGACGTCGAAGCCGCCAAGGCGCATCCCGGCGTGGTCGAGGTGATGACCTCCGCCAACCGGCCGCCGCTGCACGCCGATCCCGACGGCAAGCCTAATCCGTTCGCGTTCCGCTTCGAGGCGCTGCAGAACGATCGCGTGCGCTACGCCAACCAGCCGATCGCGCTCGTCGTCGCCGAGAGCCTGGAAGCAGCGACCGAAGGCGCCGCTCTGCTGTCCCCGCGCTACGAAGTCGAGCCGGCCCGCATCGGGCTCGACGCCAGCGACGCCTACGTGCCGCCTGTGGTCGGCATGGGATTTCCTGCCGAGAGCTACCATGGCGATGTCGAGGCCGCGCTGGCGGGCAGCGACAGGCAGATCACCGCGACCTATGAGACCCCGGCGCACTATCACAACGCGATGGAGCCGCATGCGATCGTCGCCGAATGGCAGGGCGATCGCCTCGTCATCGACACGCCGACCCAGGGCCTCGTGATGATGCGCGGGCGCCTCGCCGAGCTGTTCGGCATCGCGCCGGAGAGCATCCTGATCCGCAGCCCCTATCTCGGCGGCGGCTTCGGCGGCAAGGGCCTCATCGCGGGACCGCAGATCCTCGGCATCCTCGCCGCGAAGCTGACCGGACGTCCGGTGAAGCTCGTGGTGCGCCGCGAGCAGCTCTACGGTCCGTTCGGCCATCGCTCGCCGACCCGGCAGACGTTGCAGCTCGGCGCAAGCGGCGCGGGACAATTGTCGGCGATCCATCATCACGCGCGGATCGCGACCTCGAGCTTCGAGGATTTCTACGAGGCGGCGGCGCATGTCACGCACACGCTGTATACCGCGCCGGCGATCGCGACCACCTATGACGCGGTGCGCATGGACACCGGCACGCCGCTGTTCGTGCGCGCGCCCGGCATCGCGCCGGGCTCGATCGCGCTCGAAAGCGCCGTCGACGAGATGGCCGAGGCCTGCGGCCTCGATCCGCTCGCCTTCCGGGTCAAGAACTACGCCGAGGTCGAGCCGGCCACCGGCAAGCCGTTCTCGTCCAAGGCGCTGCGCGAGTGCTACACGCAAGGTGCGGAGCGTTTCGGCTGGTGGGAGCGGCCGCTGAAGCCGCGCACGATGCGCGACAAGGACGGCTTCCTGGTCGGCTGGGGCATGGGCACGGCGACGTTCCATGCGCTGATGTTCGCAGGCCAGGCGCGCGCGGTGATCCGGCGCGATGGCAGCGGCGTGGTGGAGAGCGGCGCGCACGACATGGGCCAGGGCGCGTGGACCGCGTTCGCACAGATCGCCGCGGATTCTCTCGCGCTCGATCTCGACCAGGTCACGTTCAAGGCCGGAACGTCGGATCTGCCGGATGCCGGCATCGCCGGCGGCTCGGCCCACACGGCGACCGTGGGCACCGCGATCCACAATGCGGGAGCCGCGGTCATCGCGAAGCTTGCCGGGCTTGCGACGGCGGATGAGCGCTCGCCACTGTTCGGCGCCGGCAATGCCGGCGTGATCGCTCGCAACGGGCGGCTGCTGCGGCGCGACGATGACAGCCGCGGCGAGAGCTATGCCGACATCCTGGCCCGCGCCGGTCTCGCCGAGATCGAGGGCTCCGGCTCAGGCGTGCCCGATCCCGCCGCCAACGAGCAGTACGCGATGAGCTCGCATGGCGCCGTCTTCGCCGAGGTCAAGGTCGATCCCGATCTCGGCCAGGTCAGGGTGACGCGGATGGTCGGCGCGTTTGCGGCCGGGAGGATCATCAATCCGAAGCTGGTGAACAGCCAGCTCATCGGCGGCATGATCTGGGGCATCTCGCTGGCGCTGCACGAGGAGGCCGTCACCGACCGGCGCAGCGGCCGCATCATGAACGCCAATCTCGGCGAGTATCATGTCCCGGTGAATGCCGACGTCCCGGCGATCGAGGCGTTCACGGTCGAGGAGCACGATCCGTTCGTCAACCCGCTCGGCATCAAGGGCGTCGGCGAGATCGGCATCACCGGCTCCGCCGGGGCGGTCGCCAACGCGGTGGCGCACGCGACCGGCATTCGGATCAGGCGCTTCCCAGTGCGGATCAGCGATCTGGTCTCGCGCCAATGACGATGGCGCGTTGAGGACCGGCACGAAGCCTCCGTTCTCTTGGCCGAGAGCGGAGGCAAGCGACGGCGCTCCGTCTACGCCGCCTGCCGTGCGAAGGTCCGCCTGAACCACGCCAGAAACGCCTCGCGATTCTGGCCGGGGTCGAACTCGACATGCAGCGCGTCCTTGTCACGGGCGCGGACCCGATATTGCACGCGGCCGTCGAAGCCGCTGAACTCCATGACGCCGCGATCGCCGATGCCCGGCTCGGGATCGAACCGGATCCAGGCGCCGCCCTCGGAAATATCCACCAGATCGGCCTTCACCACGCCCTTGCGATCGTCGACGACCTTGATCGCCAGGCTGGACTTCAGCCGCGGCGACTGACGGCGATCGGCTTCGGCGGTCGCCGTCCTGACGGCCTTCACCAGCGTGGCACGGAGCGAGGTCAGGCCCGTTGCCACGGAGCCGATGGCGTTGCGCACCTCGGCGGCCCGATCGTTGACCATGCCGGCGTCCCTGCCGACATTGCCGATCTTGGACGACACGTCGCGCGCCGCTCTCGCCGACGACTGGACCGAGCGGCTGATTTCCTGGGTCGCCGCGTGCTGCTCCTCCATCGCCGCGGCGATCGAGGCTGCGACCTCGTCGATCTCGGAAATCTGGCTGCCGATGCCTTCGACGACGTCGACGGTCGCCTGCGTGGTGGTCTGCACCTCGCCGATCAGGCGCGAGATCTCCTCGGTCGATTTGGCGGTCTGATCCGACAGCGATTTGACCTCGGCCGCAACCACGGCAAAGCCGCGGCCGGCATCGCCGGCGCGCGCCGCCTCGATGGTGGCATTGAGCGCCAAAAGGTTGGTCTGCTCGGCGATGCCGCCGATCAGGTTGGAGACCTCGGCGATCTTGTCCACGGCCGCGGACAAGGAGAGCATCGTGTTCTTCGCCTTCTCGCGCTCCGTCACCGCCGATTTGGTGATCGTGCTGGCGCGCGCCACCTGGCTCGAGATCTCGCGGATCGCCGAGCTCAGTTGCTCGGCTGCCGACGAGACCGTCTGGGCATTGGAGAGCGACTGCTCCGAGGCTGCGGCCACCGATTGCGCGTCGGTCGACAGTTCCTCGGCCAGTTTCGAGAGGCCTGCGGCGACGGCCTCGACCTGGCGCGATGCGCCGGCCGCAGCTTCGACGGACGTCTCGGTCTCGCGCTCGATCACGTCGGCCATGTCGAGCATGGCGCGCTTCTTATGCTCCTCGGCGGCCAAACGGTCGCGCTCCTGCTTGTCGCGCAGGCTCGCATTCTCCAGCGCGTTGGTCTTGAAGATGCTCAGCGCGCCCGCCATCGCGCCGATCTCGTCGCCGCGTTCCGAATAGGAAATGTCGGCCGACGGATCGCCCTCGGCGATCCGCCGCATCAGGCCGGTCATGCGCGACAGCGGACGGACGACGCCGATCACCAGCCCGGACATGCCGGCGACGACCAGAGCCAGAACGATGCCGGACACGGTCCACACGACGATGGAGATGCTGCGATCCTGGGTCGCCGCCGTCGCCTCCATGTCCGCATTCAGCTTGTTCGCCTTGTCGACCAGCGTATCGATCACCGCGCGGTGGGCGGCGTAGGCTTCGGCCAGCCGGGCATAGGCGGCATCGGCCTTCGCCATGTCGCCGGAGCGCAGCGCCGGGATCAACTCGGCTTCCAGGGCCTGCCAGAATTTCTGGACCTCACCGTCCGATCGTTCGACCAGCAGCGACTTCAGATCAGGCTGCAGCGCCGAGCCGATCCAGAACGTCTTGCGATCCTCATAGTCCTTCTTCAGTTGCGCCAGCTTCTTGACATGCGTGTCGAGATCCTTCGGCGTCCGGAGTGCGAGGGTCGCCTCGAGATAGGCCTCGAGGACATATTCAGGCGGCGGCAGGATGTCGGCCACCAGATCATTGCCGAGCTTGATCTTGTCGTAGAGGGGCCCGCCGACCTTGAGCTCGCGCAGCGCATAGGCGCTGGTCAGCACGACCGCACCGAAGCCGAGTGCGAGCACAAGGCCAAAAGCCGCAATGAACGTGGAAATGGAGAGACGCATCTTCATGTCGGCGGCACATTTCGCTGGAGGGTGGACTGCACCCGCCGTCGCCCCGCCGGAGCCCTCTCCGCTCGCTTGCATGGAGCTGGTCCGTCCGGAACGACCGGCATCGAGTCGTCAATTTGATCAGCGTGCACAACCTTTTCTCAGGGAAGGTAAATTTCCGCCCCCGTAGAAATGCGGTCCGGCCCGACTCGATCGGGGGACGCAGGCGCTCCGCCCACTATGACCTGGCGCAAGGCGGCGGGAGGCAGATCTGCGAACATGCGCGCATCGCCGCTCAGGAGCTACCATGTCGAAACCCATCCCGGACAAGGCCGAGATCGCGCTCGAATATCCCGACAAGTTCTATGCCGGCACGTTCGAGCATTCCTCGCGGTTCGAAGCCCATCTCGAATCATCTGGCCTGGCATTGACCCTGGAGCGCCCCGGCCCTGAGGACGTCCGCAAATCGATCCATATGCATCTGAACTTTGGACTGCTCGCCGCGATCCTTCACGAGCTCGCCGCCGGCATCGCTTCGATGCCCAAGGACGACATCATCCATCGCGAGCAGCTGCGCGACGCAGTCGCGGCCTTGCATCGAGCTCTTAACGCGCCTTAACCAGTTGTGCCGCGACGGCACAGCAAGGCCCGGCGTCAGCTCCTGCTCCAGCCTTCGTTAGTGCATTGCTAACTACGCCAGAACCTTTGCCCGCAGAAGGTCGGGTTGGAGGCCAGTGTGCTGCCCGAGTGACAGCATTTTATTCGAAAGCGATCTATCTCCGATCCATCGACGGCGCGCGCTGCGCGAGCCTTGTTAGTTGAGTATCGGAGACCCGCCATGAAGAAGATCCTGTTCGCAACCGTTGCAGTCGCCGCGCTGGCCTCGGCCCAGTCCGCTGTCGCCGCCGATCTCGGCGCCCGGACCTATCCCTACGCCACCAAGGCGCCGCCGGCCTATGCCGCTCCGATCTACAACTGGACCGGCTTCTATCTCGGCGCCCATCTCGGCGGCGCGTTCTCCAGCGACAACAACTTCTCCGGCCTCGCCACCGGCAACAACTCCAACGGCCGCTTCCTGGGCGGCGTGCAGGTCGGCGCCGACTGGCAGTTCGCACCGACCTGGGTGATCGGCGCCGAGGGCCAGTACAGCTGGCTGAGCGGCAGCGTCGGCGCCGCCTTCCCCGGCGGCCTCGTCTACACCAACAGCCAGCGCGGCCTCGGCTCGATCACCGGCCGCTTCGGCTACACCTGGGGTCCGGGCCTGCTCTACGTGAAGGGCGGCTACGCCTATTCCGACAACAACGAGAAGGTGACGTTCGCCGGCACGCCGGTCGGCTTCGCAACCAACGGCGACCACCGCAACGGCTGGACCGTCGGCGCCGGCCTCGAATACATGTTCGCGCCCAACTGGTCGGCCAAGGCCGAGTATCAGTACTACAATTTCGGCAGCGCCACCTTCACGGCGCCCGCCGCGCTGGTCCCGACCGGCAGCTTCACCACCGACGACCACACCTTCAAGGCTGGCGTGAACTACCGCTTCAACTGGGGCGCTCCGCTCGCGGCCCGCTACTGATCCGCAGGCGTCAAATAACAACAAACGACGGGAAGGCCGGCAGCGATGCCGGCCTTTTCTGTCATAGGTTATCGAAAGCGCGGCCCAACAATCCTTTCCGTCCTGTTAAATGCCGCACGGTGAAATGCGAAAATGCGAGAAAACTCAGCACTGCCCGAGTAGTTTCCCGGATTTGTTAACCGCCCGCCGCGATACTGCCTGCAAGCAACAGCTCCAAGTAGTGCATATCGGGGGACACCAGAGATGGCGATTCGGTTCAGCTTCAGCAGGGTGCTCGGAGTCCTGCGACCTGGATGGGGCGTCCGCGGCAGCCTGTTCGCAGCCTTCGCAGTGATCGCCGGCATGGCGATCGCGATCAGCGTCGCTGCGGGACTGATGCTGCGACACGTCGGCGGCACCATGGTCGAGCTCTCGGACCGCGAGATTCCGCGCCTGACCTCGAGCCTGCAATTGCTGGCGCAGAGCTCCGGCCTGGCCAGCCTCGGCCCGGCGCTGCTGCAGTCCCAGAGCGAGGACGCGCTCAACGATCGCCTGAAGAAGATGCAGGAGATCCAGAAGACCACGCAGGAGCGCCTGAGCGAGATCAGCGCGCTCGGCGCCGCGAAAAGCGTGGTGGCGCCGCTCGCCGAAACCATCAAGAACATCAACGAGGCCAATCAGAGCCTGGTGTCGGCCGCACGCGAGCGTCTCGAAGTCGCGGCCCTGCACAACAAGCAGTATGACGCGCTGCGCAAGGCGCAGGCGGACTTCACTGCCGCCGCCAACGAGCCGATGCTGGATGCCCAGACGCAGCTCAACGCCGTGCTCGGCGCAGCCGAGGTGTCGGCAGACGACGCAACGGCGGCCGCACGGTTCGTCGAGCAGCTCGGCAACGTGATCGCGTCCGGCAACCTGCTGGTGGCGCAGATGGCCGCCGCGCTCTCGGCCAACGACAGCGACACGCTGGAGACGATCGAGCGGCAGTTCAAGGAGGCGCTGGCGCAGCTCAAATCCAATCTCGAATTGCTGCCGACCGGCCGCAGCACCAAGGCAATCCACGATGCCGCGCTGAAGCTCGCCGCGCTCGGCGAGGGCAAGGCCCGCGTGTTCAAGACGCGCGAGAAGGAGCTCGACGCCAACGATTACGGGCAGACCGTGCTGGAGGAGACGCGAAAGCTCAATGTCGGTCTCGACATCAGCGTGCAGCAGCTCGTCGAAGGCGTGCGCAAGTCGACCGAAAGCGCCACCAGCACGGCGGGCCGTGACATCGAGCTGGCAACGCTCGGCATGGTCGGTGCCGGCGCAGCCACGCTGCTCGGCTCGGTGCTGTTCGTCTGGCTCTATGTCGGCGGCAACATCCTGCGCCGGATCAAGCGGCTGCAGCAGGCGATGCAGACGCTGTCGAGCGGCGATCTCGACACCGAGATTGCGGCCTCGAAGCAGCGCGACGAGATCGGCGCGATGGTCGACACCCTGCAGGTGTTCCGCGACAACATGGTCCGAGCCCGTACCCTGGCCGCCGAGCAGGACCGCGAGAATGCCGCGAAGGCCGAACGCGCCGCGCGCATGGAGGCCCAGATCGCCACGTTCGAGGCGACGGTGCGCAGCGCCCTCGGCACGCTGCAGAACTCCGCCACGGCCATGCAGGCGACCGCGCAGAGCATGTCGCAGACCGCCGACCAGTCCAACTCGCTGGTCAATGCGGTCGCGGCGGCTGCCGAGGAGACCTCGGTCAACGTCCAGACCGTGTCGGCCGGCACCGAGCAATTGTCGTCGTCGATCGCGGAGATCAGCCGCCAGGTCGTGACCTCGGCCCAGATCGCCAAGAAGGCGGTCGAGGAAGCCGGCGCCACCGACTCGACGATGCAGGGACTCGCCGACAATGCGAGCCGCGTCAGCGTCGTCGTCGACCTGATCCAGGCGATCGCCTCGCAGACCAACCTGCTCGCGCTCAACGCCACCATCGAGGCGGCGCGCGCGGGCGAGGCCGGCCGCGGCTTCGCGGTGGTCGCGCAGGAGGTGAAGAGCCTGGCGAGCCAGACCGCCAAGGCCACCGATGAGATCCGCACCCAGATCGCAGGCATGCAGCAGGTCGCCTCGTCGGCCGTGTCGGCGATCCGCAACATCGGCGAGACCATCGCCGAGATCGACAACGTCACCACCGCGATCGCCGCCGCCGTCGAGCAGCAGGGCACCGCGACGCACGAGATCGCCCGCAACATCCAGCAGGCGGCCTCCGGCACCACCGAGGTCTCCAACAACATCACCGGCGTCTCCAGCGCCTCGGCCCAGGCCGGCACCTCCGCCAACGAGGTGCTCAGCGCCTCGGAGGCGCTACGCCGCGAGGCCGACACCTTGCGCGCCGAGGTCGATTCGTTCCTGACCAACATCCGGGCGGCGTAGTTGCTACTCGCCGGTCATTCCGGGTTCGAGGCCTGCGGCCTCGCGCCGGAATGACGGGGGCGTGGCGAAGCAGAAGGCGCCGAGGCAGGTCATGCTGGCGCGCCCCGAAGCACCTTCCGTACCCCGGAATGCCGTCCAGCCATGTGTTTTTCGGCTGGCGCTCGCCCGCAGCGGCCGTTAATCGATGAGGCATGACGAAGACAGACACCGTTCACTCCTCCGCCGAAGCCCTGCGCTATCCCTGGGAGCAGCATCCCGGTGAGGACCAGGTCGTCGAGGTCGCGCCCGGCGTGCTGTGGCTGCGCCTGAAGCTGCCGTTCCGCCTCAACCATGTGAACATCTATCTGCTCGCCGATGGCGACGGCTGGGTCGCGGTGGACTCAGGCTTCGGCAATGAGGAGTCGATCGCCGCCTGGACGCGGCTGCTCGATGGCCCGCTCAAACACGTCAAGATCAGTCGGCTGATCGTGACGCATTCGCATCCCGACCATGTCGGGCTCGCCGGCTGGATCGTCGAGCGCTTCAACTGCCCGCTGGTGATGTCGCAGGTCGAGTACCTGCAGTCGGTCTATCACCAGAACCGCGGCACCGAGGAGCGTCGCGATGCCCAGCGGCTGTTCTTCCGCCGCCACGGCATGGACGAGACCCTGACCGACAAGCTGCTCGGCCGCGGCCAGGAATATCTGCAGCGCGTCTCGGTGCTGCCGGCCTCTTACCGCCGCATCTCCCATGGCGACGAGATCCAGATCGGCAGCCGGCGCTTCAAGGTCATCACCGGCGGCGGCCACGCGCTCGACCAGGTCATGCTGTATTGCGCCGCCGACAAGCTGTTCCTGTCCGCCGACCAGGTGCTGAGCAAGATCTCGCCCAATGTCAGCGTCTGGGCGGTCGAGCCGGACCAGAACTCGCTCGGCGAATATCTGGCCTCGCTGGCGAGCCTCACCACCACCCTGCCCTATGACGTGCTGGTGCTGCCAGGCCATGGCGTGCCGTTCTACGGGCTGAAGACGCGCATCAAGCAGCTCGCCGACCACCACGAGGAACGCTGCCGGATGATCGCGGACGCCTGCCGCGACGAGCCGAAGACCTCGGCGCAGCTCGTGCCGGTCGTGTTCCACAAGCACGTGCTCGACCCGCACCAGATGGGCTTTGCCGCCGGCGAACTGATCGCCCACGTCAACTACATGCTGGTCGAGGGTCGGCTGACCAGCCAGGACGTCGACGGCGTGCTGCATTATCGCACCACCTGAGGCTGCGGAGCTGTGCCGCCGCCGCGTCGCCGCAATCCGGGCGCCGTTCGGCCGAGATCCCTCCTCCCTTGGACAAATCGCCCAATTCCCGCCGTGGGATTCCGGCTCGACAGCCGCTCTGGAAACGCTCTAAGAAGACCTCACGCCACGCATGCCGCGAGGTTTCACTTCAGGTGCTGCACTGCAGCGCGCCAGTTCGGGTTTCGTGATGAACTACAGCCAGTACTTCAGTGCCGCCCTCGGTCGCCTGCATGATGAGCGTCGCTACCGTGTCTTCGCCGATCTCGAACGCATCGCCGGCCGGTTCCCGCATGCGACCTGGCACTCGCCGAGCGGACCACGCAATGTCGTGATCTGGTGCTCCAACGACTATCTCGGCATGGGCCAGCACCCGAAGGTGGTCGGCGCGATGGTCGAGACCGCGACCCGCGTCGGGACCGGCGCCGGCGGCACCCGCAACATCGCCGGAACCCATCATCCCCTGGTGCAGCTCGAGGCCGAGCTCGCCGACCTCCACGGCAAGGAAGCGGCGCTGCTGTTCACCTCCGGTTATGTCTCCAACCAGACCGGCATCGCCACGCTCGCCAAGCTGATCCCCGACTGCCTGATCCTGTCGGACGCGCTGAACCACAATTCGATGATCGAGGGCGTGCGCCAGTCCGGCTGCGAGCGCCAGATCTGGCGCCACAACGACCTCGGCCATCTCGAAGAGCTTCTGATCGCGGCCGGCCCGAACCGGCCGAAGCTGATCGCCTGCGAGAGCCTGTATTCGATGGACGGCGACGTCGCGCCGCTGGCGGCGATCTGCGATCTCGCCGAGCGCTACAACGCGATGACCTATGTCGACGAGGTGCATGCGGTCGGCATGTACGGCCCGCGCGGCGGCGGCATCGCCGAGCGCGACGGCGTCATGCACCGCATCGACATCCTCGAAGGCACCCTCGCCAAGGCGTTCGGCTGCCTCGGCGGCTACATCGCCGCCAAGGGCGAGATCATCGACGCCGTGCGCTCCTACGCGCCGGGCTTCATCTTCACGACCGCGCTGCCGCCGCCGATCTGCTCGGCCGCCACGGCTGCGATCAAGCACCTGAAATCGTCGAGCTGGGAGCGCGAACGCCACCAGGACCGCGCCGCTCGGGTGAAGGCGATCCTCAACGCCGCCGGCCTGCCGGTGATGACCAACGACACCCACATCGTGCCGCTGTTCGTCGGCGATCCCGAGAAGTGCAAGCAGGCGTCCGACCTGCTGCTGGAAGAGCACGGCATCTACATTCAGCCGATCAACTACCCGACCGTCGCCAAGGGCGCCGAGCGCCTGCGCATCACGCCCTCGCCCTATCACGACGACGGCCTGATCGACCGCCTCGCCGAGGCCCTGCTGCAGGTCTGGGAACGGCTGGGCCTTTCGCTGCACAAGAAGGCGATGGCGGCGGAGTAGCCCTTCGTAGCCCGGGTGAGCGCAGCGACACCCGGGTTCGCCTCGGCAGCTCATAGGACCCCGGATATCGCTCCGCTCATCCGGGCTACGCGCGCCCGCGGCTGAGCTGGCTACGCGATCACCTCACGTGCCACTGCGCTCCCCTCCCCCTTGCGGGGAGGGGTCGGGGGTGGGGGTCCACGAGTCCCGCTCTCCATGAGACAGCCTGAGCTCTCTAAAGGAGCGAAGAGTCCAGCTGCTGACGATAAGGCCGAGGCGCGCGTCTAATTCAATTCAGTGCCCGGGGCCCCCCACCCCCAACCCCTCCCCGCAAGGGGGAGGGGAGCTGACCGGCCACGCCGCGAGACACGGGCTCAGATCGTCACGACTCCACCGATCCGTCTGGATATGGAACGGACCGCCGCCGTCGAAGCGATACATCGCGCCGCCCTTAACGAGGCCTCCTCGTTCCCTGCGTCCCCCGCCACATCCCTATCGCCCCGCCTCTCGCAAAGCGCTAAGTTCGCAGCCAATTCACGGGGCGCAGCGATCGAGGAGTTCGCGAAGGCCATGCTGCATGACTGGGGCGTGATCGCAGCCGCGTTCGGCTACATCGGCTTCCTGTTCCTGGTCGCCAGCCGCGGCAACCGGGCCGGAGAGCGGCGGCCGGCGGAAAGCCGTGGCCGGCTGGCTGGGCTGATCTACCCGCTGTCGCTGGCGATCTACTGCACCTCCTGGACCTTCTTCGGCTCGGTCGGCTTCGCCTCGCGCACCAGCGTCGACTTCCTTGCGATCTATCTCGGGCCGATCCTGATGGTCGGCGCCTGCACGCCGCTGCTGCGCCGGGTGATCCAGCTCGCCAAGTCGCAGAACATCACGTCCGTGGCCGACCTGATCGGCGCCCGCTACGGCAAGAGCCAGGCGGTCGCAGCAACGGTGGCGCTGATCGCGATCATCGGCTCGGTGCCCTACATCGCGCTGCAGCTCAAGGCCGTCGCCTCCTCGCTGCAGACCATCCTGATCGACGACCGCGCCTTCGCCCACATCCCGATCGTCGGCGACATGGCGCTGATGGTCACGCTCGCGATGGCCGTCTTCGCGGTGCTGTTCGGCACGCGACAGACCGACGCCACCGAGCATCAGCATGGCCTGATGCTGGCGGTCGCGACCGAGTCGATCATCAAGCTCGTCGCCTTCATCGCCGCCGGCGCCTTCGTCACCTTCTGGATGTTCTCGCCGGTCGAGCTGATCGAGCGCGCGATGAAATCGCCGGAGGCCGAGCGCGCGCTGGAATATGTGCCGGGCATCGGCAATTTCCTCACCATGACCCTGCTGTCGTTCTGCGCCGCAATGCTGCTGCCGCGCCAGTTCCATGTCAGCGTGGTCGAGAACGCCGACGACGCCGAGGTGTCGCGCGCGCGCTGGCTGTTCCCGTTCTATCTCGTCGCGATCAATCTGTTCGTGATTCCGATCGCGCTCGCCGGCCTCGTGACCTTCCCGTTCGGCGCCGTCGACAGCGACATGTATGTGCTGGCGTTGCCGATCGAGGCCAATTCGCAATGGCTGTCGATCCTCGTCTTCGTCGGCGGATTGTCGGCGGCGACCGCGATGGTGATCGTCGAATGCGTGGCGCTGTCGATCATGGTGTGCAACGACATCGTCGTGCCGCTGGTGCTGCAGCGTCAGGAGCAGCGCGAGATCGGCCGCGACTTCGCGGGCTTCCTGCTCGGCACCCGCCGCATCGCGATCTTCGCCATCATGGTGATGGCCTATTTCTACTACCGCGCGCTCGGCAACACCCAGCTCGCCGCGATCGGTCTGCTGTCGTTCGCCGCCATCGCGCAGCTCGCGCCGAGCTTCTTCGGCGGTCTGTTCTGGCGGCGCGCGACCGCGCGCGGCGCCATGGGCGGCATGCTGGTCGGCTTCGCCGTCTGGCTCTACACGCTCTTCATCCCGAGCTTCCTGGACACCTCGACCGCGGGCATCCTGTTTCTCCAGCACGGCCCGTTCGGGCTGGAGGCACTCAGGCCGCAGGCGCTGCTCGGCACCGATCTGCCGCCGCTGCTGCATGGCGTGCTGTGGAGCCTGTCGCTCAATCTCCTGACCTACATCGTGCTGTCGCTGGCGCGGCAGCCGTCGTCGATCGAGCTCTTGCAGGCGGACATCTTCGTACCGGCCGAGCTGACGCCGAGTGCGCCGAGCTTCCGGCGCTGGCGCTCGACCGTGACGGTGCAGGACATCCAGAGCACGGTCGGCCAATATCTCGGTCCCGACCGCGCTCGCGCCTCGTTCGAGGCGTTCGCCGCCCAGCGCAACCTCCCGCTCGATCCGGCCGCGCCGGCCGATTTCGAGCTGCTGCGCCATGCCGAGCACCTGATCGCCTCCTCGATTGGCGCGGCGTCGTCGCGCCTCGTGATGTCGCTGCTGTTGCGCAAGCGCACGGTGTCGGCCAAGGCCGCCTTGAAGCTGCTCGACGATTCCCATGCCGCGCTGCATTTCAACCGCGAGATTCTGCAGACCGCGCTGAACCATGTGCGCCAGGGCATCGCGGTGTTCGACGCCGACCTGCAACTGATCTGCTCCAACGGCCAGTTCGTCGACCTGCTCGGGCTGCCGCCGGATCTGGTGCAGATCGGCAGCCCGTTGAAGGAAATCCTCGAATTCATGGGCACGATCGGCGCGCCGACCTATGAGGACAGCGAGGCGCTGCTGGCGCGCCGACTCGCCGCCTACACCACCGAGGGCGAGCCTTATCTGGAACGCCTCGCCGACCGCCACATGGTGATCGAGGTCCGCACCAACCGCATGCCGGATGGCGGCCTCGTCATCACCTTTACCGACGTGACGCCCTCGTTCGAGGCCGCCGAAGCGCTGGAGCGCGCCAATGCGACCTTGGAGAAGCGCGTGCGCGACCGCACCGAGGAGCTGACAAGGCTGAACTCGGAGCTCGCGCTGGCCAAGAGCGCCGCCGAGGACGCCAACATCTCCAAGACGCGCTTCCTCGCCGCCGCCAGCCACGACATCCTGCAGCCGCTGAACGCGGCGCGGCTCTATGTGACCAGCCTGGTCGAACGGCAGACGGCGGGCGAGGATTCGCGCCTGGTCGAGAACATCGACGACTCGCTCGAGGCGATCGAGGAGATTCTCGGCGCGCTGCTCGACATCTCCCGGCTCGACGCCGGCGCGATGACGCCCTCGATCTCGAGCTTCAAGATGGCCGACCTGATGCGCTCGCTGGAGATCGAGTTCGCGCCGGCCGCGCGCGCCAAGGGTCTGGAGCTGGTGTTCGTGCCGTCGTCGCTGCCGGTCGAATCCGACCGCCTGCTGCTGCGCCGGCTGCTGCAGAACTTCATCTCCAACGCCATCAAGTACACGCCCAAGGGCCGCGTGCTGGTCGGCTGCCGCCGCCACGGCCAGTCGCTGCAGATCGGCGTCTACGACACCGGCGTCGGCATCCCCCCGGTCAAGCGCGGCGAGATCTTCAAGGAATTCCACCGCCTCGAGCAGGGCGCGCGGATCGCGCGCGGCCTCGGCTTGGGGCTGTCGATCGTCGAGCGCATCGCGCGTGTGCTCAATCACGGCATTGCGCTGGACTCGCGACCCGGCCGCGGCTCGGTGTTCTCAGTGACGGTGCCGATCGCCAAGGCGATCAACCACACCGCCGCCGTCACCACCGCGACCCCGCTGGCAACGACGCCGATCGCGGGCGCCCTGATCGTCTGCATCGAGAACGATCCCGCGATCCTCGACGGCATGAAGACCCTGCTGACGGCGTGGGACGCCGAGGTGATCGCCGTCCCCGATCCGGAGTCCGCGGTGGAGGCGATCGCGGCACGCGACGGCGCCGTCACCGGCCTGCTCGTCGACTATCACCTCGACCGCGGCAACGGCATCGCCGCCATCCGCGACATCCGCCGCCGCTTCAATGAGGCGCTGCCCGCGATCCTGATCACCGCCGACCGCAGCCCCCACGTCCGCGCCGCCGCCCGCGACGACAACATCGCCGTGCTCAACAAGCCGCTGAAGCCGGCGTCGCTGCGGGCGTTGTTGGGACAGTGGCGGATTCAGCAGATGGTGGCGGCGGAGTAGCGTGCGGGACCATGGTCGCGCGTGGCAGCTGCTCGGAGTTTCTGCGCGACCAACTGGCGGCGGACTTTTGGATCAACTTGCAGAAGATGTAAGAATTGCGGTTTTCGCAGCAGGAGGTTGGCGACCTCATCAGAGAGCTGCCGACTCGTGCAGGGCTTCGGACGCAGCCCGGTTAGGTGAGATTTCGATCGGCGAACACCCCGAGGCTCGTCTCCTCGGCGGCGTCAGCGAGCCAGCCGACCAGAACCTTCGTGTTGCGATCTCCAATGAGTTCCGGGCTCCAACGTGCAATGTGAACCTTAGTCGAGAGCACGTCCGGAGCGGCTGCAAGTGCAGGAACGAGACGCCCGTCGCTGATCGCATCGGCGACGAGCAGGGAGCGTCCAATGGCAACGCCGGCCCCTTCCACGGCGGCCGTTAGACAAAGGCCCATGTCTCCCAACACGAGACCGCGCGGCTCGGCGCGCTTGATCTCGAGCTTCTGGAACCAGTAGGACCAACTCCACTCACCCGGGGTATGACGCTTCTGGATCAATGGAAGGTCGAGCAGCGCCGCGGGGTCCGACAGCGGCCTCGCCTGCGGCAGCAACGACGGCGCACAGACCGGAAAGACACGCTCGCGAAACAGTGGTGCTTGCACCGACGTGGCGCGGGACTCGGTGAGTGTGGTCCACAAGATCCGCACGTCCAGCGGCGGCTCGCCATCAGCCTCGGACTCGACGGGCACGAAATCGATCTCGATGTCCGGATGGAGCGCGCGAAAGGCTCTCAGCCGGCGAACCAGCCACCACGCGGCTAACGACGAGCCGGCCCCCAAGCGCAGCGTCTGCCGGCCAGGTCGACGACGTAGACTGGTCCCGAGGCCCGCGATCCCATCCAGCAGGCCTGCAAGCTCGCCCTGCAATCTCGCGCCGTCCTCGCTCAGTTCGATCCCGGGATTCAGTCGCCTTAAGAGTTGCACGCCGAAAAACTCTTCCAGACGGCGGACCTGATGACTGATCGCACTCTGTGTCACGCCCAGTTCGTCGGCGGCGCGCGTAAAGGAGCGATGGCGAGCGACCGCATCGAACGCAATCAGCGGGCGGAAGGGCGGCAGGCGTCGGGTCATCGGGCTCGTTCTCCAGGAGCATGATATAGATTCATGCCGCTTTGAGGAACGATCATTCGCGTTGGCAGGAGGTGGTGAGGCATGAAAGCCGCATGCCAAACGCACCTTCGACGAAGCGTACACCCGCATCTTATCATCCAAGTCACAGCACGACCGCAGCTTCGCAGCCCGCTGGCAGCGCCCTGTCGACGCTGATCGCCGCATGCATGAGCGGCTTCTTGTTTCAATTCGATCTCACCGCGCTCTCGGCGGCGTTGCCGGACATTGCATCCAGCCTGTCCGCTGACGTTGCGCAGCAAGCCTGGGTGATCGACGTCTACAGTCTGGCGTTGATCTTTGCGCTTCCGCTGGCAGGCCCGGTCGCCGATCGGTATGGGCGATGGCGCGTGTTCATGACCGGCGCCATTCTCTTCGCCCTCGCGTCGGCGCTATGCGCGACCGCGACCACCCTGTTCGGTCTCTTGGCCTGGCGCGTGTTTCAGGGGATTGCCGGCGCTGCGCTGACGGCATCTGCGTCGGCCCTCGTCGCCGCCGCCTACCCTGGCTCTCGCCGGGCTTGGGCCTTCGGCATATCGGGGACCGTCATCGGCGCGTCGATGGTGGCCGGGCCACCGCTCGGCGCGCTCATTGCGGCGACGCTGGGATGGCCGTGGGTGTTCTGGATCAACATCCCCATCTGCGTCGCGCTGGTGCTGCTGACGGGTCGAACCGCCAGCAACCATTGCCCTTCAAGGACATCTGCGCCACTAGACTGGGCCGGGCCCGCGGCACTTGCGCTGGGCGTCGGGTTGCTCGCGTTCCTGATGCTGGCTGATCATGGCCCTGAAGGATCGGGCCTCATTGCAACGCCTCCCGTGCTCGGCGGCTGTATCGCCGCCTTCGTGCTCTTTGTCCGCATCGAGCGGCGGCACGCTGCGCCCGCGTTCGATTTTGCGCTGTTCGGCTCGCCACGATTCGTGGCGATGTGCCTGGTCCCCATCGCTGGCTCGATCGGATTCTGGGCCCTTCTCGTCCACTTGCCGCAAATGGCGCGCGGGCCCATGGCACTCAGCCCGGCGGCCACCGGCCTTCTGCTGACAACCTTGACGGTGCCCATGGTGCTGCTTCCATCCATTGGGGCCAAGCTGGCCGCGACGCTGCCGGCGCGCTGGTACTTCGCAGGTGGGCTCGCGATCGTGGGCGGAGCCGATCTCCTGCTCGCGCTCGCGACCTACGACCTCCGCACGACGCTGGCCATCTGGGCCGTCGTCGGCGCGTTGCTGATCGGCGGCAGCGGTTGCGCGTTGTTCAACGCGCAGATCACGGCTGCGGCCGTTTCGGCCGTACCACCTGATTGTGCCGCGACGGCAGCGGCCATCTGCGTGACGATGCGACAGATCGGCTTCGCGTTCGGGATCGCGCTGATCGGCGCCCTGCTGCAGCGCGACGACCCGCACGCCTACGCGACGGCCTTCGCCGCGGTGGCGGCGTGCATGCTTGGTCTCACCGCTGTGGCATTCGTTCTGCTCAATCGACCCTGAAAAATCTCCCTTGGTTGCCGATGCACGCATTGCCCGGAGGAGCATGTGCACCATCTGTCTCCGCCGAATGAGTGGAGTGTGACTGGACCGGCGACGACGTCTCCGGATTTGAGCATGCTGCACCGGCACTCGCACGTCCGATGCAACTTGCGACGGAGTTTGATTTCGTCTTGTCACATCAACTGGATCAGAATCTCCTGCTCTCGCTGGTCCAAAATCCTGTTTCTTTTTTCCAGAAATCATGCTACGAGTCGCGCCATCCCGTGCCCGCCATGAGGGGCGCTTCGCGATCGTCACGAACGTAGGGCGCGGGATGCGGTGGGCGCGTCGGGTCGCAGCGTGCTTTGGCATGCCGACGAACGAACCGGCGCGCACGGTCAAGCCGTGTGGTCCTGGCATCCCGTTGCTGATGCCAAATCCGTGACGACGGTGTTGCGGATGACGGGGGCAAGAAAGCCGGTCCCCGGGGAGAGCGCGGAGCAGCCGTTAAAGCCATCGCGCAGGGAAGGCCGGGTGTTTCGGCCAGACCTGTGGTGACTGCCGCCTGCTTTTTTTCTGCAGGCGGGCCACGGGCGCGGCCAGCGCCCGGCCTTCCCTGCGCCCTCTATCTTCAAGAGGGCCGATGATTGGCAAAGCTCGGACGCGCTGTGCGCCGCGAGGCCGTGAAGGCGTGTCGCGAGTGAAGCAGAAGGCGTGCGGAATGGACGCTGTCCACATACACTGCAAGACGGCATCAAGCGCCGGCCAATGGCGCCTCCGGCAGACTGCTGCGGGGTATCGTCATTCCGGGGCGGCTCGCAGAGCCGAACCCGGAATCTCGAGATCCCGGGCCCCGTCCTTCGGACCATCCCGGAATGACGACTCATCCAGATTTTCCCGTCGCCTACTTCCCCGTCGGCGTATCCTGCCGCCAGGCGCTGCCCGCGATCTTCGCGGCGGCGATCACAGCCTGGGTCCGGCTCTCGACACCGAGCTTCTGCAGGATGGCCGAGACATGCGCCTTGATGGTCGCCTCGGAGACGCCGAGCTCGTAGGCGATCTGCTTGTTGAGGAGGCCCTGCGACAGCATCATCAGCACGCGCACCTGTTGCGGGGTCAAGGTGACCAGCCGGTCGCGCAGCTTCGTCATCTCCGGATCGGCCCCGGCGGCGAGGTCGGTGTCGGGCGGCACCCAGACGTCGCCGTCCATCACCTTCTTGATGGCATCACGCAGCGTATCGACGCCGAACCGTTTCGGGATGAAGCCGGACGCGCCGAAATCGAGCGAGCGGCGGATCGTCGCGCCGTCGTCGCTCGCCGACACGATGACCACCGGGATCGCCGGATATTGCGCGCGCAGATAGATCAGGCCCGAGAAGCCGGAGATGCCGGGCATGGTGAGGTCGAGAAGTACGAGATCGACCTCGGAATCCTTTTCCAGCAGTGCGGTGAGTTCCTCGAACGAACCGGCCTCGTCGACCACGGCCTCCGCGAGCACGCTCGCGACCGCCTGCCGCAAAGCGTTGCGGAACAGCGGGTGATCATCGGCAATGACGAGATGGGTGCTGGCAGCCGCCATGAATCCAGACTTGACCTTGCGAGACCGACGACATGCTGCAACTGCACACGCCCGGTTTTCCGGAAATACTCGCCCGGCCACCGGTTGCATGCAAGCGTCCAATTCCACTTGCAGGGAAGGCGGTTAATCCGAACCTTGTGCAACGCAACATCGGTAACGCGACGGCCGCTCACCGAACTTGATCCGCCGCAATGTCCCCATCTTTCCCGCGCGCCGCAGAGGGCAGAGCCGAAAGTCGTATTGGGGCGGGTTTCACTGCAATGTTACTGAAGGCCAAGGTCTCCGCGACCTGCGCCGTCCAAGTCCGGCATGCGGAGGCGAAAGCCATCATCACAACAATCATGGGGAGCGAATGCCGATGTCGACAATGGTAGCCACACAAGCGAGATCGGGAGGCATGACGAAGGACGAACGCTTCGTCATTCTGGCTTCCTCTCTCGGCACCGTGTTCGAGTGGTACGACTTCTATCTCTACGGATCGCTGGCCTCGATCATCGGCGCGCAGTTCTTCAGCGCCTACCCGCCGGCCACCCGCGACATCTTCGCGCTGCTGGCCTTCGCCGCCGGCTTCCTGGTCCGCCCGTTCGGCGCCATCGTGTTCGGCCGCATCGGCGATATCGTCGGCCGCAAATACACCTTCCTGGTCACGATCCTGATCATGGGTCTGTCGACCTTCATCGTCGGCATCCTGCCGAACGCCGAGACCATCGGCTTCGCCGCACCGGTGATCCTGATCGGTCTGCGCCTGCTGCAGGGCCTCGCGCTCGGCGGTGAGTATGGCGGTGCGGCCACCTACGTCGCCGAGCATGCGCCGATGGGCAAGCGCGGCTACTACACCTCCTTCATCCAGACCACGGCGACGATGGGCCTGTTCCTGTCGCTGCTGGTCATCCTGTTCACCCGCACCATCATCGGCGAGGCCGACTTCGCCAAATGGGGCTGGCGCGTTCCGTTCCTGGTGTCCGTGCTGCTGCTCGGCGTCTCCGTCTGGATCCGTCTGCGCCTCAACGAGTCGCCCGTGTTCCAGAAGATGAAGGACGAGGGCAAGAGCTCGAAGGCGCCGCTGACGGAAGCGTTCGCGAACTGGGGCAACGCCAAGATCGTGCTGCTGGCCCTGATCGGCGCCACCATGGGCCAGGGCGTGGTCTGGTATACCGGCCAGTTCTACGCGCTGTTCTTCCTGCAATCGATCCTAAAGGTCGACGGCTACACCGCCAACCTGCTGATCGCCTGGTCGCTGCTGCTCGGCACCGGCTTCTTCGTCGTGTTCGGCATGCTGTCCGACAAGATCGGCCGCAAGCCGATCATCATGGGCGGCTGCCTCATTGCGGCGCTGACCTTCTTCCCGATCTTCAAGATGATCACCACCAACGCCAACCCGGCGCTGGAGAAGGCGATCGAGGCGACGAAGGTGGAAGTGGTGGCCGATCCCGCCGGCTGCGGCGACCTGTTCAACCCGGTCGGCACCCGCGTCTTCACCGCGCCTTGCGACACCGCCCGCGCCTTCCTGGCCCAGTCCTCGGTCAAGTACTCGACCGTGTACGGTCCGGCCGGCTCCGGCGTGAAGGTTACCTTCAACGGCAAGGAAGTGCCCTACACCGACGCCAAGACCAGCAACCCGGCGCTGACGGCGGCGATCGGCGAGGCCGGCTATCCGAAGGCCGGCAACCCGACGATCGTGAAGATGGCGCATCCGTTCGACATCTTCCGTCCGCAGGTCGCGGCGATCATCGGCCTGCTGCTGATCCTGGTGATCTTCGTCACCATGGTCTACGGCCCGATCGCAGCGATGCTGGTCGAGCTGTTTCCGACCAAGATCCGCTACACCTCGATGTCGCTGCCCTACCACATCGGCAACGGCTGGTTCGGCGGCCTGCTGCCCGCCACCGCCTTCGCAATCGTGGCCTCGACCGGCGATATCTATGCCGGCCTGTGGTACCCGATCACGTTCGCCGTGATCACCGCGGTCGTCGGCTTCATCTTCCTGCCGGAGACCAAGGACGTCGACATCCAGGCCGATTGATCACGAGGCGAGCGGCACCCCGCTCGCATCTGCTTCCAACGACGAACGGCCGCGGATCACTCCGCGGCCGTTCCGCTTTTTGCGCCAGGGATTTTCTCTTTTATGGCCTCAGGCCGCGCCGATGAACTGCAGCACCACCTCGCGCCGATGCGGACGCGCGCGATGCTCGATCAGATAGAGCGCCTGCCATGTGCCGAGCATCATGCGGCCGTCCTGCACCGGCACCTGCTGCGAGACCGCGCTCAACATGGTCTTGACGTGCGCCGGCATGTCGTCGGGTCCCTCTGTGTCGTGCACCCAACCGGCATTCTCCGGCGCCAGCCGCGCCAGCACCGTGGCGAGATCGTGCAGCACGGTGGGATCGGCATTCTCCTGGATCGTCAGCGACGCCGAGGTGTGGCGAATGAACAGGGTCACCGCGCCTTCCCTGGCGGATACTTCACGCAGGAACGCCTCGACCTCGCGCGTGAGATCGGTGAAGCCGCGGCCCGAAGTCTGTACGGTCAGAGTCGAGGTTACGATCGTGTTGATGACGCTCACCGAGGGCGCGCTGCGCGACATCGATCTGGCTGGCATGCGTTCAGCCTCCTCGAAGCGGTCTCAGATCCTGCCCGAGACGTCCTTCTGCACCCGCGTCGCCATGTCGAGCAGCCGGCGCCAAGCCTGTTCGAGGAACCCCATCATGCGATCCATGTCCTGGTCGCTGGGCAGCGGGATCTCGAGCTTGCGCGTTGCATCGGAGGATTTCGATTCACCGGGCTTGTCCCCCGTCTTGGGTTCGACTTTCTTCAACTGATCGGATTTGGGCAGCGCCTGATCTTTCGGCAGCGGCTCATCGATCTTGCCGGAGATGCTCTGGTCGCGCGACGCGAGCTGGCCCTTGAGCTTTTCATTCTCCGCCTGCAGACGGCCGATCTCGGCATCCAGCGCGGCGCGCTCATCGGGCACCGCGTAACAGGCGAAGCCCGACCCACCGCTGTTGTTGCACATCGAGACCGCACCGGTCCTCGTATCGAGCCGGATCACGCCATCCGATGTCGTCGACATCGTGTAGCGTCCCTTGTCGCCGTCAGGCGCGGTGTCCTCGATCGCAAACGCCTCTCCGCCCAGGCAGCTCAACGCCAACAGCGCGAGGAGGGGCGGCCGGTAGGGCTTCGTGAGACTCATGGCTGGCTCTCCCAGGCGCATTCGCAACCGCCGCCATGCACGCCGACATTGTGTCGCGGCCATGACGTTGCCCCAGGTGCGATCCCCTGCCACAGGCCGCACCTATGTTTCGGACGTATAGGCGGAGCGACCGGATTTCAACGCGTCCGCCAGCAGCTCGAGCCGGTCCTGCCCCCAGAAGATCTCGCCGTCCAGCACATAGGCCGGCGAGCCGAACACGTCGGCCGCGATCGCGTCCTGCCGGTTCTGCTCGTAGGCCGCCCCGACCATGTCCGTCGCCGCCTGCGTCACGAGATCGCGGCCCGGCAGTCCGGCTGCATCGGCCAAGCCGGCGATCACCTCGGCATCCGCAAGATTGAGCTGCTGCTCCCAGATGGCCGGGAAGGCGCGCTGCAGATAGGGCTCCGGATCGAGGCCGGCCTGCTGCGCCGCGATGACGACGCCGTCGGCGAGCCGGGCGTTGAAGGGCCAGTTGTTCGGCTGGATGTGGAAATCAAGACCGCGCTTGTCGCGCCACCGCTTCAGCTCGACGATGCGATAGCGCTGCCGCGCCGGATGGCGCTTGGCCAGTGGAAGCCCGCCGGTCTCGGCGAACAGATCCACCAGCATGACCGGCTTGAGGTTGACGGTCGCCCCGTGGCTCGCGGCGATGTCGCGGAACAGCCGGTGGCCGATATAGGCCCATGGCGACTGCAGCGAGAAATAGTAGTCGATCTGGCGCGCCATGCGGGTTCCCGTGTCGGTTGGAGCTCAGCGAGAGCTGATCAGAGGGTCCTGACGGGTGCAAGATCGCAGCCGCACACAACACTGTTGATGCGGCGCGGTGACACGCGCGACCGATCTGACGAAAAAGCCGAGAAAACGTGTAAATTCAGGCATCTAACAGTTCAACACGCAATCTTGACTTGGGGGGATGCGGTCAGTATGGTCCGCCCGGCTTTAAAGGGCGATGGGGCGCTAATTCCTGAAACTCGCGGCACCGGGTCGGGTCTCCACACGTGGCGGATGGCACATGGCGGATGACACGAACGAGAGCAGCGGACACAAGGATCGCGACAAGTCGCCCGATGAGGCTGCGCTTTCCGCAAGGCTCGGAAGTCTCGACCAACGGTTGTCCGAAATTCGCGACGGCCGAAAGATCGGGGCTGATCAACCTGGAAACGGCAGCGGTGACACTGCAGCCCGGGCTTCGGCCATGGCGCGTGGCCTGCGACTGTCGTCCGAGTTGATCGCCGGTGTCCTCGTCGGCGCGTTGCTTGGCTGGGGCTTCGACCGCTTGCTGTCGACATCGCCCTTCGGTTTCATCGTGTTTTTCCTGCTCGGCTTTGCCGCCGGCGTGTTGAACGTGGTGAGATCCGCAGGCATAGCTCCCGACAGGCCCCGCCAGTGAGATCAGCGCGGAAGATCGTCGAGTGAATTGCAAAGCGCCGGCGTGGCCGGTGAACAACTGAGACGCCACGCGGATGATCGATCCGATCCACCAATTCCATCTCAACAAGATCTTCACGATCGGCCACATCGGCAATCAGGAGATCACCTTCACGAACTCGTCCGCGTACATGCTGCTCGCGGTCGTGCTCATCGCCGTCATGATGATGGCGGCCGGGCGCGCGCTCGTGCCGGGCCGGTTCCAGTCGGTGGTCGAGCTGTCCTACGAATTCGTCGCCAACACCATCAGAACCAGCGCCGGCTCGCACGGCATGACGTTCTTCCCGCTGGTGTTCTCGCTGTTCATGTTCATCTTCGTCTCGAACATCGTCGGCATCATCCCCTACACCTTCACCGTCTCCAGCCACATCATCGTCACCTTCTCGCTGGCGCTCTTGGTGTTCCTGACGGTCATCATCTACGGCTTCTACAAGAACGGCCTGAAGTTCTTTAAGCTGTTCGTGCCGTCCGGCATCCCCGCGGTGATCCTGCCGCTGGTGGTCGTGATCGAAATCATCTCCTTCTTCTCCCGCCCGATCTCGCACAGCGTCCGTCTGTTCGCCAACATGCTGGCCGGCCACGTCACGCTGAAGGTGTTCGCGAGCTTCGTGACCATGCTCGGCGCGCTCGGCTTCGTCGGCAAGGTCGGCGCGTTGCTGCCGCTCGGCCTCACGGTCGCGCTGACCGGCCTCGAGCTGATGGTCGCGTTCCTCCAGGCCTACGTCTTCACGATCCTCACCTGCATCTATCTCAACGATGCTATCCATCCGGGCCACTGATCCGGCCCTCTCTACCAAACCCCTCAAAGGAGTTCGTTTCATGGATCCGGTTGCAGCGAAGTACATTGGCGCGGGCATTGCCTGCATCGGCATGGGTGGCGCGGGTGCCGGCATCGGCATCATCTTCGGCAACTATCTGTCGGCCGCTCTGCGCAATCCGTCGGCTGCCCAGGGCCAGTTCGGCAACCTGATTTTCGGCTTCGCGGTGACCGAAGCGCTCGGCATCTTCTCGCTGCTGATCGCGCTGCTCCTGCTGTACGCCGTCTAAGACGGCCTGAGCCGGACAGGAGAAGCCCGTGGCTGAAAGTCATGGCGAGGCCAAGGGCGGCGAGGCCAAGGGCACCGCAAGCGCCCATACTGAGGCCGATGGCGGGCATGGTTTCCCTCCCTTCCAGAAGGAAACCTTTCCCTCCCAGATCGTCTCCCTGGTGATCGCCTTCGTGGCGCTGTACGTGATCGTCTCGCGTGTGGCGCTGCCGAAGGTCGGGGCCGTCATCGACGCCCGCCAGAAGTCGATCGACGGCGATCTGGCTGAAGCGCAGCGGCTGAAGGATGAATCCGAAGCCGCGATGAAGGCGTATGAAAGCGAGCTGGCGACGGCTCGTGCCCGTGCCCAGGCGATCGGAGCCGAGACCCGCGAGAAGCTCGCGGCTTCTTCGGACGCCGAGCGCAAGGCGCTGGAAGACAGCCTCGCATCCAAGCTCGCGGCGGCTGAGAAGTCCATCGCCACCACCCGCACGACCGCAATGAGCAATGTCCGCGGCATCGCCGCAGACGCAGCCAGCGCGATCGTGAAGCAGCTCACCGGCAAGGCCCCTGCGGCCAAGACGGTCGAGGCTGCGGTCGATGCATCGTTGAAGGGAACAGCCTGATGCATTTGCTTGCTGATCCGGAAACCTGGGTTGCGATTGCCTTCGTGATCCTGATGGGCCTGTTCGCCTATCTCGGTGTCCACCGCACGGTCCTGAAGGCGCTCGACAATCGCTCCGAGCGCATCAGGAACGAGCTGGCGGAGGCCAAGCGGCTCAAGGAAGAGGCGGCCAAGGTGCTCGCCGATTACAAGACCCGCCGCGCCAGTGCCGAACGCGAGGCCGAGGAGATCATCACCAGCGCCAAAGCGGAAGCCGAGCGCATCGCGGCGGAGGCCAAGGTCAAGATGGAAGACTTCGTCGCCCGTCGCACCAAGGCCGCCGAGAGCAAGATCGCCCTCGCCGAGGCCCAGGCTCTCGCCGACGTCAGGTCCGCTGCGGCGGATGCCGCCGTCCAGGCCGCCGCGACCGTGCTGTCGCAGTCGGTCAAGGGCGCTCTTGGCGAAGACCTCGTGGCCAAAGGCATCGCGGAAGTCGGCCGCAAGCTGAACTGAGCGGCAGTCCATCTGATCCAGAATCTTCAAAAGGCCGGGGCGATTTCATCGCGCCGGCCTTTTGCGTTGAAGGCCATCGGCCCCGGACCTGCCGAGCGCGGCCTCGCCGTCGTTCACTCGCCTCACCTCCGCTTCTTGCCGTGCGGCCGCTCCGGGGTCAGGGCCTGCGGGTCGAAGCCGATGTAGAAGACGTAATTGTCGGCATTGGCGCCGGGCGGCGGGACCGGATAGACCATGTCCTCGGCGACGATCGTGAACGGCACGCTGCCGTCCTCGGTCATCTGCACCGTGGTGCGATACGACTTGGTCGCGATCACCTTCTCGCCGATGCCGCCCTGGACCACGGCGATGCGCATGGGAATGTCGACGCTCGCTGGCGCGCCCGCCGGTCCGGCAACGATGCGCCCCTGGATGCCGATCTTGGCGATGATTTCGGCCCCGTTGAGATTGCATTCGCGCGCGGTCTTCGTGATCGACGCCTGGAACCGGACGTCATTGCCGACCGCCTGCTTGCCGGGCGCGGCCACGGCGTAGGTCGAGGCGCCGGCGCGAATGCTGACCGGCGGACAGGTCAGGCCCTCGGTCGGATCGGCCGGCGGTCCGCCGCCGGCGGGCAAGTTCTCCTGTCCCTTGTTGTCGGAGCCGCCGCCGAACAGGCTCTTGAAGCGGTCGGTCAGCGATTGGGCGGCCGCCGGCGGCGCCGCGCCCGCGGCTCCCAAGGCCAGCAGCACGGCTGCCAACGTCCCAACCCTGATCACGCTCGTCTCTCGCATCGTCTGATATCCCCGGCAACTCGGTCGCCCAGCCCAGGCGTCTATACCCAATTCAGAGGCCGGAACCAGCCCCGATCGGCCTCTCCCGCGGCCATCCCGATCACGATTGCTACCCTCGGAAATCCTCGTGCAACAGGCCATAGAGGTAATGGTCCTGCCAGACCCCGTTGATGCACAGGTAGCGACGCGCCAGGCCCTCGCGGGTGAAGCCGCATTTCTCCAGCACGCGAATCGACGGCGTATTGGTCGGGATGCAGGCCGCCTCGACCCGGTGCAGATTGAGCTCGCCGAACAAGGTCGGCAGCAGTAGCCGCAGCGCCGCCGTCATGTAGCCATGATGCGCGAACGGCTGCCCCATCCAGTAGCCGATGGTGCCGGCCTGAACGATGCCGCGGCGGACATTGGCGAGCGTGATGCCGCCGAGCATGGCGCCATCCTGCTCGCGGAAGAGGATGAACGGATAGGAGCGGTCGGCCGAGATGTCCTCGGCATAGCGGCGCAGCCGGCGGCGGAAGCCGGAGCGCGTCAGGTCGTCGGACGGCCAGATCGGCTCCCAGGGCGTGAGATAGTCGCGGCTGATCTCGCGCAGCCGCGCCCATTGCGCGTAATCGGCCATCTGCGGCGCGCGCAGCAGCAGGCCCTGGCCGCGCGGAGCCAGCGCAGCCGGTCCGTTGGATGGCAAGCGAAACAGGGCCATCTGTGATGCTCCCCCTGCTCTTTCCGGGTCGAAGCCTGCTCCGACCCACCCCAGATCTCCGGCGCCGAGTCCTGGCGGAATTCAATGCGAAGACCGCACCGAGCCGCACCACGTTCAGTGCAGTTGGGCCTTCGATCTCGAACCGGTCAGACCTTCGGCGAAAGTCACCGCTGTGTCCAGACCCCTGCCGGTGCCGAGCGCGACGACGGCCGGCTTGCTGCGTGCGAGCAGCGCCCGCGCCGCATCGCGCGTGCTCTCGACGCTGACCGCCTCGATCTTGGCGACCATCTCCTGCAAGGTCTGCGGCCGTCCATAGGCCAGGATATGCCGCGCCAATTGCTCGGCTCGGGCACTGCAGCTCTCCAGCGCCATCAGCAGACCGGCCTTCATCTGCGCCTTGGCGCGGGCGACCTCGGCCTCGCTCAAGGTCTCCACCGCATTACCGATGATGTCGACCACGACCTCCATCATCTCGGGCGCGTCAGCCGGATCTGTCCCGGTGTAGAGGCCGAAGAAGCCGGTGTCGCTATAGGGCGCGTGGAACGTATAGACGGAGTAGCAGAGCCCCCGGTTCTCGCGCACCTCCTGGAACAGCCGGGACGACATGCCGCCGCCCAGGATGTTGGTGAACACCTGCAGCGAGAACAGCGACGGATCGGCCTGCGGCACGCCCTCGAGCGCGAGCGTCAGATGCGCCTGCTCGAGATCGCGGTGCACGACGCGTGAGCCGCCCTTGCCGAATGTCGCCGGCAGCGGCTTTGGCGCCGGGCCGCCATTGAAGCTGGCAAATCGCTTCGTCACATCCTCGACCACCCGCTGATGATCGACGGCGCCGGCCGCGGCGACCACCATGTCGGGTCCGCGATAATGCGTCGACAGATAGCCGTGCAGCTTGTCGCGATCGAACGCCTCCAGCGTCTTGGCGGTGCCGAGCAGCGAGCGGCCCATCGGCTGGTCCGGAAAGCACAGCTCGTTGAGATGCTCGAACACGACGTCATCGGGCGTGTCCTGTGCCGCGCCGATCTCCTGCACGATCACGTTCTTCTCGCGCTCCAGCTCCTCCGGCACGAACGACGGATTGGCCAGAATGTCCGAGAGCACATCGAGCGCCATCGGCACGTCCGCCTTCAGCACGCGGGCGTAATAGGCCGTGGTCTCGGTCGAGGTGCCGGCATTGAGATCGCCGCCGACCGCCTCGACCGTCTCGACGATCTCGCGGGCGCTGCGCGTCGTCGTGCCCTTGAACGCCATGTGCTCGAGGAGGTGCGAGATGCCGTGCTCGTCCGGCTTCTCGTCGCGACCGCCGACGCCGGCCCAGACCCCGAGCGCCGCCGTCTCCAGATGCGGCATCGTGTCGGTGACGACCGTCAACCCCGTCGGCAGCTTGGTGACTTCCACACCCATCATGCAATTCCCTGCTTGGCGGCCCGGCTGACCGAGCGGATGAACTTCTCCACCTCGGCCTGGTCGTTCCGCATGATCCTGATGTCCTCGCGCTTGCTCATCAGCCCTTCGAGCCACACCGGCAGGTGCGGCCGCATCCCGCAGGCGGCCTCGACCGCATCGGGGAATTTGGCGGGATGGGCGGTCGACAGAACGATATTCGGCACCGACAGATCCGTGCCGTCGCGATCGGCTACGGCCAGCGCCACGGCGGTGTGCGGATCGACGAGATCGCCGGCCTCGCGGAAGGCGGCACGGATCGCCGCCGCGGTCTCGGTTTCGTCGGCGCGGCCGGCATCGAAATCGGCGCGGATCGCCGCCAGCATGGCATCGGGCAGCACGAAGCGGCCGGACTGCTTGAGGCTGTCCATCAGCCGCCGCACGGTGCCGGCATCGCGGCCGCCGGCTTCGAACAGCAGCCGCTCGAAATTCGATGACACCTGGATGTCCATCGAGGGCGAAGCCGTCGCATGCACCTCGCGCACCTCGTAGATGCCGGTCGTCAGCGTCCGGGCGAGGATGTCGTTGACGTTGGTCGCGACGCGCAACGTGCGCACCGGCAGGCCCATGCGCTTGGCGACATAGCCGGCGAAGACGTCGCCGAAATTGCCGGTGGGCACGGTGAAGTCGACGGCGCGGTGGGGCGCGCCGATCGCGACCGCCGAGGTGAAGTAGTAGACCACCTGGGCGACGACGCGCGCCCAGTTGATCGAGTTGACGCCCGACAGCCTGACCGAATCGCGGAAGCCGTGATGGTTGAACAGGCCCTTCACGATCGCCTGGCAGTCGTCGAAATGACCTTCGATCGCCAGCGCATGCACGTTGGCCGCACCCGACGTCGTCATCATCCGCCGCTGCACCTCGGAGATGCGGCCATGCGGGAACAGCACGATCAGATCGGCATAGTCGCGGCCGGCGAAAGCCTCGACCGCCGCGCCACCGGTATCGCCTGATGTCGCCACGACAATGGTCGTGCGCTCGCCACGCTTGGCCAGCACGTGGTCCATCAGCCGCGAGATCAGCTGCATCGCCACGTCCTTGAACGCCAGCGTCGGGCCGTGGAACAGCTCCAGCACGAACTGGTGCGCTGCGCTCTGGTCGAGCGGCACCACGGCGGGGTGGCGGAAGGTCGCATAGGCCTCGTTGGCCATGCGGCCGAGTTCTTCGTCGGAAATCTCGCCGGCGACGAACGGCTTGATGACCTCGACCGCGACCTCCCAATAGGGCCGGCCGAAGAACGAAGCGATCGTCTCGGGCGTCAGCTGCGGCCAGGTCTCGGGCACGTACAGGCCGCCGTCGCGGGCGAGCCCGGTCAGCATCACATCGCAGAAGGTGAGCGCGGGGGCTTCCCCGCGGGTCGAAACATAGCGCGTCAAACCGCTCTCCTGACCTGCGTCACCAGGCCATAACCCGTTGATTGAATTCGAAATCGGAACCGCCTGGCGGCAACATGGTCCGGCACCATAATGGTTTTGGCCCGTGCGCGAAACCGGTTGTTGGCACAGCAATGGTCGCGGCTCCGGGTTACGGCGGCGTTACGGACGCCGGCGCGGGAGCGCAGCGCATGGTGGCGCTCTGAACCAGCCTCCCGCTCCGCCGTCATCGCGCGGTTCAATGCGTTCGGTAGAAATGTTGACGATCGTCGTCTGCCGGCTATCTGCGCGAGCTCGCCTGGGCGGCCGAGGGGCCGATCGTGATCCGCCAGGGCGAGGACATGGGCGTGCCCTGCTGCCTGCAGGTCGATCTCGACGGATCGGCCGGTGCGCCGGTGAAGGTCTCGGGGAGCGTGCGGTCGATCGGGACCAAGCCGTAGCCCGCAACCGTAGCCCGCATGAGCGACATCGACATGCGGGGTCGCACCGGTCCCGCATGTCGCGTTGCTCATTCCGGCTACGCGTTACAAGGAGACCGCTCAGACCCGTGCGGCCTCCGCGCCTTTCGCGTCCGCCTCGGCGAACACCGCCTTGGCCGCGAACAGGCCGTTGAGCGCGGCGGGAAAGCCGGCATAGACCGCCATCTGCATGATCACCTCGGTGATCTCGTCGCGGCTGAGGCCGACATTGAGGCCCGCATGGATATGAACTTTCAGCTGCGGGCTGGCATTGCCGAGCGCGGTCAGGGCCGCGATGGTGGCGATCTCGCGGCTGCGCAGATCGAGGCCGGGCCGCGAATAGATGTCGCCGAACGGAAACTCGATCACGTAGGTCGCGAAATCCGGCGCGATGTCGGCGAGCGCCGCGATCACATTGTGGCCGGCCTCGCCGTCAATGCTATCGAGCGCGCGCCGGCCGCGCGCCAGCCGATCCTGATCGTTGTTGGCGCCCGATTGCGTGCCGCCCGGCATCGGGCTCGTCGTCGTGGATTGGCTGGGCGTTGATTGCGTCATCATCGTTCGTCCTCTCGTTCGCGCCGGCATAGCCGGCGATCTTGGCGTCGAGAACGAGAAGACAATCCTGCAAGCTGGCGACGCGCGCCCGGACTGCGTCGCGATGGCGCTCCAGGAGCCGGCGTCGGCCCGGCTCCGTGGCAGCGCCGCCCGCGCGCAGCTCGGCATAGCGCAGCATGTCCCGGATCGGCATTCCCGTGGCCTTGAGACGGCCGAGGAATTCGATCCAGGTCAGGATCGATGCGTCGTAGTCCCGCTGGCGGGCATGATCGCGATCGGCCCTGGGCAGCAGCCCGATCCGCTCATAGTAGCGGATGGTATGGGGCGTGAGCCCCGACTGCCTCGCCAGCTCGCCGATCTTCATGCGCGCTCATCTCCATTCACGACGCCCGGCAGGCTACGGGTTCGAGCGCGCTCTAAGTCAAGCGCCGTTTCGCGGGCTACGGGCTCATCGGTTCGCTGCGCGCCGGCCGCGCGCCCACACCGCGAACGCGACGATCAACGCGGCGGCCAGAGAGAACCAGGTGATCGCGTATTGCATGTGCTCGTCGCGCAGATGCGGCGACAGCGGGCCGGGCTTGGGAATGCCATTGTCGGGCACTGGCGATTCCAGATCGATGTAGAACGGCGCGACCTCACCCCAGCCGAGGGCGTTGGCCATGGCCTGATGATCCCTGGTGAACCACAGGCGCTTGTCGTGATTTTCCGCCGCGGTGAGCAGGCCGGCGGCTTCCGGGAAACGCAGATAGCCGGTCAGGGTCACGGGGACGCCGGTGACGAGCTTGCCCACCTGGCGATCCTGGACGCTGCGTTCCTGCATCGTGTTGGCGACGAAGCCGGCGTCGATCACGACGGTCTCGCCAGACGGCAGGCGCGCGGGGAGGAACGCCCAGGTGCCCGGCCCGGAGACGTCCTCGCGCACGGCCGAGCCGGCGCTGTAGACCATCGCGTCCGGCAGTCTGGTGTAGGTGGCGGTGAAGCTGACGCGGCGAAATTCGTCGCGCTCCGGCGTCAGCGTGCGCCATTCCGTCTGTGGCGGCAGCGGCTCGGGCGCAGCGGCGACGCGATCGGTGAGCGCGGCGATCAGCGCATGCTTCGCTGCCCGGCGCTGCAACTGCCAGACGCCGAGGCCGATGAACAGTGCGACCATGACGAGGGTGAAGGCGGCAAAGGCGCGAGATGAGGTGTTGGGGCGGGTCGAGGTCATCGTTGCAGGGCCGCCAACGACAGGCTGCGCGCTCTGCCGACGCAGACGGTGCGCTCCCCTCCCCCTTGCGGGGAGGGGTTGGGGGTGGGGGTAGCCCCACAAAGACTGCCGCCGGAGCTACCCCCCTCCCCACCCCACAAGGGGGGAGGGAGCGCACCGCGCCGGCGGCGATCCGTTAAGTCCCTCATCGCGGCGTTTTGTCCACCAAACGGCCGGGCGCGGCCTTGTGGTGGAATTGCAGGGCGATCAGCAGCGACTTCATCGCGCGCAGCGGCAGCAGCGTCGTCACCAGGATCAGCGGTCCCCATAGCGCGGCATGGACCCAGAACGGCGGCTGATACTTCACCTCGACGATCAGGGCGGCGCCGACCACGATGGCGCCAGCGAGCATCATGATGAAGATCGCCGGACCGTCGCCGGTGTCGATGAAGGCGTAGTCGAGATCGCAGGCTTCGCAACGCTTGCGCAGGTTGAGGAAGCCGTCGAACAGCTTGCCCCGGCCGCAGCGCGGGCAGCGGCAGGCGAGCCCGCGCAGGACGGTCTGGGCCAAAGTGACGGGCGGATGGGTGGTCATGGTGTCTTGCCCCCTGGGCGGCCGGGCGACGCCTCATGGTGATACAACCGGAGGCGACGAGAGCGGATCACATTTCGATCAACCGCCGGGCGCCGCCGCAACGAGAAAGGGCGGCCCGAGGGCCGCCCCTTCTTAGCACGTTCGGCGGAAGCGGTGCGCGCCAGCTTCAGTGCGCGCCGTGGGCCATCGCCTCGGCGCCGTGGCCCCAGACGTAGATGCAGATGAACAGGAACAGCCAGACCACGTCGACGAAGTGCCAGTACCAGGCGGCGAACTCGAAGCCGAGATGCTGCTTGGGCGTGAAGTGGCCGGCATAGGCGCGCGCCAGGCAGACGATCAGGAAGATCGTGCCGACCAGGACGTGGAAGCCGTGGAAGCCGGTCGCCATGAAGAAGGTCGAGCCGTAGATGTGGCCGGCGAACGAGAACGTCGCGTGGCTGTACTCATAGGCCTGCACGCAGGTGAAGGTGGCGCCCAGGAGGATGGTGAGGATCAGGCCGTATTTCAGGCCCTTGCGGTCGCCCTCGAGCAGCGCGTGGTGGGCCCAAGTCACCGTGGTGCCCGAGGTCAGCAGGATCAGCGTATTGAGCAGCGGCAGATGCCAGGGATCGAAGGTCTCGATGCCCTTTGGCGGCCAGACGCCGCCGAACAGGGCGTCGCGGGTGGCCTGCACCTCGAAGTTCGGATACAGCGCGGCATTGAAATAAGCCCAGAACCAGGCGACGAAGAACATCACCTCGGAGGCGATGAACAGGATCATGCCGTAGCGGTGATGGAGCTGCACCACGCGGGTGTGATCGCCCTTGTACTGCGCTTCCTTGATGACGTCGCCCCACCAGCTCGCCATGGTGTAGAGCACGCCGATGGTGCCGATGCCGAACACGACCGGCGCGGCGCCGAACATCTTGTGCATCCAGCCGATCGCGCCGAACGCCATGATGAAGGCCGAGACCGAGCCGACGAACGGCCAGGGGCTCGGGTCGACGAGATGGTAGTCGTGATGCTTGGCGTGCGCCTCAGCCATGTCAGGTCTCTCCCCAGATCGATGCCGGTCGCGCCGGCACGGTGTCGTTCAACAGCAATGGTCCCCGGATATCGGACGTCCGCGCGGTCACAGGTTGCCCCGCGGTTTGTCCGGCTCGCCCGCGGCGATCGGCTTGGGCTCGGCGTCGCGAACGGGATAGAAGGTGTAGGACAGCGTGATCGTCTTCAGCCCGTCATTCTCGTGATCGGCCGTGATCGCCGGATCGACGTAGAACACGACAGGCATCTCACGGGTCTCGCCCGGGGCCATGGTCTGTTCGGTGAAGCAGAAGCAGTTGATCTTCTGGAAATAGGCGCCCGACGTCAGCGGCGTCACGTTGTAGGCCGCTTGCGCCATGGTGGTGCGCGCCGCCTGGTTGGTGACCTTGTAGTAGACCGTGACCACCTCGCCGATCGCGACCTCGATCTCGGTCTTCTCCGGCTCGAACTTCCACGGCAGCCCGCCGGCGACATTGGCATCGAAACGGATGCCGATCCGGCGCGCCAGCGGCGCCGACGACGGCGCCGCGGTCGCGACCTGCGTGGTGCCGTTGAAGCCGGTGGCGCGGCAGAACCAGTTGTAGAACGGCACGGCCGCATAGGACGCGCCGACCATCAGCACCACGACGGCGCCGCAGATGCCGCCGACCAGCGCATCGCGGCCGAGGCCGCGGCGCGGCGCGGCCGGCGCTGTCGCCGGAACGATCTGGTCGGTTGTCTCCATTGCGGTCTGCTTCGCCCTGTCCTGCATCGCGTCTCTACATCGGCCGATTCAGCACCGCGGGACCCTTCACCATGGTCACCGCGAAGAACAGCACCACCAGCACGCCGAGCGCGAGCGCAATCGCGATCGAGCGGCGACGGCGGCTGCGCAGCTGCGCCTCGGTGAGGACGATGCCCTCTTGCTCGTTCGGATCTGCCATCGTGATCGCCATGTTTTCCAGTCTCGCGCCTCTTACCAGATCAGCGGCGCGATCATGCGCGCGACCGCTTCGAGCCCGAGCGTCGCGAACAGCGCGAACAGGTAAAGGATCGAGAAGGCGAACAACTTGCGGTTGGCGCGCAGCGAGGTGCTGCGCTCGCGCTTGCGGAACACCTCGATCGCGAGCCATAGCATGCCGGCGCCGAGCGCCAGCGAGACGACGCCGTAGACGGCATCGAAATAGCCGAGCGGCCAGGGCGCCAGCGCGACCGCCACCAGCACGATCGTGTAGAGCAGGATCTGCAGCCGGGTCGCATCGGGGCCGGCGACCACCGGCAGCATCGGCACGCCGGCGCGGGCGTAATCGTCGCTGCGGAACAGCGCCAGCGCCCAGAAATGCGGCGGGGTCCAGAAGAAGATGATCAGGAACAGCCAGAGCGGCTCCGGCGCGATCGATCCGGTGGCCGACACCCAGGCGACCACCGGCGGCAGGGCGCCGGCGGCGCCGCCAATGACGATGTTCTGCGCGGTCCAGCGCTTCAGCCACAGCGTGTAGATCACGACGTAGAAGAAGATGGTGAAGGCAAGCAGCGCGCCGGCGAACCAGTTGACGAGGATGCCCAGCGTCAGCACCGAGAAGAACGACAGCGTGATGCCGAAGGCGAGGGCCTCCTGGCGGGTGACGCGGCCGCGCGGGATCGGGCGGTTGGCGGTGCGCGACATCAGGGAGTCGATGTCGCCTTCCAGCGCCATGTTCAGCGCCCCGGAGGCCCCGGCCCCGACCGCGATGCACAGCAGCGAGGTGATGGCGAGCACCGGGTGGAAATGGCCCGGGGCGATCAGCAGGCCGATCAACGCCGTGAAGATCACGAGCGACATCACCCGCGGCTTCAGGAGCGCGAGATAATCGCCGACATCGGCCTCGGAAATCCGCGGGCCGACGGCAATGGCGTTCTGATCGATGACCGACACGACGAATCCAGACTTCAATTCACAGGCTTCAATTCAAACGGCTCTGACGCAGGGCGCGCCAGAACCTCGATTCAAGACTCCATCCGGCAAACCATCGGGCGCACCACCGGCGGATATCGACGCGGCGCCGGATGGGCGCCGCGTCGGAGAGATCGGGCTCACTGCACCTTCGGCAGCACCTCGAACTGGTGGAACGGCGGCGGCGAGGACAGGGTCCATTCCAAGGTCGTCGCGCCCGGTCCCCACGGATTGTTCGCCGCCTGCTGCTTGCGCATGAAGGCGTCGACGACCCCGTAGATGAAGATCAGCACGCCGAAGGCCGAGATGTAGGAGCCGATCGACGACACCAGATTCCAGCCGGCATAGGCATCGGGATAGTCGATGTAGCGGCGCGGCATGCCCGACAGGCCGAGGAAGTGCTGCGGGAAGAACACCAAGTTGACGCCGACGAAGGTGACCCAGAAGTGCGCCTTGGCGATGGTCTCGTTGTACATGTAGCCGAACATCTTCGGGAACCAGTAGTACCAGCCCGCGAAGATGGCGAACACGGCGCCGAGCGACAGCACGTAGTGGAAGTGCGCGACGACGTAATAGGTGTCCTGCAGCACGCGGTCGACGCCGGCATTCGCCAGCACGACGCCGGTGACGCCGCCGACCGTGAACAGGAAGATGAAGCCCACCGCCCACAGCATCGGCGCGCGGAATTCGATCGAGCCGCCCCACATCGTGGCGATCCAGGAGAAGATCTTCACGCCGGTGGGCACCGCGATCACCATGGTGGCGGCGACGAAATAGGCCTGCGTCGCCGAGGACATGCCGACCGTGTACATGTGGTGCGCCCACACCACGAAGCCGATGCCGCCGATCGCGACCATGGCGTAGGCCATGCCGAGATAGCCGAACACGGGCTTGCGCGAGAAGGTCGACACGATCTGGCTGATCATGCCGAAGCCGGGCAGGATCAGGATGTACACTTCCGGATGGCCGAAGAACCAGAACAGATGCTGGAACAGCAGCGGGTCGCCGCCGCCGGCCGGATCGAAGAAGGTGGTGCCGAAATTGCGGTCGGTCAGCATCATGGTGATGGCGCCGGCGAGCACCGGCAGCGACAGCAGCAACAGGAACACCGTCACCAGGATCGACCACACGAACAGCGGCATCTTGTGCAGGGTCATGCCCGGCGCACGCATGTTGAAGATGGTGGTGATGAAGTTGATCGAGCCGAGGATCGACGACGCACCGGCGAGATGCAGCGACAGGATCGCGAAATCCACCGCTGGTCCCGGATGACCCGAGGTCGACAGCGGCACATACATCGTCCAGCCGGCGCCGACGCCGTTGGCGCCGGGCTCGCCCTCGACGAAGGTCGAGGTCAGCAGCAGCGCGAACGAGGCCGGCAGCAGCCAGAACGAGATGTTGTTCATGCGCGGGAACGCCATGTCCGGCGCGCCGATCATCAGCGGCACCATCCAGTTGCCGAAGCCGCCGATCATCGCCGGCATGACCATGAAGAAGATCATGATCAGGCCGTGCGAGGTCACGAACACGTTGTAGGTGTGGTTCTCGTGAAAGAACTGCACGCCCGGATACATCAGCTCGATGCGGATCGCGACCGACATGACGAGGCCGATGATGCCGGCGCACACCGCGAAGATCAGATACATCGTGCCGATGTCTTTGTGGTTGGTCGAATAGATCCAGCGGCGCCATCCGGTCGGATGGTCGTGCGCGTGATCGTCATGGCCGGTCAGGGTCGTCGCGTTCGTCGCCATTGTCCAATCCTCAGTGTCCCCGTAGGCCGCGCGAGGCGGCCCTCAATCCTAAGCGCTCGTCCCCGCGCGCTACTGCGATATGCCCGCAGCCGACGCGTAGGTGCTCGCGGGCGCGCTGGCGTACTTCTTCTTGGCGTCCTCGACCCAGGCGGTGAATTCCTGGTCGCTCACGACGCGCACCGCGATCGGCATGTAGGCGTGGTCCTTGCCGCACAGCTCGGAGCACTGGCCGTAATACATGCCGACCTTGGTCGCCTTGAACCAGGTCTCGTTGAGGCGGCCGGGAATGGCGTCGATCTTGATGCCGAAGGACGGCACGGCGAAGGAGTGGATGACGTCGGCGCCGGTGGTCTGGACGCGAATCACCTTGTTGACCGGCACGACCATCTCATTGTCGACCGCCAGCAGGCGCGGCTTCTTGTCCTGCGCCATCAGCGAGTCGAACTCGAACTTGCCGTTGTCGGGATAGGCGTAGCTCCAGTACCACTGCTTGCCGGTCGCCTTGATCGTGAGGTCGGCCTTCGGCACGTCGAGCTCGAGGAACAGCAGGCGGAACGACGGCACCGCAATGGTGACGAGGATCAGCACCGGGATCAGCGTCCACGCCACTTCGAGCAGCGTGTTGTGCGTGGTCCGCGACGGCACCGGATTGGCGCGCGCGTTGAACTTGACCACCACGGCGATCAGCAGCGCCAGCACGAACAGCGTGATGATGGTGATGATCGTCAGCAGCAGGCCGTGGAACCAGGTGATGTTCTCCATCACCGGCGTCGCAGCCTCCTGCAGCTTGACTTCCCATGGCGCCGGCTGCCCCGTTTCAGCAAACGCCGCTCCACCCGACACGAGCGTCATGCCCGTTACAGCCAACCCCAGCAAGGCGCTCAATTGGCCTTTCGACATCTTCATGCCGTCGCGCTCCCTTCAGAACTTTCCCCCTCAGCGCACCGCCCGCTTCACGCGGCGGCGCGCCGTTCGATCCGCTCTCCTGACAAATGGCCTTCGGGCGGATGCATAGAAAAGCACCTGGGCCAGTTCACTGGAATGACGAAATCTTTCTTCTCAAACCATAATTCTTGATCTATCGCAATGCAGTCTTGCGCCGGATATCGCGCGCCGCGCCGTTCGTCGCGACAAGCGTATTTTCCGGGAGATTGCCGCATGCCGTGATTTCGCGGGCAACGGGCGCTTGACAGGCGTGCGGCGCGATGTAGGCAAACGGGACACGGCCGTTTGCGAGGCTGATTCGGCGAGGCGCTGCGGCAGCGCCCACCGGGGTGCGGCCATATTTGGTATCGTTTCGTGCCTTACGCCGGTGACGCTGTCCTCAAGACGCCATCATTGCCGTATCATGGCGTCGGACGCGCAGATCACCCACAGGAAATTGTCATGGCACCGACCCGGATCAGGGTTTCAACGGACAGGACAGCTGACATGTCGACCCCAGCTGCGAATGACTCGCGCCGTTTGTACCGATTCAGCGCGGTGCGTGCGCGACTCACGCGTGTCGCCGCAATGACCTCCGCCGCAGCAACGGCGATCGCGCTGATGGCCGCGACGGTGGTCGGCGTGCCGCACGCGGCGTTGGCACAGGGCGCGGTGCGCTCGGTGCATGGCGACTGGCAGATCCGCTGCGACACGCCGCCCGGCGCGCAGAGCGAGCAGTGCGCGCTGATCCAGAGCGTCGTGGCCGAGGACCGCTCCAATGCCGGCCTCACCGTGATCATGCTGAAGACCGCCGACCAGAAGAGCCGGCTGATGCGCGTGGTGGCGCCGCTCGGCGTGCTGCTGCCCTCCGGCCTCGGCCTGAAGCTCGACAACCAGGACGTCGGCCGCGCCGGCTTCGTGCGCTGCCTGCCCAATGGCTGCGTCGCCGAGGTGGTGCTGGAGGACAAGCTGCTCGGCCAGCTCAAGACGGCGAAGACCGCGACCTTCATCATCTTCGAGACGCCGGAGGAAGGGATCGGCTTCCCGCTGAGCCTCAACGGACTGGCCGAAGGCTTCGACAAGCTGCCCTGACGTTGGCCACGATTGACAGGCCCCTCCCGCGCACGATGCCGTGATCGAGCCGTGAGTTCGCGCGTCTGAATGCGCGCGCCGCGGCCTCAGCGCGGGCCGTCGAGCGCCAGCGCCATCACCAGCAGGGTCTTGTCGAACCCGTCATCGCCAGGCTCCCGCGGCTGCACCGCCTTGAGCAGGAATCCGGCCTTCTGGTACAGCCGGATAGCGTTGGTGTTGCTGCGGTAGACCGTGAGCTCGACACGCGAGAAGCCGGCCGCCCGCGCGGCTTCGAGCGCCGCCGCCATCAGTCGCCTGCCGAGGCCCTGGTGCCGGAACTGCGGCATTAGGCCCATGCCGAGCACCCCGATCCGGGCATCGATTGGCCCCGATTTGGGCGTCACATCGCACCAGCCGACCACCTCCCCGGCCGAGAGAGCGACGAATTGCGGATATCCCTCGTGGATGTTGTTCAGAATGAAGGCGCGCGTGGACTCCAGCGGCGGCGCCTGCACGAACGACAAATAGCGCCGCTCGCGCGCGACATGATCGAGCGTGCGGTGGAAGCTCTCGATGTGAGCGGACGTGATGGGAACGATCTCAACCATGTCAGTTCGGTAATCATCCAGCCCCTCGCGCCCCGGCGTCAAAACAACTATCTTGGAATGAACGCTCCGACAACGGATTGAAACATGACTGCTCCCACCACTTCCCTGCTCGAGCGCGCCAATCTGGATCGCGATGCGGTCCGGAGCGAGGTCGCGCGCGGCCTGGCCGGCGCCGATGACGGCGAATTGTTCTTCGAATACAGCCAGACCGAGGCGCTGACCTTCGACAATGGCCGGCTGAAGCAGGCGACCTACGACACCAGCCAGGGCTTCGGCCTGCGCGCGGTGAAGGACGACGCGGTCGGCTATGCCCATTCCTCCGACGTGTCGCTGCCGGCCCTGATGCGCGCCGCCGATGCGGTGAGCGCGGTCAGGGGCGGCTATTCCGGCACGTTCGCGAGCGCACCGCCGCACACCAACGTCCGGCTCTATGGCGACGACAATCCGCTGGACGCCCCGGGCTTCGAAACCAAGGTCAAGCTGCTCGGCGAGATCGACGCGTATCTGCGCGACAAGGATCCGCGCGTGCGCCAGGTGACGGTGAGCCTGGGCGCGACCTGGCAGGTCGTGGAGATCCTGCGGCCCGATGGCGAGAGCTATCGCGACATCCGCCCGCTGGTGCGCGTGAACATCTCCGTCGTCGCCGGCCAGGGTGATCGCCAGGAGAGCGGCGGCAAGGGCTATGGCGGCCGCGAGGCCTATGCGCGCTTCATCGAGACCAAAGCCTGGCGCGAGGCCGCCGACGGCGCGCTGCGCGAGGCGCTGGTCAACCTGGAGTCTGTCCCCGCCCCCGCCGGCGAGATGGACGTCGTGTTAGGGGCCGGCTGGCCCGGCGTGATGCTGCACGAGGCCGTCGGCCACGGCCTCGAGGGCGACTTCAACCGCAAGAAGACCTCGGCCTTTGCCGGACTGCTGGGCAAGCCGGTCGCCGCCAAGGGCGTCACCGTGGTCGATGACGGCACCATGGCCTCGCGCCGCGGCTCGCTGTCGATCGACGACGAGGGCACGCCGACCAGCCGTACCTTGCTGATCGAGGACGGCATTCTCGTCGGCTACATGCAGGACCGCCAGAACGCGCGGCTGATGAACATGGCGCCGACCGGCAACGGCCGCCGCCAGGGCTACGCACATGTGCCGATGCCGCGCATGACCAACACCTACATGCTGGCCGGCGAGCACGACCCGGCCGAAATCATCGCATCCGTCAAGAACGGCATCTATGCTGTCAATTTCGGCGGCGGCCAGGTCGACATCACCTCGGGCAAATACGTCTTCCAGTGCACCGAGGCCTACAGGATCGAGAACGGCAAGGTCGGTGCGCCGGTGAAGGGCGCGATGCTGATCGGCAACGGCCCGACGGATTTGAACCGCATCAGCATGATCGGCAACGATCTGTCGCTCGATACCGGCATCGGCACCTGCGGCAAGAACGGCCAGGGCGTGCCGGTCGGCGTCGGTCAGCCGACGCTTCGCATGGATCGCATCACCGTTGGAGGCACGGGCCGATGAGCCTCGACAAGATGTCCACGAGCAAGATCGGAACCAAGGCCGTGCGTAAGGAAACCACTTGGGGCGGTCAGCTTGCGCAACTCGCCGCCGTGGTGATGGTGGTGTTCGTCGCCAAGGGCGCGATCGCCGAGCCGTTCTACGTGCCGTCCGGCTCGATGGAGCCGACCCTGATGATCGGCGACGCCCTGCTGGCGTCGAAATTCCCCTATGGGTACGGCACCTCGTCGCTGCCGATGCAGATCACGCTGCCCGAGACCGGCCGCCTGTTCGGCGAAACGCCGAAGCGGGGCGACGTCGTCGTGTTCCGCTGGCCCGGCGACACCTCACAGGCCTGGGTCAAGCGCGTCGTCGGCCTGCCCGGCGACCGCATCCAGATGCGCCAGGGCCAGCTCTACATCAACGGCCAGGCAGCCGCGCTGAAGCCGGACGGCATCGGCGATGCCGAGGACGACACCGGCCGTAACGAGCCGGCCTATCGTTACGTCGAGACGCTGCCGAACGGCGTGTCGCATTTGATCTTCAAGATGCGCGACAACGGCCGGCTCGACAACACCCCGGAGGTGACCGTTCCGCCCGGCAAGCTGTTCGTGCTCGGCGATAACAGAGACAACTCCGCCGACAGCCGCGTTGCCTTGCGCGACGGCGGCGTTGGCTTGCTGCCGATCGACAACCTCGTGGGCCGCGCCGATGCGGTGGTCGGCTCCTGGGACCTCGGCTTCAAGAACCAGCCGGTCTGGGCCTGGCTGTCGGGCTTCCGGCTGGATCGCTTCTTCACCGCGGTGCGCTGAGCGGATCGCGGCCGTGACCTTCGACGATGTCAGGGCGCTTGCGCTGACATGGCCGGAGGTCGAGGACGGCACGTCCTACGGGACGCCCGCGCTGAAGGTGCGCAAGAAGATGCTGGCGCGGCTGAAGGAGGACGGGGACAGCCTCGTCCTGCCCGGCGTACTGCTGGATGAACGCGCGATGCTGGTCGAGACGCGCCCAAAGCTGTTCTATTTCACCGATCACTACCGCGACTATCCGATCGTGTTGCTGCGCCTGTCGAAGGCGAAGCGCGCCGACGCAGAGCCGCTGTTGCGCCGGCAGTGGCGGGCCCTGGCGTCAAGGAGAGCCGTAGCCGTGTTCGATCGCGGCTGAAACGGGCTGCACGCCGTTCTCCATCTCGTGTATTGAACGTGTCGACGGCACCCATGTTCTGATGCCTTCGACCATCATGACCAAAGACGATTTCATCGCAGCCGCGCTGCGCAACCCCGTCAACACCGCGATCATGCGCGTGCTGCGTGAAACGGCCGTGCCCGATGCCTGGGTCGTCGCCGGCTGCCTGACTCAGAGCGTCTGGAACGTGCGGACCGGCCGTCCGATCGATCACGGCATCAACGACTACGACATCTTCTATTTCGATCCGGATACGTCGTGGGATGCTGAGGACGCCGTCATCCGGCGCATCACATCCTGCCTCCATGACATCGAAGCCAAGGTGGAGGTGCGCAACCAGGCCCGCGTCCATCTCTGGTATCCCGCCAAGCACGGTCGTCCCTACTCCGCCGTGTCGCGATCAACCGATGGAATCGACCGGTTTCTCACCGTCAACACGCAGGTCGGGCTCCGCCCCGCCGCCGATGGATATGAGCTCTATGCGCCCAAGGGCTTCGGTGACATCGCGCAGATGATCGTGCGGCCGAACCACACGGCCAATTTCTCGGCGACGAACTACATCGCCAAGGCGGAACGTTGGAAGGCACTGTGGCCTGAGATCACCGTGATCGTCGCGGAAGACTAACATTGTTGGACCAACACGTGAAACGACAGGGACGCGGGCATCTTTGTTTGCCGTCCTATAGCCGGCCCGCAAAATAGCGGCCCTCGTCGCCCCGCGCTATCGCACCACGCCTGACGTGAACCCCGCGCGGCGCCGCGGCGGCTTGATCTCCTTCTTCAGGAAGCAATGCGCCTCCTTGCCGGCATAGCCGGGCCGCGAGAAGGTCCAGGCCCGGCATTTGTTGTCGCCGGTGCAGGCGGCCTTGCAGATCTCCTCGGCGTCGGCGGCCTTCTCTTCCTTCTTGTCCGCCGCCTTGTCACCGCTGCTCTTGTCGCCCTTGTCGGCGGCCTTCTCGGCCTTGTCGCCGCCCTTCAGATCGGTGGTCTTGATGTCGAAGCTGCGGTAGTCGCCGCCGGGACGGTCGATCGACGTCTCGACCGCATCGTTGCGGATCTCGACGACGCCCGCGCCACGCACGCCGGAAACGCAGCAATTGTCCGGCACGCGCGCCGGCACGCTGTTCTTGAGCCAGCACACCGCACCCGCTTCCATCACGGTCGGATAGTTGAAGCTCCAGGCGCGGCACCGCCGGTCGTGCTCGCACAGCAGCGCGCAATCGGCCGGGTCGCCGGAGGTGATCGGCGCGCTCATATAGTCGCCGCCGGGGCGATCGGAATAGGTCTGGGCTGAAGCCGGCGTCAGGCACACAGCCGCGAACAGGCACGCCAGTGCCCTCAGCCATGCCCCGATGAAGCGCCCCACGCGCCGCCGCTGAACCATCCGACCCATTGTTAATGTTCGAGTTTTCTTGCGAGTTTTTAGGCAGTCATTTGATCGCCATGAACCTGTATGGCGGATGAACGGCTCGGACCGGTGGGAGCAGCGGAAGGCAACGCAGCGGCGCCCAGGCGCTGAATCGAACCTGGGACACAAATCGCAACAAAAAACAGCGGACCCAAGCCGCCAGCCGCCTCAACGTGGAGCAGACGGCGCAGCGAACCTGCGACGGTCGCAGGCTCAGCCGTTCCGATCAGAACGCATATTCGTCGTAGGCCGGCTCGACCGAACCGCCCCACGGGCCGTCGAACTTCTCCAGCATCTCCTCGGCAGGCGAGCGGCCGCAATCGATGATCTGATCGAGCGGCTCGAGATAGCGGCTCTCGTCGCGGCCGAGATGGTCGATGCGACCGCGCCGGCGCAGGCCGAGATGCGCCAGGGTCAGGCATTCCTTGGCGACCTCGAACACGTAGCGATTGCGGATACGCGCCTTGAAGCCGAGGCGCGGCACGTCGTCGCGCAGGTTCTGGCGCTCGAACGCGGTCCAGGTCTTGACCAGGTCCCAGGCCGCGTCGAGGCTGACGTCGTCGTAGAGCAGGCCGACCCAGAACGCCGGCAGCGCCGGCAGCCGGCCCCACGGCACACCGTCGGCACCGCGCATTTCCAGATAGCGCTTCAGGCGCACCTCCGGGAAGATCGTCGAGAGGTGATTGGCCCAATCCGACAGCGTCGGACGCTCGCCCGGCATCGCCGGGTTCTTGCCTTCGAAGAAGTCGCGGAACGAGGTGCCGGAGACGTCGATATAGGTCTCCTCGCGTTTCACGAAATACATGGGAACATCGAGCGCGTAGTCGACCCAGCGCTCGAAGCCCATGCCATCCTCGAACGCCCACGGGATCATGCCCGAGCGCTGATTGTCAGTGTCGCGCCAGATCTCGGAGCGGAACGACAGGAAGCCGTTCGGCTTGCCTTCGGTGAATGGCGAATTGGCGAACAGCGCGGTCGCGATCGGCTGCAGCGCCACCGAGACCCTGAGCTTCTTGACCATGTCGGCTTCGGAGGAGAAGTCGAGATTGGTCTGCACGGTGCAGGTCCGGTACATCATGTCGAGGCCGTAACGGCCGACCTTCGGCATGTAGCTGGTCATGATCTTGTAGCGGCCCTTGGGCATCAGGGGAATTTCGGCACGCGACCAGGACGGCGTCATGCCGAGCCCGAGAAAGCCGATGCCGAGCGGAGTCGCGATCTCGCGTACCTGCGCCAGATGCGCCATCAGCTCCGCATGCGTCTGGTGCACGGTCTCGACCGGCGCGCCCGACAGCTCGAACTGGCCGCCCGGCTCCAGCGAGATGGCGCCGCCGCCGGTGACATCATAGAGCCCGATGATGTTGCCGCGCTCCATGATCGGCTCCCAGCCGAGCAGGAGCTTCATGCCTTCGAGCAGCGCGCCGATGCCGCGCGCACCCTCGTAAGGGACCGGGCGGTGACCGTCGAGCGTGAACGGCGTCTTCTCGTGCTCGGTCCCGATGCGGAAGGCGGACGGCGGCTTCACGCCGGCCGCGAGCCACGCCACCAGTTCGTCGCGCGACTGCAGCGGGGTCATATCGATCTGGTCACGCGCCATGGGAGTCTCGGTTCAGAAGCGCTTCGAGGGTCGCGCGTGGTGACAGGAAGGGCCGCGGACCCCAGGGGGCCGCGGATGTGAATGGGAACGGATGCTTCATCGGGTCGCCGCGCCCTCTCCGGCCGCCAACGGAGCGGCCTGACCACAGGAGCAGCCAAGCCGATCCAGCAGCATGCAAAGCTTGGCGGCGTCGGTATCCGACAGCTTGGAGCCGACATGCTTCTCGATCGCGGCGGAATAGGCCGACCACATCCGCTTCTGCAGTTCGCGTCCGGCCTCGGTGATCTCGACGAACTGGCCGCGCTTGTCCATCTTGCATTCGCGCCGGACGACCAGACCTTCTTCGACCAGCCGGTCGATCAGCCGGGAAGTGGAATATTGCGGGATCAGCATCTGCCGCTCGAGCTCGACCGGGCGCAGCTCGCCCGCGGGCGCCCGGGACAGCTCCAGCAGCGCATCATACCAGGCGAGCGGCGGAAAACCGGCCTTCTTCAGCTCCTGCTCGACGCAGTCCAGCACCCGGCTCTGGACCCGCATCAGGCGGATCCAGGCGGCGGTCGCCTCGGTCGATGGTTTGCGTTTCATGGGCCGGCTCGTATCCTTCAGGTCCTCGTTCTAGCGCATTCGATGCACCTGCATCAATCTTGACTATTCCATGCAAGTGCATGTAAGGGCGGGTGTGACGCCGCGATCGGTTCCAACCACGACGATGGTCTCACGGAGGGAATACCCAATGAAGCTTTATTATTCACCCGGCGCCTGCTCGCTCTCGCCCCACATCGCCCTGCTCGAGGCCGGCCTGCCCTACGATCTCGTCAAGGTCGATCTGCGCGCCAAGACCCTGGAAAATGGCGACGATTACCTCAAGGTCAATCCGAAGGGCCAGGTGCCGGCGCTCGGGTTGCCGAGCGGCGAGATCGTGACCGAAGGCCCGGTCATCGTCCAGATGATCGCCGACCGGGCGGCGACCAAGAACCTCGCCCCGGCGCGCGACAGCGGCGAGCGCTACAAGCTCTTGGAGTGGCTGAACTTCATCACCTCGGAGCTGCACAAGAATTTCAGCCCGATGTTCTCGCCGGTGCTCTCCGACGACGCCAAGGCGTTCTTCAAGGACCGCGTGATGGGCAAGTTCAAATATATCGACGGCCAGCTTGCCGGCCACGACTATCTGATGGGCCAGCAGTTCACGGTCGCCGACGGCTATCTGTTCACCATCCTGACCTGGGCGGACCGGATGAAGTTCGACCTGTCGGCGATGCCGAATCTGGTGGCCTACAAGAACCGCGTCGCCGCGCGGCCGAAGGTGCAGGAGGCGCTGACGAAGGAAGGGCTGATGAAGGCGGGGTGAGCGAGATCTTGAAAGAACTCGCCGTTGCTTCTCGGGCGGTCTGTTCTCTCCCCCCTTGTGGGGGAGAGATAGAGAGGGGGGTAGCCACAAGCGCTGGTGGCTGCGGCTACCCCCCTCCCTAACCCTCCCCCACAAGGGGGGGAGGGAATGGACAGCAAACGCGGCTCGCTTCCGCCTAGCATTCCGGTCTCAAGCCGCCGCCTTCTTCGGCGGAAAGCGGCCGTAGAAGGTTTCGCCCTTGGCGGCCATCTCTTCCAGCAGCTTCGGCGGGGCGAAGCGCGAGCCGTACTTCTCTGTGAACTTGTGGCACAGCTCGACGAACTTCTTCGTGCCCATGAAGTCGATGTAGGACAGCGTGCCGCCGGTGAACGGCGCGAAGCCGAAACCGAGGATCGAGCCGACATCGGCCTCGCGCACGTCGGTGATGACGTGGTCCTCGACGGTGCGCGCAGCCTCCACCGCCTGCACCACCAAGAAGCGCTGCTTCAGCTCCTCGACATCCAGCGTATCGGGATCGAGATGCTTCGGCTGCAGCTTGGCGAGATCGGGCCACAGGCTCTTCTGACCCTTGCCCTTCTCGGGATAGTCGTAAAAGCCCTTGGCGTTCTTGCGGCCGAAGCGGCCCTGCTTCTCGACCAGCTCGACCATCAGCTTCTTGTGGTCCTGGTTGATCGCGTTGGGTCCGAGATCGTGCTCGGTCGCCTTCATGATCTTGAGGCCGAGATCGAGTGCGACCTCGTCCGACAGCGACAGCGGACCAACCGGCATGCCGGCCATCTTGGCCGCGTTCTCGATCATCGCCGGCGGCACGCCTTCGAGGAACATCTCGTTGCCCTCGGCGATGTAGCGCATCACGCAGCGGTTGGCGAAGAAGCCGCGGGAGTCGTTGACCACGATGGGCGTCTTGCCGATGGTGCGGACATAGTCGAGCGCGGTCGCCAGCGCGACGTCGCCGGTGGCCTTGCCCATGATGATCTCGACCAGCATCATCTTCTCGACCGGCGAGAAGAAGTGGATGCCGATGAAGCGGCCCTGGTCCTTGAACTCCTCGGCCAGCGAGGTGATCGGCAAGGTCGAGGTGTTGGAGGCGAAGATCGCGCCGTCCTTCAGATGCTGCTGCGCCTTGGCGTAGGTCTCGGCCTTGACCTTGCGGTCCTCGAAAACGGCCTCGATGACCAGGTCACAATCCTTCAGCGCGGCGTAGTCCGCGGTCGCGGTGATGCGGCCCATGATCGCCTCGGCCTCGCCCGGCTTGGCACGGCCCTTCTTGACCAGGCCATCGACCACGCTCTGCGCATGCGCCTTGCCCTTGTCGGCGCTCTCCTGGTCGCGGTCGATCAGCACGACCTCGAGCCCGCCGCGCGCCGAGACGTAGCCGACGGATGCGCCCATGAAGCCGGCGCCGATCACGGCGATCTTCTTCAGCTTGCTTGGCGGCACGTCGACCGGGCGGCGCGCGCCCTTGTTCAATTCCTGCATCGAAAGGAACAGGCTGCGGATCATCGCCGCGGCTTCCTTGGAGCGCAGGATGTGGGCGAAGTAGCGCGACTCGACGCGCAGCGCGGCGTCGATCGGCAACTGCAGGCCCTCATAGACGCAGCTCATGATGGCACGCGCGGCCGGATAGTTGTCGTAGGTCTCGCGGCGGTAGATGGCGTTGCCGGCCGGGAACATCATCATGCCGTTCTTCGAGAACACCGGGCCGCCGGGCAGCTTGAAGCCCTTCTCGTCCCACGGTGCGACGGCCTTGCCGCCGGCCTTGATCCAGTCCTTGGCGGCCTTGATCAGATCCGCCGCCGGAACGATGGCGTCGACCAGCTTCAAGGCCTTGGCCTTGTCGAGCGTCAGCGCCTCGCCCTTCAACAGCAGGTTCATCGCGTCCTGCGGCTGCACGATGCGCGGCACGCGCTGGGTGCCGCCGGCGCCGGGGAACAGGCCGACCTTGATCTCGGGCAGGCCGAGACGGGTCTTCGGGTTCTCGGCCGCGACGCGGTGATGGCAGGCCAAGGTCAGCTCGAAGCCGCCGCCGAGCGCGAGGCCGTTGATCGCGGCGACCCACGGCTTGCCGGAGGTCTCCATCGCCCGGTAGATCTGCGAGAAGCGCCGGCTGTTGTCGAACAGCATCTGGTTGGCGGCTTCCTCGCCCTTGCCCTTCAGCACCTCGGCATAGGAGCGGTTCATGCCCTCGAGCATGGACAGGTCGGCGCCGGCGCAGAACGCCTCCTTGGCCGAGGTGATGACGACGCCCTTGATGGCGGCGTCAGCAGTGGTCTCCTTGACGATGGTCTCGAGTTCGATCGCCGAGGTCTCGTCCAGCACGTTCATCGAACGTCCCGGGATGTCCCAGGTGATCAGCGCAATGCCGTCGGCATCGGTTTCGAGCTTGAAGTTCTTGAAGGCCATGTGGTGCTCCCTCGTGCCTGCAGCCGGTCGGCGCGGCAAAAAATCCTGCGATCGTAGGGTGGGCAAAGGCGCCCTTGCGCCGTGCCCACCGACGGTGTCGATGAAGACGATGGTGGGCACGCTTCGCTTTGCCCACCCTACGTTAGGGGTTCGTCACACCCGCTCGATGATGGTCGCGGTGCCCATGCCGCCGCCGATGCACAGCGTGACCAGCGCGGTGGCCTTACCGGTGCGCTCGAGCTCGTCGAGCACGGTGCCCAGGATCATCGCGCCGGTGGCGCCGAGCGGATGGCCGAGCGCGATCGCGCCGCCATTGACGTTGATCCTGTCCTTGTCGATCTCGAACGCCTGCATGTAGCGCAGCACGACCGAGGCGAACGCCTCGTTGAGCTCGAACAGGTCGATGTCCGAGGTCTTCATGCCGGAGCGCTCGAACAGCTTCTCGGTGACGTCGACCGGGCCGGTCAGCATCATCGCCGGCTCGGATCCAATATTGGCGAAGGCGCGGATTTTCGCGCGCGGCTTCATGCCATACTTCGCCCCGGCCTCCTTGGTGCCGAGCAGCACCGCGCCGGCGCCGTCGACGATGCCCGAGGAGTTGCCGGCGTGATGCACGTAGTTGACGCGCTCGATCTCCGGATGCGACTGGATCGCCACCGCATCGAAGCCGCCCATCTGCGCCATGGCCGCGAATGACGGCTGCAGCTGCGCCAGCGACTGCATCGTCGTCGACGGTCGCATGTGCTCGTCCTTGGCGAGGATGGTCAGGCCGTTGATGTCCTTGACCGGAACGACAGACTTGTCGAAGCGGCCTTCCTCCCAGGACTTCGCCGCGCGCTGCTGGCTCTGCACCGCGTAGGCGTCGACGTCGTCGCGCGAGAAGCCGTACTTCGTCGCGATCAGATCGGCGGAGACACCCTGCGGCATGAAGTAGGCCGGCACCGCCATCGACGGGTCCATCGGCCAGGCGCCGCCGGAGGCGCCGATGCCGACGCGGCTCATCGACTCCGCGCCGCCGCCGATGACCAGCTCATGCTGGCCGCTCATGATCTGCGCGGCGGCGAAATTCACGGCGTCGAGGCCGGAGGCGCAGAAGCGGCTGATCTGAATGCCCGGGACGGCGTCGCCGAGACCCGCATTCAGCGCGGCGAAACGCGCGATGTCCGAGCCGGCCTCGCCGACCGGATCGACCACGCCGAGCACGACGTCATCGACCGCGTCCTCGGGAATGTTGTTGCGGTCCTTGAGCGCCTTCAAAGGCACCGTGGCGAGCGCGAGCGCGGTCACCTCATGCAGGCTGCCATCGGATTTGCCGCGGCCGCGGGGGGTACGCACGTGGTCGTAGATAAAGGCCTCAGGCATCACGCCCTCCTCATCTGATCGGATTCGTTGTCGTTGGTGTTCGACGGTAGCCGGCGCGCGAGCGGCGCACCGGCTCCCGCCGCAGCATCAGAAGGCTTCCGCCGGCAGCTCCATCACGGTCGCACAGCCGGCCTGCAGGCGGGCGAGATGCGCGGCCGTCTCAGGGATCACGCGCTCCATGAAGAAGCGGCCCGTGACCAGCTTCGTGGTCAGATAGGTCGAGCTGTCGCCGGCCGCAATCTTGTCCTGCGCGACCTTGGCCATCTTCGCCCACATGTAGCCGAAGGTGACCAGCGCGAAGAGATGCATGTAGTCGGTCGCGGCGGCGCCGGCATTGTCCGGCTTGGTCATCGCGTTCTGCATCAGCCACGTCGTGGCCTGCTGCAGATGGCCGAGCGCGGTCGACAACGGGGCGACGAACGGCTTCATCGCGTCGTTGCCGCCCTGCTCCTTGGCGAACGAGCCGACCTCGTTGAAGAAGGCCATCACGGCGCGGCCGCCGTCGCGCGGCAGCTTGCGGCCGACGAGATCCAGCGCCTGGATGCCGTTGGCGCCCTCGTAGATCATCGCGATGCGGGCATCGCGCACGAACTGCTCCATGCCGTGCTCGGCGATGTAGCCGTGGCCGCCATACATCTGCTGCGCCTGCACCGCGTTGGCGAAGCCCATGTCGGTCATGTAGCCCTTCATGACCGGGGTCATCAGGCCCATGTGGTCGTCGGCGGCCTGGCGGTCCTTCGGGTCCTGCGAGCGGTGCGCGACGTCGCTCTTCAGCGAGGTCCACACCACCATGGCGCGCGCGGCCTCGTTGAAGGCGCGGATCGACAGCAGGGTGCGGCGCACGTCGGGATGCACGATGATCGGATCGGCCGCCTTGTCCGGCGCCTTGGCACCGGTCAGCGAACGTCCCTGGATGCGCTCGCGCGCATAGGCGACCGCGTTCTGATAGGCGACCTCGGACTGCGCGAGCCCCTGCACGGCGACGCCGAGCCGGGCCTCGTTCATCATCACGAACATGCCCTGCATGCCCTTGTTCTCTTCGCCGATCAGCCAGCCGGTGGCGTTGTCGTAGTTCATCACACAGGTCGAGTTGCCGTGGATGCCCATCTTGTGCTCGATCGAGCCGCAGGTGACGCCGTTGCGCGCGCCGACGGTGCCGTCCGGATTGACCATGAATTTCGGCACAACGAACAGCGACACGCCCTTGATGCCGGCCGGTGCACCTTCGATGCGGGCAAGCACAAGGTGGATGATGTTGGAGGCCAAGTCGTGCTCGCCGGCCGAGATGAAGATCTTGGTGCCGGAGATCTTGAAGCTGCCGTCGGGCTGGCGCACCGCCTTGGTGCGCAAGAGACCGAGATCGGTGCCGCAATGCGGCTCGGTGAGGTTCATGGTGCCGGTCCACTCGCCCGCCACCATCTTCGGCACGTAGGTCTTCTTCTGCTCCTCATTGCCATGCACGATCAGCGCGGCGGTGGCGCCCATGGTGAGGCCGCCATACATCGAGAACGCCATGTTGGCAGAGCACTGGAATTCGTTGACGGTCTGGCTCAAGGTCACCGGCAGGCCCTGCCCGCCATATTCGGTCGGCGCCGACAGGCCGAGCCAGCCGCCCTCGACGATCTGCTTGTAGGCCTCCTTGAAGCCCTTCGGCGTGGTCACGCTGCCGTCGTCATGGCGCTTGCAGCCTTCGAGATCGCCCACGCGATTCAGGGGGTGCAGCACCTCTTCGGCGAGCTTGGCGGCCTCGCCGAGGATCGCCTCGCGGACATCGGCCGAGGCATCGGAGAAGCCCGGCAGATTGTCGTAGCGGTCGATCTGGAACACGTCGTTGAGCAGGAAGGTTACATCTTCCACGGGGGCTTTGTAGATCGGCATCGGCGTCTCCGGCAGGAAGGCTGAAGTTTCAGACTGAAATTGTGCGGACGCGGCAGGCAATGCTGGCCGCGGACTGTAGCGACTTCTAAGAGCTTGCGGCAGCCATTCGTTTGCGGCTGTCGGTCACATCACGACGGCTTGCTCATCGCGGCCAGCTGTTCACCCATCAGGCGGTGCAGCAAATTGATCGCCTTGAGCGGGCGCACCATCACCTTGAAGTGAGTAATCCGACCGGCGTCATCGAAAGTGATGATGTCGACGCCATTGAGCTTGATGCCTTCGATCTCGTTCTCGAATTCGAGCACGGCGCCCGTGGCGTTACGCCACTCCCCGACATACTTGAATCCGGGACCGCCTAAGACTTTCTCAGCACTCGCGAGATATTTGAAGGTGATGTCGCGGCCGCGCTGCGGCGTATGCACGACGGGACTTTCGAACACTGCGTCGGGGTGCAGCAGCTCCCGCAGCGCGCCGAGATCGTGAGACCTCATATAGCCGTACCATCCATCGAGGCCGGTCATTGTCATTGGGCGTCTCCTCGGAGCGGAACAGGCCAGCACCACAACCACCCCATATGCACATTGACGCATATGCGCTAGTGTGCATAATGTCAAGCGTGGAGCGGGGCAGAACACGATCAGAAAAACGGGAGCAATTTCCGGCCATGGCCCTCGGCGACGCCATCCTCGCCTGCCTCACCGAACATCCGATGACGGGCTACGAGCTCGCCAAGACGTTCGATTCCTCGATCGGCTTCTTCTGGAAGACGGACCACCAGCAGATCTACCGCGAGCTGTCGCGGCTGCGCGACCGCGGCTACATCCAGGGTCGCGAGGTGGTGCAGACCGGCAAGCCCAATAAGCTGGTCTACACATTGACCGCGGAGGGCCGCGCGGCGTTTCGCAACTGGGCGGCGCGGCCGAGCACGCCGGCCTCGACGAAGGACGATCTTCTCGTCCGGCTCTATGCACTGGGCGCCGCCGACATCGGGCCGATCCGGGCGGACCTGATGGCGCGGCTCGAGCATCATCGCGACCGCGCCGAGCGCTACGATCGCATCCTCAAGAAGCATTATGCGGACGGCAACGTGGCCCCGGCCGATATGGGCAAGCTCCTCAACCTGCGTCTCGGCCTGCGCCACGAACGCATGGTGGCCGAATGGTGCGAGGAAGCGATCACCGCGCTCTCGACGATATCCGGCGCCAGCAGCGCACGATCGCTCGATCCATCATCGCGTGAAAATGCCGGCTGATACCCGCCGTTCGATAGGGCAAAACTTCTGACCGCGCCGGCAGTAAACTTAACGCGTTATTTACCGTAAAAGTCAAAAGTCGGGACCTGGAGCAGACGATCTGCGCGGACCCGTTCATGTTCATGTCCGGGACGCGTGGAGAGGCTGGAGGCGCTTGGTGGAGCGCTGGAAGCGGAACCGGACGAGACATGAATTCGCGCGTACCGTGGAGTAATGAAGGCATCGACCCGTCCGTCCGTGAAAGGGCCGAGGCCGCGGCGCAACGCGCCGGCATGACGCTGAACGACTGGATCAACTCCACGCTCGGCGCATCTACCCCGCCCGACTTCCGTGGCAGCCACGCGCCGCGCAGCACGCCGACCGTCAGCCGCGATGCCCGCGAGGTGACCGACATCCACCAGCGGCTCGACTCCATCGCACGGCAGATCGAGCAGATGTCGCGCCCCGTCGCGCGCAAGGATGCGCCACGCGACGAGCAGGGCGTCGCGCGTCAGCTGAACGATGCGATCTCGCGGCTCGACGCCCGCCTGTCACAGATCTCGACGCCGCTGCGCAAGCCGGACACCGAAGACCGCTATCGTGGTCCTGACGGCGTCGAGCGCGCCGCCGCGCAGCTCTACCGGCCCGCCCAGCCGCTCAGCGCGGGTTCGTTCGACGTGGCCGTCGCGGAAATCAGCGCCCGCCAGAGTGAGCTCGACAATGCGCGCCCGCTGCCGCCGCACCAGGCGCCGCCGACCGCGCCTGCCATGGCATCCGCAGCAGCGCCGTTGATGACCCCGATCAGCGCGCCGCTGACGCCGCCGCAACCGGCCGCCCCCACGCCCGATTTTTCGCTGCTCGAACGCCATCTGCTGAAGATCACGAGCCAGATCGAGGCGCTGCATCGCCCCGACGACGGCATCGAGCAGTCGATCGCCGGCTTCCGCAACGAGCTCTCCGAGATTCGTCACGCCATCACGGAGGCGATGCCGCGCCGGGCGATCGAGTCGATCGAGAACGAGATTCGCTCGCTGTCGCGCCGCATCGACGAGAACCGCAACACCGGCGTCGACGGCCAGGCACTGGCCGGGATCGAGCGCGCGCTGACCGACATCCGCGAGGTCGTCGGCTCGCTGAAGCCTGCCGAGCAGCTCGCCGTCTATGACGAGGCGATCCGCAATCTCGGCGCCAAGCTCGACCTGATCCTGCGCGCCAATGACGACCCCGGCACCGTGCAGCAGCTCGAAAGCGCCATCGCGGCGCTGCGTGCGATCGTCGCCAATGTCGCCTCCAACGACGCCCTGGAACGGCTGTCGGACGATCTTCGGCAGCTGTCGTCGAAGGTCGACCAGGTCACGCAGGCGCGCGACAATCACGAGTCGTTCCACGACTCCTTTGCGGCGCTCGAACAGCGCATCGCCGCGCTGACCTCGACGCTGGAGAGCCGCGAGCCGCCGCCGGCAGCGCGCGACAACACCGCCCAGATCGAGGACGCGCTGCGCGGCCTGTCCGACCGCATCGACCGCCTGCAGGTCGGCAACGACGGCTCATCGGCGATCACCCATCTCGAACAGCGGATCAGCTATCTGCTGGAGCGGCTCGAGGCCGCCAACGACCCGCGCGGCGGCAACATGACCCGCGTCGAGGACGGCCTGCAGGACATCCTGCGCTATCTCGAACGGCAGCAGGCGACATTCGCAGCGCTGGCGGAGAGCCGGTCGCAGCGCGAAACGTCGCAGGACGGCGGCCTGATCGACATGGTCAAGCGCGAGCTGTCCGACATCCGCTTCAGCCAGACCGAGACCGACCGCAACACCCAGGACTCGCTCGAGGCCGTCCACAACACGCTGGGGCACGTCGTCGACCGCCTCGCCATGATCGAAGGCGACCTGCGCAATGTGCGCGCCACCGCGGGCCCGCCGGCCGCGCTGCCGCCGCTGGCACCGCCAATCGAGTCGCCGATGCCGGCTGCACGCGCGCCGGCGCCCCAGGCCCATGCCGAGCCGGCCAGGCCAGAGCCTGCCTACCGGCCGGAGCTGCCCAATCCGGCGGCCGAGCAGCCAGCGGGACAGATTGTCGCTCCGGCCGCGGGTCAACAGGCGTTCGCGGCCGCCTCGCGCGACTTCCACGCCGCTCAGGCGCCGGCGGCTGCCATGCCGCCGCCGATTCCGCCGAAGGCGATCGCCGACATCCTGGAGCCGCACGCGGCACAGGCGCCCCGCGCGACCATCATCGTCCCCGAGCTGCCACCGGATCATCCGCTTGAACCGGGCACCCGTCCGCCTAGCCGGACCGCATCGCCCGCCGAGCGGATCGCCGCGTCCGAGGATGCGCTGAGCGAGCTTCCCGCCGGCAAGCGGGAGCCGGTGTCGACGTCGAGCTTCATCGCGGCTGCGCGCCGCGCGGCGCAGGCCGCGGCGGCTGCACAGCCCGATGACGCCAAGAAGGCGAAGAAGGACAAGCCGAAGGAGAAGGCCAAGGAGCCGCCCAAGGACGTCGTCAAGGAAGTCGCCAGCGACGTCGCCAAGCCCAAGGCCAAACCCAAGGACAAGCCGACGTTCGCTCTCACCGCTGAGGGTGACGAGGAGGTCTCGACCATCGGGTCGAAGATCCGTTCGCTGCTGGTCGGTGCCAGCGTCGTGGTGATCGTGCTCGGCACCTTCAAATTTGCGATGTCGCTGCTCGACAGCGGCAGCACGCCGCCGCCGATCTCGCCGATGGAAACCCAGGGCGAGGCGCCCCGGGCGCAGATGCCGTCGGCCTCGCCGGGCCTGTCGCCGCGGCCGACGACGCCCGACCAGAGCGTGCCGTCGTTGACGTCGCCGACGCCGATCGACCGTCAGTCCTACAACCGGGCCATGCCGAGCGAAGCGGAGACGATCGCGATGCTCGCGATCCCGCAGGACGTCGAAAAGCCGGCCACGGTACCCGCTGCCGTCCCCACTGATGTCACCGGCACGATCCCAACCGCCGCCAACGGCCAGAAGCTCGGTCTGGTGCAGGTGCCCGCCTCCGAGAAGCTGCCTGATGCCATCGGCGGACTGGCGCTGCGCAACGCCGCTCTGAAGGGCGATCCGACCGCCGCCTACGAGGTCGGCGTGCGCTTTGCCGAGGGCAAGGGTGTCGCGGCGAACTATGAGGAAGCCGCGAAGTGGTATGACCGCGCGGCACAGGCGGGGCTGATCCCGGCGGTCTTCCGTCTCGGCACCTTCTACGAGAAGGGTCTCGGCGTGAAGAAGGACGCCGACATCGCCCGCCGCTACTACGTCGTCGCCGCCGAGCGCGGCAGCGCCAAGGCGATGCACAACCTCGCCGTGCTGGATGCCGACGGCGGCGGCAAGGGCGCGAACTACAAGAGCGCCTCGCAATGGTTCCGCAAGGCCGCCGAGCGCGGCGTCGCCGACAGCCAGTTCAACCTCGGCATTCTCTATGCCCGTGGCATCGGCGTCGAACAGAACCTCGCCGAGTCCTACAAATGGTTCACCCTGGCCGCAGCGCAGGGTGACGTCGATGCCGGGCGCAAGCGCGACGATGTCGCCAAACGGCTCGATGTCCAGTCGCTCGCCGCGGCCAAGCTCGCGATCCAGACCTTCACGGTCGAACCGCAGCCCGACGACGCCGTGAATGTGCCGGCACCCGCCGGCGGCTGGGATGGCACGCAGGCGATCGCCAAGGCAGCCGCGGCCAAGGCGGCGCTGGCGAAGCGCGCGGCTGCGACGGCGCTGCGCTGACGAGGGCATTTCTCTGGGCAGGCTGACGAGCGCTCGCGCGCGGCCTGCAAAATCCTCCCGGCTTGCGATCGCGCCGCCATAGTGTCGCGCGGTCGATCGATATAGGTTGTCGCGGCGGATCATCACGAGCGCCGCGAGGGAGCATCGACGCGTGTCAGCGGGGAACGAACAACACGACGGCGCGCGCTTCCTGCAGTCGCCGACGGGCCCCCGCGTGCCGCCGCGGACCACGGCGAACGTCGCCCCCGCTCCGCCTCCTCGCCAACCAATCCAGCAAGTGACCGACGGCTATCCTGCGGCGTTCCGATGGCGTCGGCTGGCTTCCGTCATTTTCTTCGTTGCAATCCTACTCGGCGGGGGCATTCGCGCCTACCGCGACCTGTCGCGACCCGACGCCTGGTCGTTCTGGAAGGATCAATACATCTCGCCGAGTCTGTCGGCGGCGCTGGTCGCCGACCCCGCGCTTGCCGGGCTGGGCGACAGGCGCACCGTGCTCGCCGTCAGCGGCCCCATCGGACCCGCGGCGGCCGGCTGGCTGCGCGAGCGGATCAGCGAGGCCCATTTCAAGCCGGGCGACCTGATCCTGCTGTCCTCGCCCGGCGGCAACCTCGACCAGGGAGTGCTGATGGGCGAGATCATCCGCGCTCACGGACTCGCCACCGCCGTCGGCGTGGCCGACAATTCCGGCCGCATCCGTCCGGGCTTCTGCGCCAGCGCCTGCGTGTTCGCCTTTGCCGGCGGGCAGACCCGCTATGGCCTCGATGGCTCGGCGCTCGGCGTGCACCGCTTCACGTCGGAGGCCCGTGGCGCCGACGCGGTCGCCGACACCCAGCGCGTGACCGGCGCCATCCTCGGCTATATGACACGCATGGGCGTATCGTCGCAGGTCATCGAGGCGATGTCGCAGACCCGCGAGATCCGCTGGCTCGATCCGAGCGATGCCGAGGCCATGAGGCTGGTGACCGCGCCGCTCAAGGCCCTCTGACGGAGCGCCCAGACCCCCACGCTCGGCGCCGGTGGATGTCACTTTGGGCGGGAATGACTGATCCCTTCGCTCCCATTTTCGGTTATGCAGGAGCCCGGCGTCCTGCTTTGCATGCGCGGGATGCTCGCTCGAAGGTTCGCAGAGGCCGCGCCGATGCAGATTTATCTTCCGATCGCCGACATCCCGGTCAACATCTTCCTGTTGCTGGCGATGGGCGCGGCCGTCGGCTTCGTCTCCGGCATGTTCGGCATCGGCGGCGGGTTCCTGATGACGCCGCTCCTGATCTTCGTCGGCATCACGCCCGCGGTCGCGGTCGCCTCGGTCTCCAGCCATATCGCCGCCTCCTCGTTCTCCGGCGCGCTGTCCTATTGGCGGCGGCGCGCGATCGATCCCTCGCTGGCCTCGGTGTTGATGATCGGCGGCGCGCTCGGCACCGGGCTCGGCGTCGCCACCTTCACCCTGTTGCGTTCGCTCGGCCAACTCGATCTGATGATCGCGCTGTCCTATGTCGCCCTGCTGACGAGCGTCGGCGGCACGATGTTCTGGGAGGGTCTGCGGGCGATGATGCGCGCGCGCCAGGGCGCGGTCGCGACCGTACGGCGTCCGGGCAGCCATGTCTGGATCCATGGCCTGCCGCTGAAGATGCGCTTCAAGCGCTCGAAGATCTATGTCTCCGTCATTCCGGTGATCGCCATCGGCCTCATCATCGGCTTCCTCGGCGCCGTGATGGGCATCGGCGGCGGCTTCATTCTGGTGCCCCTGCTGATCTACCTGCTGCGCGTGCCGACCTCGACCGTCATCGGCACCTCGATGGTCCTGACGCTCGCGACCATGATGATCGCGACCATGCTGCACGCGATGAGCAATCATCTGGTCGACGCCGTGCTGGCGCTGATCCTGATGGTCGGCGGCGTCACCGGCGCGCAGTTCGGGGCCCGCGCCGGCCAGATGATCCGCGGCGAGCAGCTGCGGTTGCTGCTCGGCCTGCTGATCCTCGCCGTCGGCATCCGGTTCGCGATCGAGCTCGTGATCAAGCCCGACGACCTGTTCACGATCCGCGAGACCGAGATCAGCAGATGACGCCGCTCCGCCTCGCCAGCCTCACCTTCATGCTGCTGCTTGCCGGCGCCGCATCGGCGCGCGCCGAGCGGCTGATCGTCTCGGTCTCCAACCATCGCGTGACGGTGACGCCGAACTATTCCGGGGAGGAGCTGGTGCTGTTCGGCTCGGTCGAGAAGGACGTCCAGACCCCGCCGGGTCGCACCGCCTATGACCTCGTCGTCACCGTCCGGGGGCCGCGCGCCGACATGGTGACGCGGCGCAAGGAGCGCAAGTTCGGCATCTGGATCAACACCGACTCGCGCCAGTTCCTCAAAGTGCCCGGCTATCTGGCGCTGTTCGCCAACCGCCCGTTCGACACGATGGCCGCGCCCGAGGTGCTGCGCCGGCAGCAGCTTGGACTCAACAACGTGCTGCTGACCCAGCGCGTCGGTCCTGACTATGCCGACGTGGTCCCGAACGACGCGTTCCGCAGCGCTTTCGTGCGACTGCAGTCGCAGCACGGCCTGTATCGCGAGGACACGTCCGCGGTGACCCTCCTGACGCCGACCCTGTTCCGTACCGGCATCCCTCTGCCCGCTGCGGTGCCGATCGGCACCTATGAGGTCGAGATCAAGCTGCTCGCCGACGGCGCGCTGGTCACCAAGACCGAGACTGCGTTCGAGATCGTCAAGGTCGGCTTCGAGCAGTTCGTCGCGAACTCAGCGCGGCAGAACGGCTTCGTCTATGGTCTCGTCACCGCCGCGATGGCACTGATGACGGGATGGATGGCCTCGATCGTGTTCCGTCGGGATTGATCTTTTCCGCCTCATTGCGAGGAGCTGGACGACGAGGCGATCACCGTCCTCACACCGGGCTCCAGAAGCTTCAGCCGCGCACCGAACCCGAGCGCATCGAAGGTCTTGCGCAGATCCTGCGCGTCCTGGCGGAAATGGGCCCAGCCGTCCGTGTGAACCGGAACGATGGCGGCCTCGGCAAACACGCGCGCGGTCTCGACCGTGTCGTTGGTATCCATGGTGAGATGGAACGGCCCGCGTGTCTGCGCCGCTCCGGCAAAGGGCATCACGACGCCAGGCTTGAAACGCCGCGCCACCTCCGCCACGCCGTCATAGAACACCGTGTCGCCACTGACATAGACGGGCGCGCCGTGCTGCGGGATCAGGACGAAGCCGATCACATCGCCCGCGAGCGGCTCGATGCCGGCGGGACCATGGCGCGCCGGCGTCGCCGCGACCGTCAATGTCCTGCCGCCCTTGCTGAGCTGCGTCGTCTGCCACGGCGCCAATCCTTCCGCCGGCGCACCGAGCCTGCCTGCGCCGACTTCCGTCGTGAGCACGCGCGGTGCACGTGTCAGGAAGGCGCGGCCGCCGTGGTCGAGATTGTCGGAATGCTGGTCATGGCTCAGCAGCACCGCATCGACCTCGCCGATCGCCTCCGCGGTCATCGCCGGTCCAGTGAGCTTCTCCAGCACGACATGCGGCAATTCATAGCGGCCGGGAGCATCGAATGTGGGATCGGTCAGCAGGCGGAAGCCATCGATTTCGATCAGGGCGGTCGGGCCGCCGATCAGGGTGATCGCAACGCTCATGATGATGCTCCAACGGTTCGGGCCGGCGCCCGCGTGACCAGATAGATCCCGAGCGCGACGGGAACGACGCCGAGCAGGTCCTGCAGCGCCACGTGCTCGCCGAGCACCAGGAAGGCGAAGATCATCGCCAGCGGCGGCATCACGAAATGATAGGCGCTGGCGGCGGTCGCGCCGCAGACTTTCAAGAGATGGAACCAGAGCACATAGGCCAGGATCGAGCCGCCGAGCACGAGGAAGGCGAACGCGCCGATCAGTTGCGCATTCGGCACGATCTCGCCCACGTGCGACACGCCGAGCGCGACCGGCCACAGCACCAGCCCGGCCGAGAGGTTCTGGATGCCGTTGCCGACCCACAGGCTGCCCTTCGGGGCGAGCTGCTTGAACAGGATGGTGCCGGTCACGATCGAGGCCAGCGCCGCCAGAGTATAGAGAATACCTTCGAGCTGGTCGGTCCCGACGGACATGCGGTGCCAGACGATCATGGCGACGCCGATGGTGCCGAGCGCGAGGCCTGAGATCTTGCGCAGGGTCAGCGGCTCGCCCAGCAGCAACGCCGCGAACACCGCTGTGAACACGGGATTGGCCGAGACGATCAGGCCGCCGAGCCCCGCCGACACCGTCTGCAGCCCGGTGTAGCCGAGGCCGAGATAGAGCGCGTTGTTGGCGATGCCGATGATCGCGAACACGGCCGCATCGCGCCAGCTCATGCGCAGCTCGCCCCGGACCGCCGACACCACGAGAATGAGGACGCCGGCGAGCGAGAACCGCGCCGCAAGTAGCAGCAGCGGCGGACAATAGGTCACCCCGATCTTGCCGGCAACGAAGGCAAAGCTCCACAGCAAGCAGAACAGGCCGATTTCGAGCGGCAGCAGGTTCGACTTCATCGGGGTCACGGCAACCGAGGAAACGGACGACATCGGAGCTCTCCTTCGTCGCCGGTGTAGGGCTGTTCTTTCCCATTTGGAAATTAAATGATAGACTGACACTCAGTGGTTTTTCGAATGGAGGTCCCGCGTGCTCGATCTGGACCTGTTGCGCAGCTTCGTCTCGGTGGTCGAGGCCGGCGGCTTCACCCGCGCCGGCGAGCGCGTCCACCGCACGCAGTCGACGATCAGCCAGCAGATCCGGCGGCTCGAGGAGGATCTGGGCCAGACGCTGCTCAACCGTGACGGCCGCGAGGTCACGCCGACCGAGGCCGGCGAGCGGCTGCTGTCCTATGCCCGCCGCCTGCTGGCACTCGCCGAGGAGGCCCGCGATGTCGTGGCGCGGCCCGGACCCGACGGCGCGGTGAAGCTCGGCATCCCCGAGGATTTCGCCGCCTACCGGCTCGCCAAGCTGCTCGCCGCGTTCGCACGCGCCCATCCCGATCTCAGGCTCGACGTCCGCGCCGACCAGAGCCTCAACCTGAAGCGCGACATCGAGCGCGGCGATCTCGATCTGGCGCTGCTCAAGCGCGGCATTGACGACACCAGGGCGGCGATCGCGGCGTGGCCGGAGCAGATCTATTGGGTGACCAGCAAGGCCCATCCCGTCGACATCGACGCCCGCTCGCTGCCGCTGATCGGCTTCCCGCTCGGCTGCCTCTATCGGACCCGGGCGATCCATGCGCTGGAGAGCAGAGGGCGCGCCTGGCACATGGCCTATACGTCATCCAGCCTCGCCGCTGTGCAGGCCGCGGTCGCGGCCGGCATGGGCCTGAGCATCCTCTCGGAAATGTCGGTGCAAGCGGAGCACCGCGTGCTGACCGCCCGCGAGGGCTTTGCGCCGATCGACCGCACCGAGGTTGCGCTGCTGGCCTCGCCCGATGCCAGCCCGGCGACGTTGCGCCTGGCCGACCGGCTGGCCGAGTTCTGCGAGAAGGTGCAGGCGAAGGCGGCGTAGCAGCGAGACGTCCGCGACTCCTGCGACCATGGCGCCACGAGGGCGGTGCGTTCCCTCTCCCGCTTGCGGGGGAGGGTTAGGGAGGGGGCCGCTCCGACAGCGGTGCGCTTGGCGCCCCCTCTCCAACTCTCCCCCGCAAGCGGGGGAGAGGGCGCAGCGGTGCGCGCAGCGGGCATGATCAGTCCAGCGTCGAATGATCCGTTCGACCTCTGATCACTGATCCAACTAATGAATTTCCATCATCCGACTAATAGCACCGCGCCGCGGCGATGCTGTGCAGGCGCCTATCTCCCAGCACATGCGCGATGAAGGCGCGCTTCGGAAACAGCTTGGCGAAGGCCGCGTCGCGCACGCTCAGGCCGCCGGCATAGGCGCCGAACGCCGGCATCACGGCGCGCTCGCCGTCGGAGACGAAGCAGCGTCGCTCCAAAGTGCGCGCCCGCGTCGCCACCCGCGCTTTGGGGTGCAGATGGCCGGCGATCTCTCCACGCGCGCCGGTCGGCTCGTGACGGAAGCTGATCGCGCCGACCGTGATCTCGTTGACCACCTCGCCGCCGATGCCGTGCGGGGCCGGATCGTGGTTGCCCGTGATCCAGATCCAGTCGCGGCCGACCTGGAGGTTGGCGATGCAGGCGCGATCGTCACCGGTCAGGCGCGTATGCGCGTCGCGATCGTGAAAGCTGTCACCGAGCGCGATCACGGCGCGCGGATTGTAGTTCGCGACCACGGCGGCCAGCCGGTGCAAGGTCGCGGCGGTGTCGAACGGCGGCAGCAGCGTGCCGCGTGACGCGTAGCTCGAGCCTTTTTCCAGATGCAGGTCGGAAACGATGAGCAGGCGCTGCTCGTCCCACACCAGCGCGCCGGAGAGATCGGCGCGCAGCGCGATGCTGGCGACGTCCATCATTCCCGATGCGCAGACAGTCCCCCGCAAAGCCGCCTCGCTTCTCGATCTACCCCATCGCTTCCTTCACGAGTTCCTCGGCAGCTTCCGCCAGGAGCTCGTCGGCGGCCTCGCCATAGACGGATTCGCGGCCGATTTCCAGCATCACCGGCACCGCCAGCGGCGAGACGCGATCGAGTTCCCGATGGGTGATTCGTCCCTCGATGCGCTGGAGCATATCACCGAGCCGCTTCAGATCGAGCAGGCCGGTGGCGGCATCGGCGCGCGCGGCGCGCAACAGCATGTGATCGGGCTGATGCCGGCGCAGCACGTCGTAGACCAGATCGGTCGAGAACAGCACCTGGCGGCGGGTCTTCTCTTCGGTCGTCGAACGCCGCGCGATCAGGCCGGAGATGATCGCACAGGACCGGAACGTGCGTTTCATCAGCGCCGATTCGGCCAGCCACGCTTCGAGGTCGTCGCCCAGCATGTCCGGATCGAACAAGGCGGCGAGATCGAGCCGGCCTTGGCTGACCATCAACGACATGTCGCCCAACCCCCACACCGCGAGCGCATATTCATTGGCGACGAAGCCGAGCGGCCGGACGCGCGCCCGCTCCAGCCTTCGCGTCAACAGCATGCCCAGCGTCTGATGCGCGAGCCGGCCCTCGAACGGATAGCAGACGAGATAATGCTTGTCGGAGCGCGGGAAGGTCTCGACCAGGAGCTCGCGGCGCGCCGGCACGCGCGACACGTCCTTCTGCAGCAACAGCCAGTCGCGCACCTGCTCCGGCAAGGCCGACCATGCGCGGCGATCATCCAGCAAGCCGCGGACGCGATCGGCGAGATAGGTCGACAGCGGAAACTTGCCGCCCATGTAGGACGGCACCTTGGGATCGGCATCGTTGGCGCGCGACACATACACCTGGTCCTCGGCCAGCGCCTCATAGCGCACGATCTCGCCACTGAACACGAACGTGTCGCCGAGCGTGAGCCCTTCGATGAACGCCTCCTCGATCTCGCCCAGCAGCCTGCCGCCGCGCGCGATCGCGCCGGCGCCGCCGCCGCGCGAGCGCACCAGCCGCACCTTCAGCATCGCCTCCTCGACGATGGTGCCGACGTTCAAGCGATAGCTCTGCCGCACCTTGGGATTGGCGACGCGCCAGCGTCCCCTCGCATCCTGCTTGATGCGGGCGAACCGCTCATAAGTCTTCAGCGCGTAGCCGCCGGTGGCGACGAAGTCGATGACATCGTCGAAATCGGCGCGCGACAGCGACGCATAGGGGGCCGCAGTGATGATCTCCACATAGAGCTCGTCGCTGAGGAACGGCTCGGCGCAGGCGCAGCCGAGCACGTGCTGCGCCAGCACGTCGAGCGCGCCGGTGCGCAAAGGCGGCGTGTCCTGCGCATTGTCGGCGATGGCATCGATCGCGACCGAGCATTCCAGCACCTCGAAGCGGTTGGCCGGCACCAGCACCGCCCGCGAAGCCTCGTCGAGCCGGTGATTGGCACGGCCGATGCGCTGCATCAGCCGCGAACAGCCCTTGGGCGCGCCGACATTGATGACGAGATCGACGTCGCCCCAGTCGACGCCGAGATCGAGCGAGGAGGTGCAGACGACGCCGCGCAGCCTGCCTGCCGACATGGCATCCTCGACCTTGCGGCGCTGCGCGACGTCGAGCGAGCCGTGATGCAGGGCGATGGCGAGATTGTCGTCGTTGATGCGCCAGAACTCCTGGAACAGCATCTCGGCCTGGCTGCGGGTGTTGACGAACACGAGCGTGGTCTTGTTTCGCTTGATCAGCTCGTACATCTCGGCCAGCGCATGGCGCGCGCTGTGGCCGGCCCACGGCAGCCGCTCCTGCGTGTCGAGCATCTCGACCACCGGCGGCGCGGCGCCGCCGGCGACCACGACATCGGCCGCGGCTATGCCACCGCTCGGCTGCGGCACCAGGAAGCGCGCGAGCTGCTCGGGCTCGGCGACGGTCGCCGACAGGCCGATCATGCGCATGTCCGGCGCAAGCCGCCACAGCCGCGCCAGCGCGAGCGACAAGAGATCGCCGCGCTTGGAGGTCACCAGTGCATGCAGCTCGTCGAGCACCACGCGCTTCAGTGAGGAAAACAGAAACGGCGCATCGTCGGACGACAGCAACAGCGCCATCTGCTCGGGCGTCGTCAGCAAAATGTCCGGCGGATAGCGGCGCTGCCGCTGCCGACGCGACACCGGCGTATCGCCGGTGCGAGTCTCGACCTTGATCGGCAGGCCCATCTCCGAGATCGGCGCCTCGAGGTTGCGGGCGATGTCGACCGCGAGCGCCTTCAGCGGGGAGATATAGAGCGTGTGCAGGCCGGCGGGTCGCGGGATGCGGTTCGCCGTCTGCTTGCTCTTTTCCGTGTTCGCGAGTTCGACCAGTGCATTCGGCTCGGTGCCGGGTGCCACCATCGACACCGCCGCCGGAGGCCCCCCTCCCCGCCCCTCCCCCACAAGGGGGGAGGGAGTGGAGAGAGCGGATGGCTTGGCAAGAACAGAACGATGCTTCGGCGCGACGGCGGAGCCGAGCTCCACCAGGGTCGGCAGGAACCCGGCGAGCGTCTTGCCGGCGCCGGTCGGGGCGATCAGCAGCGCCGAGCGTTGGGCGCGCGCCTTCTCCAACAGCGCCAGCTGATGCGCACGCGGCGCCCAGCCGCGCGCCGCGAACCATTCGGTGAAATGGTCGGGCAAGGCGGCGCTGTCGTCAGGCGGGACTGGTGAGACGCGGGGCGGCACCGGGGGAAGGTAGGCAGTCGCCCGCGGTTCGTCGAGGGGCGGATAGGCGCCTTAGCCTTCACGGCTGCCGTGCCAGCCTATCCTGAAGCGCACCAGCGCCTCGCTCCGCCGTCGTCTTTGCGAACGCAGGGACCCATACCGCGGAATCCATCGGTGAGACGCATACTGCCCGTCATCGTCCCAACAAAGCCGGTGGTTATGGATCCCTGCGCCGCGTGCGCAATTGCGCACTAGGCAGGGACGACAGCGGAGTTTGAGGCTGCATCCCTCGCCACATCGTCATTGCGAGGAGCGAAGCGACGAAGCGATCTAGACTGCGTCCGCGGAGGAACTCTGGATTGCGTCGCTTCGCTCGCAATGACGAATGAGACCGCTGCCCCCCTACTCCGTCATCGGCTTCTCGGAGATGCTCCAGTCCTTGCCGTCGAAGATCGAGATGTAGAGCGTCTTCATCGGCGTGTAGTCGTCCGGCGTGTAGGCATAGTTGACGCCGTCGAGGAAGAACGGCGAGTGGAAGCCGGCCAAGGTCGTGGCGTGCTTCAGCACGTTCTCGCGCGTCAGCGTATCGCCGCAGCGGCGCAGGATCTCGCCCATCGACACCGCCTGGCCGTAGCCGGCATAGGCGATGGTGTTGTCGGGATCGATGCTGGGCAGGTACTTGGCGCGCAGCGCCTCGAAGCCCTTCACGTCCGGATCGTCCTTCCACTGCGGCACGCCGGCGTCCTTGGAATAGCGGATCGCGACGATGCCCTTGGCGTTCTCGAGGCCGGCGGCGGACAGGATCGAACGGCCGGTCGAGCCCGCCGACAGCAGCTGCAGCGGCTTCCAGCCGAGCTCGGCCACCTTGCGGATCGACTGCGACGAGGCCTTTCCCGTGCTGATGTTGTAGAATACGTCGGCGCCGGACTTCGACAAATTGATCAGCTGCGAGTCGACCGTCGGCTCGGTGAGATCATAGGTCTGCTCCATGATCACCTGCGCCTTGCCGCCGGCGTCGGCCAGCACCTTCTTGAACGGTCCCAGGAAGTCGCGGCCGAAATCGTCGTTCTGATAGAGGATGCCGATCTTGGCTTCCGGCTTCACGCTCAGCACGTGCTTGGCGAGAATGCGCGCCTCGGTCGGATAGAGCGGCAGCCCCGCCATGGTCCATTTGTAGTTCTTCGGATCATTCCACTTCGAGGCGCCGGTGTTGAGCAGCAGCTGCGGCACGCCCTTGGAATTGAGGTATTTGTGCACGGCGGTCTGCGGCGCAGTGCCGAGCGAGCCGTACAGCGCCAGTACTTCGTCCTGCTCGACCAGCCGCCGCGTCGCCTCGACGCATTTCGGTGCGCTATAGGCATCGTCCATGGTCAAGAACTTGACCTTGCGCCCGTTGATGCCGCCCTGCTCGTTGAGCATCTGGAAATAGGCTTCACCCACCCGGCCGAGCACGCCGTACAGCGAACCGGGACCGGAATGCGGAATGGTCTGACCGATCTTGATCTCGGTGTCGCTGGCGCCGGCATCATATTTCTTCTCGGCAGCCCAGACGTAAGGCGAGGCGATGGTCGAAGCGCCGATGGTCGCAAGCGCGGTGGCGCAGAAATCGCGCCGCGTCAGATGTTTTTTCATTTTTGTCTCTCCCTAGACTGCCGACATTTTTTGGCATCGGGAGAGCTGCGGCAAGAGCGAAGTTGCCGCATTGGACGCTGCGTGCAGCGCATTCAATAGCGTGTAGACTCAAGTCCTGACGGCGACCACGGCCAGCCCGCGCACCGGCAGCTGCTCCTCGGTGCGCGGCGACGCCGGCTCGAGATGGGCCAGCTTCAATCCCGTGGCCGCGATCACGCCACGGACATATTCCGCTCCATGGGCATAACGCAGCCCCTTCCCCATGATCACACCGTCGCCGTCATGGGTCTCAACGGTAAAAGTCAGTAGCCCGCCCGGCGCCAGCACACGTTGCGCCTCGCGCAACACCGGGCCGAGGTCGCCGACATAGACCATCGCATCGGCTGCGAGAATGAGATCAGCAGACGCAACGTCCTGGCGCTGCAGCCCTGCGGTCATGTCGTCGACCTCGAGCCCGGCATAGAGCCCGGTGGCGCGCGCCTCCGCGATCATGCCGGCCGACAGGTCGATGCCGATGAAGCTGTCGACGTTGCTGGCGAACGCCGCTGCACCCAGCCCGGTGCCGCAGCCGAGATCGATCGCGCGCTTGAAGTAGGCCGGCTTGCGCTCGGCCGCGCGCACCGCGATCACCGCCTTGAACAGGATCGCCGGCGCGCGGTAGTGCAGCCGCTCGATCAGCTCGGTCTCGAAACGCGGCGCGTACTGGTCGAACAGCGACTGCACATAGGCCTTCGGCATGTCCGACAGCGGCGCGGCGCCGAGCTGCATCAGACGCACAGCGGCGCCGTGGCGGTCATCCGGATCGGCGACGCAGGCGTTCCGGAAGGCAGAGATTGCCTTGTCGGTTTCACCGAGCGCGATCCTGATCTTGCCGAGTTCGAACCAGGCCGAGGCGAAGCTGGGGGCGACCTCGATGGCCTGCTCCATCACCTCGGCGGCCGCGACCAGGTCGCCCTTCAATTGCAGATCGCGGGCGAACTCGTAGCGGCGGTCGGCGATCAGATCGCCGGAGGACAGGAACAGGCGGTTGGGCATGGGAACCATCGTCGTCAATGCGGGCTTCTCATCGAGGAGATGGATGCGCGGGTCAAGCCCGCGCATGACGAGATGGAAACTGGCACGACCTGAAAACGCGTCTTGCGTGACCTATATGACCGGCATGCGCCCGCAAGACATCCTGCTGCCCGTTCCCTCCGGCCTGTGCTGCAAGGCCGGCGGCTTTCACATCGATCCCGTGCGCCCGGTCGAGCGGGCGCTGATCACCCACGGCCATTCCGATCATGCCCGTGCCGGCCACGGCGCCGTGCTGGCGACGCAGGAGACGCTCGACATCATGCGGCTGCGCTATGGCGACAATTTTGCGGGCTCGATCCAGGCGATCGGCTATGGCGAGGAGATCAGGCTCGGCGACGTCACCGCGAGCTTTCATCCCGCCGGTCACGTGCTCGGCTCGGCGCAGATCAAGGTGTCCTGTGGCGGGACCTGCATCGTCGCATCCGGCGACTACAAGGATGCGCGCGATCCGACCTGCGCGCCGTTCGAGCTGGTACAATGCGACGTCTTCATCACCGAGGCGACGTTCGGCCTACCCGTGTTCCGTCACGGCGACGCAGCGCTGGAAGTGAACAAGCTGCTGGCCTCGGTGGCGCTGTTTCCCGACCGCGCGCATCTGGTCGGCGCGTATTCCCTCGGCAAGGCGCAGCGCGTGATCGCGCTGATCCGCGAGGCCGGCTATGAGCAGCCGATCTACCTGCATGGCGCAATGGAGAGGATCACGCGCTACTATCGGGACAAGGGAATCGCGCTGGGCGCGCTGAGGCCTGTGAAGGGCGTCAAGAAGGCCGAGCTCGCCGGCACGATCACGCTGGCGCCGCCGAGCGCGACCTCCGACCTGTGGACGCGGCGCTTTCCCGATCCCGTCACGGCCTTCGCCTCGGGCTGGATGCGGGTGCGCGCCCGCGCCCGGCAGCGCGGCGTCGAGCTGCCGCTGGTGATCTCGGACCATGCCGACTGGGACGGGCTGACCGCCACCATCGCGGCGACCGGCGCAAGCGAGGTGTGGGTCACCCACGGCCAGGAGGACGCGCTGGTGCATTGGTGCCGGAGCAAGGGCCTGGCGGCCCGGCCGCTCGACCTGGTCGGCTATGGCGACGAGGAGGAGAGCGAGGTGGTGGCGACGGAGGACGCGGAGGCATGAACCGCTTCGCCGAGCTGCTCGACCGCCTCGCCTATGAGCCCGGCCGCAACAACAAGCTGCGCCTGCTGACGTCGTACTTCCGCGAGGTCGAGGATCCCGATCGCGGCTACGCGCTGGGCGCGCTGACGGGCGCGCTGTCGTTCAAGCACGCCAAGCCGGCGCTGATCCGCGAAATAATCGCCGCGCGCACCGATCCGGTGCTGTTCGCGCTGTCGTATGATTATGTGGGGGATCTCTCGGAGACCGTCGCGCTGATGTGGCCGAAGGACAGGGCGCATCATCAGCAGCTCGTTCCTGGGTACCCCCCTCCCCACCCCTCCCCCACAAGGGGGGAGGGAGCCGAGTGGCACTCGGAGCTTGCATCTCGTTCGATAGCCAACAGGGGCTCAACAAGTGATCTTGCTCCTCCGAGCACTGCTCTCTCCGTTCCCTCCCCCCTTGTGGGGGAGGGTCAGGGAGGGGGGTGCCACACAGGTGGTCTTACGAGAGCATCCGGCCACAACAACCCGCCACCGCCGACGCTGACCGAGGTCGTCACCACCCTGCGCACCCTCGGCAAGACCGAGATGCCGCGGCAACTCGCGCAATGGCTGGATGAACTCGACGAGACCGGGCGCTGGGCACTGCTGAAACTGGTCACCGGGGGCTTGCGCATCGGCATCTCCGCGCGGCTTGCCAAGACCGCAGCGGCCGCGCTCGGCGACAAGGACCCGCACGAGGTCGAGCTGATCTGGCCGGGCCTCGCGCCGCCCTATCTCGACCTGTTCGCGTGGCTGGAGGGCCGCGGCGACAAGCCGGTCAACCGCGATCCCGCGCCGTTCCGCCCTGTGATGCTGGCGCATGCGGTCGAGGACGACGACTTCGCCGGCATGAACGCGGCCGACTACATCGCGGAATGGAAATGGGACGGCATCCGCGTGCAGGCGGTGAGCGGCCGCGAGGCCGACGGCCGCGTCGTCACACGGCTGTATTCGCGCAGCGGTGAGGACATCACGGGAAGCTTTCCGGACCTGCTGCCATCGCTGCATCTGCCCGGCGCGCTCGACGGCGAGCTGCTCGTGGTGCGCGATCAGCGCGTGCAGAGCTTCAACGTGCTGCAGCAGCGGCTGAACCGCAAATCGGTGTCGCCGAAGCTGATGAAGGAGTACCCGATCCACTTGCGGGCCTACGACCTGCTCGGCGATGAGGACGATGACCTGCGCGAGCTGCCGTTCGCCGAGCGCCGCGCGAAGCTGGAGGCGTTCATCAAGCGCCTGGACGATCCGCGCGTCGACCTGTCACCGACCATTGCGTTCGCGACCTGGGATGCGTTGAAGGCCGCGCGCGCCAATCCCGCCTCGGCCGGGGCCGGCGACGATGCCGAAGCGGTGGAAGGCGTGATGCTGAAGCGGCGCGACGCGCTGTATCTGCCGGGGCGTCCCAAGGGGCAGTGGTGGAAGTGGAAGCACGATCCGCACATCATCGACGCCGTGCTGATGTATGCGCAGCGCGGCCACGGCAAGCGCTCGTCCTATTACTCCGACTACACGTTCGGCGTCTGGACGGCGGGAGACGGCGGCGATCAGCTGGTGCCCGTCGGCAAGGCCTATTTCGGCTTCACCGACGAGGAGCTGCTGCAGATCGACCGCTTCGTCCGCCGCAACACCACGGAGAAGTTCGGTCCCGTCCGCCACGTCGTGCACGAGCCCGGGCAGGGGCTCGTGCTCGAAGTGGCGTTCGAGGGCCTGCAGCGCTCGCCGCGGCACAAATCCGGCATCGCGATGCGCTTTCCGCGCATCAACCGGTTGCGCTGGGACAAGCCACCGCGCGACGCCGACCGGCTGGAGACGCTGGAGCGCATGCTGAAGAGCGAGACCCCGGCGTGACAGCGCGGGAACATTAAATGCCAGTAACCAGCTTGCGGCGGCGAGCCGGGTTCCCCACCTGCCCTGCCGTGCTTTATAATCGGGCTCGCGAATCCGACGAACCCGCCTGGAGACGATGACATGTCGAACGACATCAGGGACTATCCGGCCCGCGCCCGCAGCTCGGATGGCCTGTATCGCTTTCTCGGCGGCTCGCCGCTGTCGGTGGCGTTCCGGCTGGTCCTGCTGTCGATCCTGGTCGGCGTGGTGCTGTCGGCGATCGGCTTCGATCCCTTGAACATCCTGCACAGCATCCGGCTGCTGTTCATCCGGCTGTACGAGCTCGGCTTCGACGCCTTCAACTGGCTGTGGCGCTACTTCCTGCTCGGCGCCGTGATCGTGATCCCGATCTGGTTCCTGTCGCGGCTGTTCGCCCCGCGCGGCCGGTAGAGAGACGCAGCCGATGCAGCTCCGCTTCGTCGGCTGCGGTGACGCGTTCGGCTCGGGCGGCAGGTCCAACACCTGCTTCCATCTGACCGGCTTGCGCACCAATCTCCTGATCGACTGCGGCGCCTCGTCGTTACCGGCGCTGAAGCGGCTCGGCATCGCCTGCAACGATATCGAACTGATCCTGATCACGCATTTCCATGGCGATCATTTCGCCGGCCTGCCGTTCCTGCTGCTCGATGCGCAGTTTTCGCGCCGGACGCAGCCGCTGGTGATCGTCGGCCCGGCCGGCATCGCGGCAAGGCTGACGCAAGTCATGGAGGCGCTGTTCGAGCATTCGTCGCGCACGCCGCGGAAATTCGAACTGTCGGTGATCGAGCTCGCGCCTGAGCAGCCAATGCGCTTCGGCGCGGTCTGCGTGACGCCGTTTCCAGTCGTCCACGGCAATTCGGGCGGACCGTTTCTCGGCTACCGGATCGAGGCCGAGGGAAAGATCGTCGCCTACACCGCCGATACCGAGTGGACCGACAGCCTGATCCCGCTCGGCCGCGACGCCGACCTGTTGATCGCCGAGGCCTACACCTACGACAAGGCGGTGAAGAACCATCTCAGCCTCGCGGCGCTGGAGGGGCATCTCGGCGAGATCGGGCCGAAGCGGCTGGTGCTCACCCATATGAGCGACGACATGCTGGGCCGGCTGGACCGCATCGGCCATGTGGCCGCGCATGACGGCATGAGCATCGACCTCTAGCTGAGAGACGCGAAAGGCCGCTAAGACCAGGAGAGACGCGCGTGCCGCGCGCTTTGCCAATCCGCGAGACGTTCTTGACCGCTTCAGCGAAAATCACGACAGCGCAGGTGTTCGACATCGCGGGTCCCGCGATGATCGCCAACCTGACCACGCCGCTGATCGGCATCGTCTCGACCACGGCGATCGGCCGGCTCGGCGAAGCGGCCATGCTCGGCGGCGTCGCCATGGCCTCGGTGATCTTCGATTGCCTGTTCTGGCTGTTCGCCTTCCTCCGCGCCAGCACACTCGCCTTCACCGCGCAATCGCTCGGCGCCGGCGAGAGCGACGAGATCCTGATGGTCCTGATCCGCGGCCTGGCGCTGGCCGCGCTGATCGGCGTCACCCTGATCGCGCTGCAACTGCCGCTGGGCGCGATCATCTTCGACATCATGGGCGGCAGCGACGCCGTGTTGAGCGCGGCCCGCAGCTATTTCATCGTCCGGATATGGTCGGCGCCGCTGGCGCTCGCCAACTACGTGCTGCTCGGCTGGCTCGTCGGACTGGCGCGCGCACGGCTGGCGCTGGCCGTTCAGGTCGCGATCAACCTGATCAACATGGCCGCGACCATCCTGTTCGTCCAGATACTGCAGGCCGGTATCGCCGGCGCGGCGATTGCCGCCGTGATCGCGGAGACGGTCGGTGTCGCGATCGGCCTCGTGCTGGCGCGCCGATTGGTCAAAGCCGACGCCCGGATATCGCGCGCTGCGCTGCTCGACCGCGCCAAGCTGATGCACATGATGGCGGTGAACCGCGACATCATGATCCGCACCGCGGCGATGATCGTCGCCTTCCTGTTCTTCACCTCACAAGGCGCGCGTGCCGGCGACACGACGCTGGCGGCCAACGCGGTGCTGAACAATTTCCTGCTGGTGGCCGCGTTTTTCCTCGACGGGCTCGCCAACGCCGCCGAGCAGCTGTGCGGCTATGCGTTCGGCGCGCGCAACCGCGACGCCTTTTCCGGCGCCACAAGGCTGGTGCTCGCCTGGGGCTTCGGCTTCGCGCTCGCCGTTGCGGTGATCTTCGCGCTGTTCGGTCCGGTGCTGATCGACGTGATGACGGCAAACGATGCGGTGCGCCGCGCAGCGCGCGACTATCTGCCGTTCGTGGTGGCCTCGCCGCTGCTGTCGGTGTTCGCCTTCGCGTTCGATGGCGTCTATATCGGTGCCACCTGGGCGCGCGACATGCGCAATCTCATGGTGGCGGCGCTGATCGTCTTCCTCGGCATCTGGCTGGCGTTGCGCGGCTTCGGCAATACGGGCCTGTGGATCGCGATGCTCGGCTTCTACGCCGCCCGCGGCGGCTTCCAGGCCGCACGCTATCCGGCGCTGCTGCGGGCGTCGTTCGGGAAGAGCCCGACTCGACCGACAATGTAAGCTGTCATCGTCCGAAGGCGGGGATGACAGCCGTGCGTGAATGATGCGACAGCTCGGCTGCAACTAAACCGGCCAATCCTCGGCCGTGATCGTCGCGGCATCGGCGCCGACGATCTCCGCCAGGGAGTCACGCCCCGTGCGCAGCAGCGTCGAGGTCAGGTCGGCTTTGATGCTCTCGACCAGGCCGAGGCCCTTGTAGACCAGCGAGGAATACAACTGGATCAGGCTGGCCCCGGCGCGGATCTTGGTGAGCGCGGCGCCGCCCGTGTCGATGCCGCCGACGCCGATCAACGGGAACGCGCCTTCGACGCGCACGAAGGTCTCGGCCACCATCCGGGTCGACAGCCGGAACAGCGGCCGCCCGGACAGGCCGCCCTGCTCCTTGGCGCGCAACTGCTCGCGCAGCGAGCTGGGCCGAGCGAGCGTCGTGTTCGACACGATCATGCCGTCGACGCCGCGCGAGCGCGCGACATGGACGACGTCATCGAGCTCGGCGAGGCTGAGATCCGGCGCGATCTTGAGCAGCACCGGGGTGTCGCCGGCCTTGCGGCGGATACGGTCGCGCGCCTCCAGCACCTTGGATAGCAGCTCGTCGAGCTGAGAAGCCTGCTGCAGGTTGCGCAGGCCCGGCGTGTTGGGCGAGGAGATGTTGACGGTGAAGTAGCTCGCCACCGGCGCGAAGGTCTCGATCAGCCGGACGTAGTCGGCGACGCGGTCGGCCGAATCCTTGTTGGCCCCGACATTGACGCCGACGATGCCGCCCTGATGGGCGCGGCCGGCAAGCCGCCGCAACACGATCTCGGCGCCGTCATTGTTGAAGCCCATGCGGTTGATCACCGCCTCGTCGCGCTCCAGCCGAAACAGCCGCGGGCGCGGATTTCCGCTCTGCGGCCGCGGCGTGACCGAACCGATCTCGACGAAGCCGAAGCCGAGCCGCAGCAGCGCGTCCGGCACCTCGGCGTTCTTGTCGAAGCCGGCGGCCATGCCGACCGGATTCGGGAAGTTGAGCCCGAAGGCGCGCACCGCGAGCTTCGCATCGTCCGGTCGCGGCTTGATCGCCGGCAAGAGCTTCAGGCCCTGGATGGCGAGCCGGTGCGCATCCTCGGCGTCGAGCCAGCGGAGCAGCGGCAGCGAGAGCTGGTCGAAAGCGCGGATCACGGCTTCAGGTCCGGAATGTCATGGCCGCCATCGGCACGGCTGTGCAACTGGTGAACGGCGGTCACGGCGCCGAGATCGAGTTCGCCATACAGATGCGGGAAGAGCTCGTCGTTGCGCGAGCGCTCCCAGCGCAAGCCTCCACCCAGTGCATCCGCCTCGACCTCGACCAGGAACAGCGCGCTCTGCCCGAAAAAGTGCTTCCGGGCCGTCTCCGGCACCTGGGGGGCGGTCGAAAAATGGATGAACCCGTCGCGCAGATCGTCGGCGCTACCGCGGTACACGCCCAGCCGCTCCGCCTCGCGCCAGGCCGAAGCTGAGCAGATTTTGTAGATTTTGGGCACCTTCGCGCGGTCCTGGCTCGAGCTTGAGTTTGCTGATGTTTTCGGAGCGGCCGACCGTATCGGCAGGGGGCGGCGAACTCAAGCATCGTTTGCCCGGGACAGCCCGGCGGCCGCCCCGCTCAGGCTGCACCCGAATGACTGCGAGTTCGCGAGGACGCAGCCGGTTCCTCAGCAAGGGTTAACCTGATTCGGTTTTCCTGTTGCGCGCGATTCGCAACCGATCATGCCCACGCTTGAACCTTTTGGAGATTGCCATGGACCGCCGCCACGTCTTGAAGGCTCTTGCGGGGCTCGCCCTCTGCCCCGCCTGCGCGACCCCGGGCTTCGCCGCCGAGGGCGCCCCGCATTGGAGCTATGAGGGCGCGACCGGACCGGCCAATTGGGGGGATCTCGATGCGGCCAACAAGGTCTGCGGCGTCGGCACCCAGCAATCGCCCATCGACATCGAGCACTCGACCCGGGCCCAACTGCCCAACTTCAAGCTGAGCTGGGCCAGGACCGCCGACACCATCGTCAACAATGGTCACACCATCCAGCTCAACTTTGCCGACGGCAGCAGCACCCTGAAGCTCGACGGCACCACCTACAAGCTGCTGCAGGTGCATTTCCATCGCCCGAGCGAGCATCAGATCGGTGGCAAGAACTATCCGATGGAGGCGCATTTCGTCCACCGCACCGCGTCGGGCGGGCTCGCCGTGGTCGGCGTTCTCATGACCACCGGCCGGCCCAATCCCGCCTTCGCGCAGATCGTGGCGACGATGCCGGACAAGGAGGGTCCCGCAGTCAAGGCCGATCCGCGCATCAACCCCAACATGATGCTGCCGGCACGCCGCTCCTATTATCGCTATGCCGGCTCGCTGACGACGCCGCCCTGCTCAGAGGTGGTCGAATGGCTGCTGCTGAGCGAGCCGGTCTCGGTCGCGGAAGCGGACGTCGCGAAATTCGCCAAGCTGTATCCGATGAACGCGCGCCCGGTGCAGAAGCTCGACCGCCGCTTCGTGCTGCACGGGGTGTAGTTCGAATGGCCGCTTCGGACTGACGCGGTCGCCGAGTTCTCCGCTGTCGTCCCGGCGAACGCCGGGACCCAACCGCGGAATCTCAGTTGTCTTGCGAGGTGGCGGATATCCGTCACCTCACCTCGGCTCGTGGCTATGGGTCCCGGCCCAAGGCCGGGACGACACCGGTTTATGCCGTGACCAGCGCGGCACTCACGCGCTCCGCGCTAGCGCGCCGTCGATCATCGCCACCGCATTGTTCACGCCGTAGACCGCGACGAAGGAGCCGAAACGGGGGCCCTTCTCCTGGCCGAGCAGCACCTGGTAGAGCATGTTGAACCAGTCCAGCGACACGCCGGGGCGGCCGTCCTTGCCCTTCTTGGCGTGGTCGAGGAACGGCTCGCGGCGGCCGATCTCGTAGACCACGTTCTGGATGTCCTCGGCCGTGGCCTCCGCCGGAAGATTGGACAGCGCATCGCGCAGATCCTGCAGCGCCACGCGCTCGCCCTCGGTCGGCTCGCGGAAGGTCTTGGTCGGCGCGACGAAGTCGCGATAGTAGTTGATGGCGTAGCCGACCATCGCGTCGAGCTTGGGATGGGTCTGCGGCGTCACGCCCGGCCGGTAGCGGCCGATGAAGCCCCACAGCGTCTCGGCATTCTCCGCGTTCGACGACGACACCAGGGTCAGCAGCAGCTGGAAGGTGACGGGCATGTCCGCCTTCGGCGGCTTTCCGGAATGGATGTGCCAGACCGGATTGCCGAGCTGTTGCTTGGCATCCTGCTTCCGAAAACCATCGAGGAACTGCTGATAGTCGTCGACGTTGCGCGGGATGACGTCGAAATACAGCCGCTTCGCCGCCTTCGGCTCGCGATACATGAATAGCGACAGCGATTCCGGCGAGGCGTAGCGCAGCCATTCGTCGATGGTCAGCCCGTTGCCCTTCGACTTCGAGATCTTCTGGCCCTTCTCGTCGAGGAACAGCTCGTAATTGAAGCCCTCAGGCGGGGTGCCGCCGAGCGCCGCGCAGATCTTGCCCGACAGCTTCACCGAATCGATCAGGTCCTTGCCGGCCATTTCATAGTCGACGCCCAGCGCATGCCAGCGCATCGCCCAGTCCGGCTTCCATTGCAGCTTGCAATGGCCGCCGGTCACCGGAACGGTCATGCGCTCCTTGGTCTCCGGATCGTCGTAGGAGACGGTGCCGGCCTTGGCGTCGTGCTCGACGATCGGCACATACAGCACGAGGCCGGTGCGCGGGCAGATCGGCAGGAACGGCGAGTAGCTCGCCGCGCGCTCCTCGCGCAAGCTCGGCAGCATGATCGCCATCACCTTCTCGAGCCGCTCCAGCATGCGCAGCAGAGCCGCGTCGAACTTGCCGGAGGTGTAGTAGTCGGTCGCGGAGGCGAACTCGTAGTCGAAGCCGAACCGGTCGAGGAAGGCGCGCAGCCGCGCATTGTTGTGAGCGGCGAACGACGGATATTCGTTGGAGAACGGGTCCGGGATGCGCGACAGCGGCTTGCCCAGATGCGTGGCCAGCATGTCCCTGTTCGGCACGTTGTCCGGCACCTTGCGCAGGCCGTCCATGTCGTCCGAGAACGCGATCAGGCGGGTCTTGATCTTGTCCTCGGTGAGCACGCGGAAGGCGTGGCGGACCATCGTGGTGCGCGCGACCTCGCCGAAGGTGCCGATATGCGGCAGGCCGGACGGGCCGTAGCCGGTCTCGAACAGCACCTCGTCCTTGGGGTTCTTCTTCAGCCGGTTGACGATCGCTTTCGCCTGCTCGAACGGCCAGGCGTTGGATTGTTCGGCGAGCGCGCGCAAGTCGCTTGGGCTGGTTGGGACGAGATCGATCGTGGACATCGTGAAAAAGACTTCTCCGAAGACGTCAGTGCAAAACAGCGGTCATGATACCCGTCATTCCGGGGCGATGCGAAGCATCGAACCCGGAATCTCGAGGTTCCGGGTTCGCGTCTTCGACGCGCCCCGGAACGACGGCAAGCGCTAGAACGGGCTGATCGAGAAGTAGCGCAGCCACAGGTCGGTGTAGCGGCCTTTTTCCCAGACCCGGAACAGCGCCCAGTTCAGCGCCTGGCGCAAGAGGTCGTTGCCCTTGCGCACGGCGATGCCGACGCCCTCGCCGAAATAGCGGCTTTCGACGAAAGGTCCACCGGAAAAGGCGCAGCAATCGCCGGAATCGGTGCCATTGACCCAGAACGCCAGCGAGATGCCGTCGCCGAAGATCAGGTCGACCTCGGCTCGGCGCAGCGCCTGCCGCAGCGCCTCGTCGTTCGGATAGGTCTTGATCTCGGCGTCGGTGAACATCGCCTTGAGGTAGGCCTCGTGCGCGGTGCCGGCGACGGCGCCGATCTTCTTGCCCTCGAGAAATTCGGGGCGGATCTCGGTCATGACAGCATCGCGGCGGGACACGAAGCGAGCGGGCGCCCGGTAATATGGATCGGAGAAGTCGGCCCGCGCCCGCATCTGCGGCGTCACCGCGATCGAGGCGATGATCGCATCGCCCCGGTTCGAGGACAGCGCATCGAGCAGGGTTTCGAACCGGCGCATCTGGACGGTGCAGGTGACCTTGATCTCGTCGCAGATCGCCCGTGCCAGATCGACGTTGAAGCCGGCCGGATTGCCGTCCGGACCGGTGAAGTTGAACGGCGGATAGTCGGTCTCGGTCAGGAAACGAATCACGGTGAGGCGCGACAAATCGGGCCGGTCGGGCCGGCGTCGCGGGTCCCAGAAGCCGGGGACGGCCTGCGGCGCCGCCTCGACGGCGGGCCGCACGGGCGCCTGGGCGCGCGCCTCCGAGCCGGCTGCGGCGAGACCGAAGCAGAGCAGCGCGCTGACGATGGCGGCGCGGGCCGCAGGCGCGGATTTCACGGGCTTTGATAAGACGGTCTGCATCAGCGGTCCCGATGGTCAGCGCCTTATAGACCATCCCGGCGCAAATTCGAGGCTGGATTCGGCCCGGAGGCGGCCGCCCGGCTGGAGCGTCAACGCGCTCAGAGGTATTTCTTGAGATCCGCCGCCGCTTCCTCGGGCGTCCGCTTCAGGTTGAACGGCGCGACGAACCGGCCGTTGCGGTCCATCAGATACACCAGGGCGGTGTGGTCCATGGTGTAATCACCGTCCTTCAGCGGGACCTTCTTGGCATAGACCCGGTACTCGGTGAGAACCTTCGCCAGGACCTCGGGATCGCCGGTCAGACCCTTCAGATGCGGGTCGAAGCTGGAGAGGTAGTCCTTCATCGCGGCCGGATTGTCGCGCTCGGGGTCGACCGAGACGAAATAGGCGTTGACGCCGTCGGCGTCCTTGCCCATCGCGCGCAGCACCTCGGAGATCTCGAACAGCGAGGTCGGACAGACGTCCGGGCAATGGGTGAAGCCGAAGAAGATCAGGGTCGGACGGCCTTCAAGGCTCTTCTCGGTGACGACGGCCCCGCTCTGGTCGGTCAGCTGGAACGGTCCGCCGATCGCGGCCGGCGCCGCGATGTTTCGGCCGCCGCCCATGATGAGGAACATCAGCGACAGCCCGACCACGAGGCTGGCGGCAAAGGCTCCGACGATCACCAGGGGGCGGGTGGCATTGGATGGCATTGAGCGCTCCTTCACTGTCTCAGAAGCAGGCTTGCCAGCCGGCCGCGATCGTCTCGAAGAACACCGCGGTCCCGTACTGCACCCACATCGTCACGGCGCCGGCGACGAGCCCGATCGCCGCAACCCCGGCCACGATAGCCGAAGCGGAGGCCGAACGCCGGTCACCCGACGCGGACGGTATCTCTTGCGGCGCTGAAAGAGGCTGCATGATGACGTGCTCATCGGGCGAGTGCTGGCCCGAGCGGCCCGCCCCTCGCGCTTCAGATAAGCCCCGCGGCCGGTCCAGGCAAGCGCCGCGGACGGGCAGCCGCTCACCCGAAACGGCCGGTGGCCGGCGTCATCAATGGGAGGCGGAGGCCTTGGCCGCGGCCGGCGAGATGGCCGGCGCATTGGGCGCGACATGCGAGGAGGCCGGAGAGGATGCCTGGGCATCCATATAGCAGGGCTTGTACATTGCCTGCAGCTCCTTGCCCTTCAGGAAGATCATCCGGGGCGTCAGGCCGCCGCGCTGGGTGATCCAGCGGCGGATCGGCGACGGGTACATCGAGTACAGCATCTGGGTCGCCTCGGGGTTGGTGACGGCGCGGCCGTTGGCGCCGAAATCCCAGGCGGCGTGGAATCCGAGATTGGCATGCGAGGTGACGCAGATCTTCTCGTGGGGGATCGCCCCGAGCACGATGGTGCAGGCCGAGGCGCAGAGCCCGTCGATGATCACATACTCGCCGGAGGATCGCAGGCCCTGGTACTTGTCGACATAGGTTCCGATCCGGCCGCCGCGGTCATCGGCGATCCGGACCACGGCCTGGCTGGCGCCGACCCCCGACAGCAACAGAACGACCGCAAGCAACCCCGTCCAGAATTTCATGTCGAGCCCCAGTTCAACCCGGCGAAACCGATCTGACCGACTTTGGTACGCGTCTTGTGATGCGCTTCTTGAGATGCTTGGACGGCGGCGGGACCTTGCGACCACGAGCCCATCCGCAGAACCGGAACGCGAAAGCCAAATCCAAATCGCAAATGCAGCGTGTTTCGAGATCGTGTTTTTGTCCAGGACAGCGCGGTGACGAAAGCCAAATTCACCGCGAGTGTTGCAAGCCCGCTGCACCAATGAGTCGCTACCACCGAAAATGGCCGAACGCTGGTTCCGGACATGGCGATGGCGCCACGAGCAAGGCAGAGGCCCGGCATGATTCGCCCATCGGCGCGGCAGCGGCGTCACGGCGGCACAAACGACACTCCGGAAAAGCCCGGTGGCCGAGCTTCCGCGCGACACACGCCCCGTTGCCCGGTGACGGCGGGACGCTCACCCCTCTCATCGCCGGCCCAGGGGCGCTCGTGCGATCACGATCGTGGGTGCGGGCTCCCGCCAGCCCTGGCTGGCATGCCGAAATCCGGAGATGCGACCAATGCAATCACAAGTTTGGACCGTGTCGAGCCCCGCCCCGCAAGCGGGCGCGGCAGGATCACTCCCAGCACCGCGCCGTCTGATCGCGAGATCGAGCGAGGTCCGGCCGATATCGCGCTGGCAGCCGGGAGGACGATCTGCCTCCCGACGCCCTCGGTCCCCGTGAAGTTAACTAATTATCGGGCAGCCGAATCCGCGCTCCAAACGTGACGAGCGGCGCATCGGCGGCGCCGAGCTGGATCTGCCGCTCCGGCACCTCCTGATAGCTGCCGTCTTCAATCTTTCTTAATTCATATTGCCAGACCGTTAACGTCTCGCCGCGCGCGAGCGCGTCGCGGATGCGGCTGGCGCCGCGTCCCGGCAGCTTGACGAGGTCGTCGCGCATCATGCCGATCATCGTCGGGCGCTCGCCGCGATGCAGCTCGAAGAACACCATGCGATTGGGCTTGTCCTGCGGCTTGAGCACGGTATCCGCCGTGAACAGCACCAGACAGATTGCGACGGCAATCCACTTCCAAGTGTCGGACATCATGAGACGCATTCCCCGCACCGCCTCCGCGCGTGGAGTAGTCCTCGCGCAAACAGGCGGCAACTTACAGTTCTGTCATTCCGGATGAGATGACGTTCGACGTAATCGATTCGCTGCGCGCCGGGCGCGATGATGGGCTCCTCATCGTTCACAACATGGAGAGCACCGATGACCAACCCAACCGAGATCGCCGAGAGCTACATCGCGCTGTGGAACGAACGTGATGCCGCGCAGCGCGGCGCATTGCTCGCACGTCACTGGACCGCGGATGCGCTCTATGTCGACCCGCTGATGCGCGGCGAAGGACGCGATGCGGTGGATGGCCTGGTCGCGGGCGTGCAGCAGCGCTTTCCCGACTTCCGCTTTCGCCTGATCGGCTCCGCGGACGGCCACGGTCATCATCTCCGCTTTTCCTGGGAGCTCGGCCCCGAGGATGCGGAAGCCCCGATCCAGGGCACGGACTTCGTCGAGCTGGCCGACGGCCGCATCCAGCGCGTCACCGGGTTTCTCGACAAGGTCCCGCAGGGCGCCTGACGGACGTCCCGTTCCGCCCGGCTTCCGCAGTGCGGTCGGCCTGCCGCGATGGCCGGGCTCCCATGCGCAGACGCACGACCTGTCTCGTGGTGATTGCGCTACGTCAACGTCGGATCCGGTCCGCCGCTGCAGAGCTTCTGCTTCGCGACGAGTTCAGGATCGCCGGAGACGGGCGTGCAGCAGTCAAATCCCATCGATGATCACGCCATGGCGGCCGGCACGCTGGCCGCCATCACCACCTTGCCCGAACTCTGGCGCTGGCGCGTCGAACGGAGCCCGGACAAGCAGGCCTACCGACAGTTCGACGCAGGAAGCGGCCGATGGGCGAGCTTCTGCTGGCGCGAGATCGATCTCGTCGTCGACCGCTGGCGGCGGGCGCTTGCGGCCGACGGCTTCGCCCAGGGTGAGCGTGTCGCCATCCTGATGCCGAACGGAATCGCGCATCTCGCCATCGACCAGGCCGCGCTCTCGCTCGGCCTGGTGCCGGTGCCGATGCATGCCGTCGATAATGCCGACAGCATCGCCTACATCCTCTCCGATTCCGGTGCCCGGCTGCTGCTGGTCGATTCGGACACACGCTGGGATGAGATCGCAGCGGTCGGCGAGGCCCTGCCCGACCTGCGGCGGATCGTCTGCGCCGACCGGCGAACGACCCAGCCGACCGGCGATCCGCGCCTCGTCGATCTGGAGGCGTGGTTGAACGCAGCCGGCAACGCCACGCTTCCCGGCCCCCGGGTCGCCATCGCGCCGCACGACCTCGCCGCCATCGTCTACACCTCGGGCACGACGGGCCGGCCAAAAGGCGTGATGCTGTCGCACGACAACGTCGTTTCCAACCTCAAGGCCATCCATCAGCGGCTGGCGGCCGATACCGACGACGTATTCCTGTCGTTCCTGCCGCTGTCGCACACGTTCGAGCGCACCGCGGGCTACTACTACCCGATCGCCATCGGCGCCTGCGTCGCCTATGCGCGCTCGGTGAAGCAGCTGTCCGAAGATCTGGTGGAGGTCCGTCCGACCATCCTGATCTCCGTGCCGCGCATCTATGAGCGGATCTACTCGGTCATCATGCATCACCGCGCGATCGCAAACCCGCTCGAACGGGCGCTGCTCGACCTGACCATCACGATCGGCGGCCGGCGCTTCGATGCGCAGCATGGGCGCGGGACGAGACTCTCGGCGTTCGACCGTATCGCGTGGCCGCTGCTGCAACGCCTAGTCGCCGCCAAGATACTGGCTCGATTCGGCGGACGGCTGCACGTCGCCGTGAGCGGCGGCGCGCCGATCGCCGAGCCGGTGGTGCGGCTGTTCCTGGCGCTCGGGCTCGAGGTGCTGCAGGGCTACGGCATGACCGAGACATCGCCCGTCGTCAGCGTCAACACGCCTGACGACAACGACCCGCGCACCGTCGGCCGCGCCCTGCCGGGCATCGAGGTGCGCATCGGCGACAATGACGAGTTGATGGTGCGCGGCCCGAACGTGATGCTCGGCTATTGGCACCGGCCGGAGGAGACAGCCCGCACCAGGGAAGCCGACGGCTGGCTGCACACCGGCGACCAGGCCCGCATCGACGGCGGACGCATCACCATCACCGGTCGGATCAAGGACATCCTCGTCACCTCGACCGGCGAGAAGATCGCGCCCGCCGATCTGGAGACCGCGATCCTGACCGATCCGCTGTTCGAGCAGGCCATCGTGATCGGCGAGAACCGGCCGTTCCTGACCGCGATCGTCGTGCTCAACGCCAACGGCTGGGCTGAGCAGCAGGCGAGGCTCGCGGCGCACGGCCAGCGCGGCACCGAGGCCGAAGCGGCCTCTCTGCTGCGCCACATTGCGCGAGCCGCGAAGGCCTATCCGTCCTACGCGACGCCGAAGGCGGTGCATTGGACCTTGGAGCCGTGGACCGTGCAGGAAGGCCTGATCACGCCGACGTTGAAGAACAAGCGTCCGGCGATCGAGCGGAGCTTCGCGAAGGAGATCGAGGCGATCTATGCAAAACGCGCGGCAGCTTTGCGGCCATCGGCTACCGTACGAAGCTGATTTTGCAGAGCGTAGCAGCAGGACATTGCGGCATTGGAGCGGGCGAAGGGAATCGAACCCTCGTATGCAGCTTGGGAAGCTGCCGTTCTACCATTGAACTACGCCCGCGTTCGCCAATGCTTAGCCGAGACCATGCGTTTCGCCAAGCGGCTTGTTGCCGCGACACCGCCAGGCCCAAGGGTTGGGGGAGGCAACAGTTCTGCACCGGCCTGATCTCCGGATCGTGATCGGCCGCGACCGCCGGCTCCGGAACGGATCGGGCCGGTCGCGCTTTTGCCCGTTGGAGGCGGCGCCCCTCGCTGCTTCGCCGCGCCGTCAAGGTCCGCCGTCAATGTCCTGGGAGCTCACATCATGCAGAGCCACAGCCCCGCGTCTCAGACCGCAACCTCGAAAGCCCTCGCCATCATGGCGGGCCCGTCGGCGCTCGACCTTTACACCCTCGGCTGCGGTCTGTTCCTTGCCGTCGCGCCCTGGCTGTTCGGCTTTGTCGGCAGCGCCGGCCGGATCGATGCTGCGTTGGCGGGGGCTGCCGTCGTCGTGCTCTCGCTCGGCGGCCTCCTGGCGTTTGCCGATTGGGAGGAGTGGCTGAAGGTCGCGCTTGGATTGTGGCTGATTGCAGCTCCGTGGCTGCTCGGGTTCGTGCATACGTCGGCGATGCATGTCAGCATCACGATCGGGATCGCCGTGACCTTCCTGAGCCTGCTCGAACTGTGGCTTGCGCATGATCCTGATTTTGCTGGCGATAGGCCTGCATTGGTGAGCCAGCCGTAGCGCCTCTGGTCGATCGCACCTCGCCTGCGCGCTGCGCCGCATTCCGCGATCGCGATGCCGATGACAGAGATCGCAGACAACGATCGCAACGGGACGCTTGACAACCATCACCCAAATCAGGGCAAACCCGCCCCGGTCACGCCGCGCTGTTAACACTTTGTAAACAAAGTTGATGCGGGCGATCGTGACGATGATATGATGTGGCGTGGGGTTGGGGTGGCGTCATGGGGCGTGGGTATACGATCTTTGATACGGCCCTCGGCCGTTGCGGCATTGCGTGGAGCGATGCCGGAATCACCGGCGTACAACTGCCGGAAGCACGGGAAATCGAGACGCGGCGGCGCCTGTTTCGCCAATTTCCCGAAGCGCGGGAGCAGCGCCCGTGTTCGAATATTGAACTCGCCATCGAAGGCATCACCGCCATGCTGCGCGGGCAGGAGGTCGACTTCTCCGATGTCGTGCTCGATCTCGGCGGCGTGACACCATTCAACCAGCGCGTCTACGATTGCATTCGTGCCATTCCGCGCGGCGAGACGCGCAGCGCCGACGCGATCGCAGACGAACTGCACGTTCCCAAGGCGCTGAATTCGATCGCGCAGGCGCTGAGCAAGAATGCGCTCGTGCTGATCGTTCCCTGTCACCGCGTGCGCGACATCGGCAACGGTCTCGACAAGCCGTCGCCCAACAGCGGCGTCATCTCCAAACGGCGGCTGCTGTCGCTCGAAGGCGCACGGCCTCATGCGGGCCTGACGTTGTTCGACGCGTTTCTCGCGGTCGACCGGCCGCGCGCGTCGTAAGCGGGCGCCTCGCTGCGCGCGATATTATCTCGGACGCAGCCCTCCTCTTTCATCCGCAATGCGCTAGATTTGCAGGATGAGCGCCACCATCCTGTTCGAAAGCCGTGACGTCACCGTCTCCGAGTTCCGCTGTGCGGCGGTTCCGGGCGAGCGTCCCTATGTCGAGCAGTATTCCGGCTACTCGCTGTCCTATGTGCGCAAGGGGAGCTTCGGCTGTCGGCACCGCGGCCGCTTCTTCGAGCTGGTCACCGGCTCGCTGCTGGTGGGCCATCCCGGCGATGAGTTCATGTGCACGCACGATCACGTCTGCGGCGACGAATGCCTGTCATTCTTCTTCGATCATGCGCTCATCGACGAGATCGGCGGCAACAGGCAGGCTTGGCGGGTTGGCGCGATGCCGCCGCTGCCGGAGCTCATGGTCCTCGGTGAGCTCGCGGAGGCCGTCGCCGCGCGCGAGCAGGACCTCGGTCTGGACGAGGTTGGCCAGATCATCGCCAGCCGCTTCGTCGCGACCGCCACGGGCCAGCACGAACGGGCGGCGACGCCAAGCCTTCGCGATCGCCGGCGCGCGGTCGAGAGCGCATTGTGGATCGACGACAATGCGGCGCGCGACATCGATCTGGCGGCTGCGGCTGGTGAGGCCGGCGTCAGCCCGTTCCATTTCCTGCGGCTGTTCGCGGCCACGATCGGCGTGACGCCGCATCAATATCTGATCCGCTCCCGCTTGCGGCACGCCGCGCGGCGTCTCAGCGAGGAAGATACGCCGGTCACCACCATCGCCTACGATTCGGGTTTTGCCGATCTGTCGAATTTCACCCGCACCTTCGCGCGCGCTGCCGGCGTGTCGCCGGCGAAGTTTCGCAAGGCGTCGCGCGGCGAGCGCAAGATTCTCCAAGACCATCTCAGCCGCCATTGATTGGATGATCCAGCGCGTGCGGCAGCCGCATGCGAAGCATGGAGATCATCGATGTACGATCATATCGGCCTCAAGGTCGGCAATCTGGACGCCAGCGTCCGCTTCTACACAGCGGCGCTGGCGCCGCTCGGCCACATCCTCTGCTCCAAGGACGAGGCGTCGGCGGGCATCGGCCCGAAGGGGGAGCCGGCGCTGTGGCTGTATCTCGACAAGGGCGCCAGCAAAGGCGCCGCCCATATCGCGTTCCGCGCCCGGGACCACGCGGCGGTCGCCAGATTCCACAGCGAGGGGCTGAAGGCCGGCGGCAGCGACAATGGCGGCGCCGGGCCGCGCGCGGACTACAGTCCGACCTACTACGCCGCCTTCCTGATCGATCCCGACGGCAACAACATCGAAGCCGTGTGTCCGTGAGGTCCCCGGCCATGGCATCGATTCAGAAGGACATCCCGATCGCAGCCTCCGCAGCCGCCGTCTGGGACGCCGTGCGCGACTTCGGCGCCGTTCATACCCGGCTGGCGCCCGGCTTCGTCGTCGATTGCCAGCTCGACGGCGACGTCCGGATCGTGACCTTCGCCAACGGCAATGTGGCGCGCGAACGCCTCGTCAGTTGCGACGAGGCGCAGCAGCGTCTGGTCTACACGATCGAGAGCGAACGCGTGACGCATCACAACGCGTCCGTGCAGATCATCCCCGACGGCGCGCAGGGTTGCCGGATGCTCTGGATCACCGACGTGCTGCCGCACGCCATCGCGCCCTATATCGAGCAGCAGATGGCGCTCGGCACGCGCGCGATGCAGGACGCCATAGGCGGGCTGGGCGCCTAGACGAGCCGAGCAGCCGTCAGCCGACATGCGGAGATGGCGGGATCTGCGCCCCCGAGCCGAGCTCGACCGCCAGCACGGCCGGGCGCAGCTCCAGCGCTGCGGCCGGCTTCGGGCCCCAGCGGGTGAGCATGACGGTGGCGAGCGTCAGCACTCCGAGCAGGACCATCGAGGACGCCGCCAGCATGAAGAAGTCGCCCTCGGTCGCGGCATGGCTCAGCAGATAGCTACCGCCTGCGGCGATGAAGACGAGCCGCACCGTCTGTGCCAACACCGGACCGATCACCCTGGCCGCGCCCTGTGAGGAGAAGTACATCGAGATCGCCAGGCCGATGAAGGCATACATTGGCGCTGCGACCTGCAGATAGTGCCGGCCGGCGCTGCGCGCGCTCTCGTCCTGGGTGAAGATGTCGACCCACAATTGCGGGACGATCGCGATCAGCGTCGACAGCGCACCCACCGACGCGAAAGAGACCAGCCCCGCCGTCCAGGCGATCCGGCGGGCACGCGCGATTCTTTCCGCACCGATCGCCATGCCGACCATCGGCACCGAGGCCATGCCGACGGAGAACGCGACAGTGGTCACCATGAATTCGAGCCGTGCGCCGATGCCGTAGCCGGCCAGCACGGCGGTGCCGAACGATGCCAGCATGTGCGTGAAGATCGCGATCGACAGCACGGATTGCAGCGGCGAGAAGCAGGCGATGGCGCCGACCTTGAGGATGTCGGCGAACATCGCGCGGCTGATCTTCAGGCCCCGCAGCTTCGGCCGCACGCGCGCGCGGCCGGAGAACAGGTACCAGCCCATCACCGAGATGCTGACGCAGAAAGCCAGCAGCGCGCCGGCGGCGACGCCGCGCATGCCGAGCCCGAGGACCAGGCTGAGCGTGCCGCCCAATACGATCTGCAGCAGCGCCGAACTGAGGATCATGAACGACGGCAGCTTCATGTTGCCGGTGCCGCGCAGGATGCCGGCCATCGAGTTCATCAGCCAGGGCAGGATGGCGCCGCCGAAGAAGATCTGCAGATAGGCTGTGGCATGGCTCAGCACCGCGCCGCGGCCGCCGAGCACCTCCAGCAAAGCGGGACCGAACACCAGCATGCCGACCATGAAGGTCGCGCCGAACAACAGCGCAATCAGCAGCGCGTGCGTGGCGAGGGTCGAGGCCCGTTCGGTGTCGCCGGCGCCGAGCGCCCGCGCGATCGCCGAGGCCACGCCGCCGCCCATGGCGCCGCCGGACATCGTCATGGTCAGGATCACCAGCGGGAACACTAGTGCCATCGCCGCCAGCGCCTCGATACCGAGCCGGCCGATATAGGAGGTCTCGGCGATGACGACGCAGGTGCCTGCCGTGTTCGCGATGATGTTGGGCCAGGCCAGCGACAGCAGGGTGCGCAGAATGGGTCCGTCGACGAGCGCATTCCGAACCGGCTTCGCGATGGGCGGCAACGTACGCCCCTCGCCGACCGGACTGTCGGCCAAGCCGATCTCGGACATGCTCGCTCCCCGTTTGGCCGCGCCATCTGGCGGGACCTTTGTCGTTCCTCCTAGCACACCGCCGGGCCGCGCCCCGTGCAGCGGGCGCATTGGGGGTGCGCGGTCAGCGCGCAGCCGGGCCTAGAGGCGGAAGTGCTTGGAGAGCTTCAGGCCCTGGGCCTGGTAGTTGGAGCCGATGCGGCTGCCATACATCGCGTTCGGCCGGGCCAGCATCTTCTCATAGACGAGGCGGCCGACGATCTGACCGTGCTCGAGGATGAACGGCACCTCGCGCGAGCGCACCTCGAGCACCGCGCGCGAGCCCTGCCCGCCGGCGCCGGCATAGCCGAAGCCGGGATCGAAGAAGCCGGCATAGTGGACACGGAATTCGCCCACGAGCGGATCGAACGGCACCATCTCGGCGGCGTAGTCCGGCGGCACCTGCACGGCCTCCTTCGAAGCCAGGATGTAGAACTCGCCGGGATCGAGAATGAGGCTGCCGTCGGGGCGCGCCTTGATCGGCTCCCAGAACTCCTCCACAGCATAGCCGGCGCGGCGGTCGACGTCGACGACGCCGGTATGGCGCTTGGCGCGATAGCCCACATAGCCGTTGGCATTGCTGCCGGACAGGTCGACGGAAAGAGCGACGCCGCCGACGAGATCCGCATCATCGCGATCCACCAGCCGCTCGGCCTGATGCAGCGCGATCAGTTCGTCCTCCGACAGAACCGCGTCGCGGTAGCGGAAGCGGACCTGGGACAGGCGCGAGCCTTCGCGCAGCAAAACGGGAAACGTCTTCGGGCTGATCTCGGCGTAGAGCGGACCGTGATAGCCGGCTCCGATCATGTCGAACCGTCGCGTGCCGTCGGCGATCACGCGGGTGAACACGTCGAGCCGCCCGGTCGAGCTCTTCGGATTGGCGGCCGCGACGATGTCCTTCGGCAGCGCGAGACTCTCCAAGAGCGGCACGATGTAGACGCAGTTGGTCTCCAGCACTGCGCCGTCGGCGAGCGCGAATTCGTGCAGCTTCAACTCGTCGATACGCTCGGCGACCGTCGCGCCCGGCCCGGGCAGAAAGCTTGCCCGCACGCGATAGGCGATGTCGCCGAGCCGCAGGTCCAGGCTCGCCGGCTGGATCTGGCTTTCGACAAAATCGTATGCGGGGATGATCAGGCCAGCCTCCGCCATCGCCACGATCATGCGATCGGGGAGGATGCCGTGGGCGTCGGGGCTGAGCGAAAACGGCAAGACCTGATCCTTTGCAGGCGCCGGAACGGCGGCTTATCGAGCCTATATAGGGTCTTTTTACCGGTTATCCGATGGCTGGCTTGACGGAAAGGCCGGTTGCGACTATGAGCACGACTTATCCCGTGGTGATTTGAGCCGGCCGGCTTGCAGCCACGTTAAATAAGTCGCTAAACAGGCCGGGGACGATTGTGATCCCGGCCGTGAGGAGTTTTCCCAGGCCGGTTTTTTTGTGCCCATCGCTGGAGGCGGTGGTCACGATGGAGGTCACATGTCGAAGTCCCCCGCGAAGGCCCCGGCGTCGTTCGCCCGCTATCGTCCTGAAACCCGCCTGGTGCATTCCGGCACCTTGCGTTCCGAATTCGGCGAGACCGCCGAGGCGCTCTATCTGACGCAAGGCTTCGTCTACGCCACCGCCGAGGAGTGCGAGGCGCGCTTCAAGGGCGAGGATCCCGGCTTCATCTATTCGCGCTTCTCCAACCCGACCACGGCAATGTTCGAGCGCCGCATGATCGAGCTCGAGGGCGCCGAGGCCTGCCGCTCGGCCGCAACCGGCATGGCCGCAGTCACCACGGCAATCCTCGCTCCCCTCCGTGCCGGCGATCACGTCGTCGCCGCCAAGGCGCTGTTCGGCTCGTGCCGCTACGTCGTCGAAGATCTCTTGCCGCGCTACGGCATCGAATCGACCCTGGTCGATGGGCTCGACCTCGACCAATGGCAGAAGGCGGTCAGGCCGAACACCAAGTCGTTCTTCCTGGAGAGCCCGACCAATCCGACGCTCGACGTGATGGACATTCCCGCGATCGCCGAGATCGCGCACGCCCGTGGCGCGCGACTGATCGTCGACAACGTGTTCGCGACCCCGATCTGGCAGAGCCCGCTCGCGCTCGGCGCCGACGTCGTGGTGTATTCCGCGACCAAGCACATCGATGGCCAGGGCCGCTGCCTCGGCGGCGTGATCCTGTCGTCGGAGGCGTTCATCGCCGAGCACATCCACAATTTCATGCGCCAGACCGGTCCGTCGATCTCGCCGTTCAACGCCTGGGTCCTGCTCAAGGGCCTGGAGACCTTGGCGGTGCGCGTGCGCGCGCAGACCGAGACGGCGGCGAAGGTGGCCGACTTTCTCGCGGCGCATCCGAAGATCTCGCGGCTGATCTATCCCGGTCGCGAGGACCATCCGCAGGCGGCGACCGTGCGCAAGCAGATGCGCGCCGGCTCGACGCTGGTCGGCTTCGAGGTGAAGGGCGGCAAGGCCGGCGCGTTCCGCACGCTCAACGGCTTGAAGCTCGCGCGCATCTCCAACAATCTCGGCGACGCCAAGACGCTGGTCACGCATCCGGCGACGACGACGCACCAGCGGCTGACGCCGGAGGCGCGCGCCGAGCTCGGCATCAGCGAGGGCTTCATCCGCTTCTCCGCCGGGCTCGAGCATGCCGACGATCTGATCGAGGATCTGGATGCGGCCCTGAGGGCCGCGTAGCGAATGGCCGCATAGAGAATGGCGAATAGGGCGTACCGATTGCATCCTATTCGCTACTCGCTACTCGCTATTCCCTACTCGCCACTCTCACATCGGCCGATAGGTCAGCACGTTGGCCGGCGTGTTGATGCCGAGCTTGACCTGGCCGACCGAGCGGATGATGTCGTCGCCGAGCAGCTGGGCGAAGCAGGCGTAGCCCCAATCGCTCATGTGCAGACCGTCCGAGATCACGAACTCGTTGATCGGGATCGCCTGCCGCTCGTGCCAGTCGCGCATCACCTCGAAGCGGGGGAAGATGCCGGCGTGATGCAGCTCGGCGATACGCCCGAGCAGCTTGTTCATGCGGCTGGCGTTCTCCGAGCGCTCGTTGACGCGCGGCGAATATTGCAGGTCGACCAGCACGACATCGGAGGCCGCCGCCTGGATCTTGGCGACGCCGTCATCGACCAGCTTGGCGGTCTCGGCGGGATCGAGATCGCGCAGCACGGCATTGGTGCCGACCTGCCAGATCACGAGATCCGGATGCCGGTCGATCACCGACGTCTCCAGCCGCTTCATCATCTCCGGCGCATCCTCGCCGCCGACGCCGGCATTGATGACGCTGATGTCGACCATCGGATATTGCCGGCGCAGCTGCGCGGCGAGCCGATTCGGATAGGTGTAGTCCGGCGCGCTCGCGCCATAGCCCTGCGTCGACGACGAGCCGAAGGCGACGATGACGACCGGCAGGCCGGAGGCGAGCTTGTTGGCGACGTGCGGCAGCGAAATGAAATTCTTCTTGGCGACGCCCTTCGGCGTCAGGCACGGCACGCGGTTGAAGATGTCGGTGGCCGACTTCGCGACCTGCTTGACCTTGTCGATCGCCCGCTCGGTGATGCTGCGCGACGGCGGCGCCGCCACGACGGCCTGCCCGGCTGCAGCCGGCGGCTGTGCATCGGTCATGGCCGGCGCGGTCGTCGCCGCAGGCGGCGAGGTTATGGTCGCCGGGCGCGCCACGGCGATCGGCCCGGGCACCTGATCGCTCGCCTGCGCCACCGTGACGTGACCGATGCTCGGTCGCCCGCTGATCAGCGGAGCCTTTGGATCGGAGCTCTCCACATCGGAAAGCGCGGCGGGCGCAGCCGGCGCTGCGCTCTGCGCCCGTAGCTTCTGCGGGCTCAGCGCGAGGGCGATGGCAATGACCGCAACGGCCGAAAGCTTCTCCCATGTCCCGGAGACGCGGTGACACTCATTCGACGTCATGAACGACATAACCCTAGTTCTGCTGCGCCGGCCCGATATGCGCCGCGTCGATGATGAACTTCGACAGCGCCCGGCCGAGGCAGTCATGAACCTGCTTGGCCAGCTCGACTCCGTGCGTCGGATTGAACAGGTCGAAATCGCCCTGCTCGTTCCATTGCCGCATGATGGCAAACCGATCGAACAGCGGAATGTCCCGGTGCTGCGCCACCACACGCATGTTGTCGACATAGGGCGGCACGGAGATCAATGTCTCCGTCCGCGGACTGTATTGCAGGTTCATCAAGACGACGTCAGCTCCCGCTTTCTGCAGCGTCGCCACACCGTCGTCGACCGCCTGCCGGAACTCATCAGGATCGATCGACCGCATGGCGTCGACCGTGCCGGTCTGCCAGATGACCAAATTAGGCCTTTTTCCTTCCACCAGTTTAACGAGATTGCCCGCGACCTCCTCGGCCGTCTTCTTGGGCTGCAGCTCGATGCTGAGATTGACGGCGACGGTTGGCAGCTTGTCCTTCAACGCAGCCTGCAGACGGGCGGGGTAGGCATTGGCGTCGGACGTGCTGACAATGGAGGATGACCTGCTTCCGACGACGAGAATATCCAGCGTGCGGCCGTTCTTGACGGCGTCTGCAACCTTCGGGAGCGGGCTCTCGGTGGTCAGCAGGTAGGCCGGCACCTCGCAGTTCTGCGGCGCCTCTTCCGCGCGCGCAGAGGCCGCCAGCGAAACAGCCAGCACTGCGATACCAAACCTTAACCACGAGACGGACTTCATCAGCCCCCTCCCGCCAGATCGGCGTTGCTGCGCGCACCTTTTCGCGTCGCGCCCTTATCGGCCTCACGCTTGTACCACGAAATCAACGACGCCACCCCCCACATGATGAGGATGCCGCAAAGGCTGATCACCGCGTGCATCATGGCGCCGCCGGACACTTCGGCAAGGACGAAGTGGCCCGCAAACGCCAGAAACACGCCGAGACAGAAGATCTCGAGCGAGTGTTGCCCACAGACAATCAGCGGACGCAGCCACGGCGACTTCAAGAGCGGCCAATCCTTGCGCAAATAGTGCACGGTGAGTGCTGCGAGTGCGAGAAAATGCGCGAAACGCAACACGTCAAGGTCGGTCTTGTCGATCGGATACATCCACTGCTCGATTCGGCGCGGCATCAGATGGCCGAGCTGCGGAATGTACCAGGTCAGGGTCACACAGAAGGCCGCGACCAGATAGGCGACGCAGAGCCCGAGCGTGATCGGCGAGTTGATGATGCGCGACATGCGCCGCGCGCCGCCGAGCGCGCACCAGGCGCCGAACACGAACAGCAATTGCCAGGCGAACGGATTGAAGGCCCAGAAGCCGTTGGGATAGGCCGTCAGATAGAGATCGAGCTCCCAGGTCACGGCATAGAGAATGACGGATAGGCCGAGCGTCACGTCGGGCCGCCAACGCATCAGCCACAGGATCAACGGCAGGAACAACATCAGCACGATGTAGAGCGGCAGCACGTCCATATTGACGGGGCGGAAGCGCAGGATCAGCGCCTGCACGATGGTCACGTCCGGCTGCTTGAGAAAATCCATGATTCCCATCTCTTCGGTGTAGAGCGGGTTCTCGAAGCTGGTCGCGACGTAGGAGATCTCGGCGAGGAAGATCGTGAACAGGAAGACGTGGGCGACGTAGATCTGCCAGACGCGGCGCAGGATGCGCGCGGTTGCGACGATGAAACCGGCATCCTGCATCGCCCGGCCGTAGACGAACGCCGCCGTGTAGCCTGAGATGAAGATGAAGATCTCGGTGGCGTCGGAGAAGCCGTAGTTGCGGAGCGTGAACCAGGTCAGCAGGTTCGGCGGCAGATGGTCGATGAAGATCAGCCATAGCGCCAGCCCGCGAAACAGGTCGAGCCGCAGTTCGCGCTCGCCGACCGCCGGGAAGGTGATCGCAGGGACGGCGGTGATGGCGGGTGCAGCGCTGACGGCCGGCGCAGCCGCGACGGCAGATGCAGATGCAACCGCAGGTGCAGCCGCGCTCGCCGCAGCGGCAGTCTCCGTAGCCGGCGCGGGTGCGGCGCTGGCTGCGGGGGCGGACGGTCCGGCAAGGCGATCGACAATCGACGTCATCAGGCACCGCGTCAAAGCTGCCAGCCCTCGAGGCCCGGCAGGGGAAATGTAGGGCTGCGCAGTTTTCGCGCAAGCGATGAAGGACTTATCAGCTGGGCCGTGCCCAGTTTTTCGACCTTGGCGGACGGCTGGTGGCGATCGCACGACGCAGGACAGGGCGATCACCGCCAGGGTGCTGCCGGCCGCGCCCGATCCGAGCCCAAGGAACGGATCGCGCATACGGGCGACAGAGTCCGCGATTCTGGTGCCATAATGCGGAACTGTGTTGAAAGCACGATGGCGTCCCGATTGGTTCCGGCGCTGGTTTCCGCTACAATGCCACCATGTATCGCGCCGTGACTCGCCACATCGAAGTGACCGTCGAACCGAACTTCCTGCCTGAGAAGTCGTCGGTGGCCGATGGCCGCTGGTTCTGGTCCTATACCGTCGTCATCACCAACAGCGGGGAGGAGACGGTGCGGCTGCGCAGCCGGCATTGGATCATCACCGATGGGATCGGCCGGCAGCAGGAGGTCCGCGGCGAGGGTGTGGTCGGCGAGCAGCCGGTGCTCGCGCCAGGCGAGCGCTTCGAATACACCTCCGGCGTCCCGCTCACCACCGCGTCCGGCTTCATGGCCGGCTCGTACCAGATGGAGAGCGAGAGCGGTGAGCACTTCGACATCGCCGTGCCGGCCTTCTCGCTCGACAGCCCCGACGGCAAGCGGGTGTTGAATTAGCTGAGAAGGCATGCAGTTCGACTGCCCCCAGTCGTCCGCTCGCTGTCTCTTGTGCTGCTCTCGACGTTCAATACCTTGTCCTTGCGGCTCGCCTCGCCTGCCGATGTTTGGCCCGCTGTCGTCCCGGCAAGCTTCCGACAACGCGCCAGCGGACGAAGTGCAATACGATGGACCCTGTACTCACGCCGCACATCATCGTTCTCGCGACGCATCTCGCGTCCGAGCTTTGCCCATTCATCCGCCCTCTGCAAATAGAGGGCGCAGGGAAGGCCGGGCCTCGGCTGAGGCCTGCGGCCCGCCTGCAGAAAAAAATGCAGGCGGCAGGTACCACAGGTTCAGCCGGAACGACCCGGCCTTCCCTGCGCGACTGGTTTTAACGGCTGCTTCGCGTTCTCCCTGGCGCGCCGGGCTTTCTGGCCGCCATCCCCACGCGAAGCGAAGCCTCAACGTGAGTTGATATCAGCATCGGGATATCAGGACCGCGCGACTTGACCGTGCGTGCATCGCCGTTCGTCCGCGCAGACTGAACCACGCTGCGGCAACACACGCCCATCGCCTCCCACTGCCAACGGTCCGTGACGGTCGCGAAACGCCCCTCATGCGGCAACAGGATGCGCGGAAATGTGCCAGTGATTTGCCCGACGGCACAAGCTGTTTGTTGCTGCGACCAATCAACGCGACGGGCAAGGATGTGGCGTCGATCAGCGAGAAAGCCGATTTTCAACAACGAACTAATGGAAATCGCCGGCGCACACGAACTCCCGACATTCTCTCCGACGCCGCGCGACGCAGCCGCCGCCTATCGAGCGTCATTGCGACGAGCGAAGCGACGACGTACGGAGGGCTGTCGCTCGACCACGATCGCTACGACGCGCGGAGCGAGCGCAACAGAGTCAATTCTCCGTCACGCCGGCTTCGTGCGGAGTGAAATGATAGACCGAGGAGCAGAACTCGCAGGTGACGACGACCTTGTCGTCCTGCACCATGTCGGCGCGGTCCTGGGGCGAGAAGCTCTTCAGCATGTTGGCGACCGCATCGCGCGAGCAGGAGCAGCGCGCCTGCAGCGGCACGGTGTCGAACACGCGGACGCCGCGCTCGTGAAACAGACGATACAGCAGCCGCTCGCCGGACAGCGCCGGGTCGATCAGCTCGATATCCTCGACCGTCGCGACAAGCGATTGGCCCTCGATCCAGGCCTCGTCTTCCTCGACCGCATGCAGCTCGGTGCCCTCGGGCGCATCGCCGGGATGCAGATCGGCCTGGCGCAGGCGCTCGGGCGCCTGGGGCAGGAACTGCGTCAGCAGGCCGCCGGCGCGCCAGCGGTGCTTGCCGCCGCTCCACTCCTCGCCAACGGCGAGGCGCACACGGGTCGGGATCTGCTCGGAGCGCAGGAAGTATTCATGCGCGGCCTCCTCCAGACTGCCGCCGGTAAGCGCGACGAGGCCCTGGTAGCGGCTCATGTCGGCGCCCTGATCGATGGTCATTGCCAGATGGCCCTTGCCGAGCAGGCCGCCGGAGTCCTTGGCCGAATCCTTCAGCTCTTGCAGTCGCGCCTCGTCATAGCGTGCGTAAGCGCGCAGCCGGTCGGGCGCCTGGAAGTCGACCACCAGGAATGACACCGGCCCGTCGGTCTGGGTCTGCAGGATGAAGCGGCCGTCGAATTTCAGCGAGGAGCCGAGCAAGGTCGTCAGCACGATGGCCTCGCCGAGCAGCTTGCCCACGGGCGCGGGATAAGCGTGCTTGGTGAGGATATCGTCGAGCGCGGGACCCATGCGGGTGAGCCGACCGCGCAGATCGAGCGCCGCGACCTCGAACGGCAGCACGGCGTCGTCGACCGGCACCGCCGAGGGCGCGCGGCTGGTGTCGAGATGGATGTCGTTGTCGGGGGAATTGGTTGTCATGGGGCGTATTTGGGGATGAAGCGGGGAAAGTGAAGGGGGATGGAACTAGCGTATACCGCGGGCTCCGTATACCTTCTCGTGGGAGAGGATTAGGTCGCATCGCAGGGTGGGGGTGGTGACGCAAGCACCGCATCATCGACCAACGGCCAAGCGCATCCGCGGCTTCGCGAAAGCAATGCGTCGGGAGCCAACTGATGCCGAAGCTGCTATGTGGCGGCTGCTGCGCGACCGCCGCCTGTCGCAGTTCAAGTTTCGACGACAAGTGCCGTTCCGGGACTACATCCTCGATTTCGTCTGCTTCGAGCAGCGCCTGGTCATCGAGATCGATGGCAGTCAGCATGCCGACGCGGTGCGTGATCGGACGAGAGAGGAAGTGCTCGCAAGAGAGGGGTTTAGAGTTGCGAGGTACTGGAACAACGAGGTGCTCCTTCAACGCTCGGCCGTTCTCGAGGACATTCTCGTAAAGCTGAGCGAACCGAGAGAGACCCTTCACCCAGTATGACCGCGCCGCCGGTCGATCATGCCACCACAAGGGAGAAGGTGCACCGAGCTTGCCGCGCGGATTCAAACAAACCTTGAACTAATCAACCGGCGAACGCGATCGAAAGATCAGCCCCTCACGGGATTGATGAATGCGCCCTCTCCCCTTGTGGGAGAGGGCTACACCGACGGAAGCAGCGAACTCACTTGGGTGAGGGGTTGGTGCCACACACTCAAGCCTGAGCCCGGGGCAACCCCTCACCCGGTTTCCATGCTCCGCATGGAAACCACCCTCTCCCACAAGGGGAGAGGGTGCACCGAATACGTAGCTCAAACTTTCTCGTTATCAAGCCCCTAAGCTCGCTCGCCGAAGCACCAGGCCAGGATGCCCTTCTGCGCGTGCAGGCGGTTCTCGGCTTCATCGAAGACCACCGACTGCGGGCCGTCGATCACCTCGTCGGTGACCTCCTCGCCGCGATGCGCCGGCAGGCAGTGCATGAACAGCGCCTCGGGATTGGCGAGCGACATCAGCTTGGAGTTGACCTGATAGGGCTTGAGCAAATTGTGGCGGTGCTCGCCATCCTTGTCTCCCATCGACACCCAGGTGTCGGTGACGACGCAGTCGGCACCGGCGACAGCGACCTCCGGATCGTGGCCGAGATGGATGTCGGCCCGGGTGGCGCGGATGAAATCCTTCATCGGCTTGCCCGGCGACAACTGCGGCGGGGTGGCGACGTTGAGCCGGAACTTGAAGCGCTCGGCGGCATGCGCCCAGGAGGCCAGCACGTTGTTGTCGTCGCCGGTCCAGGCCACAGTGCGGCCCTCGATGGAGCCACGATGCTCCTCGAAGGTCATCACGTCGGCCATCACCTGGCAGGGATGCGAGCGCCGGGTCAGACCGTTGATCACGGGCACGGTGGCGTGCGCGGCGAGCTCGAGCAGCGCCTCATGGCTGAGGATGCGGATCATGATGGCGTCGACATAGCGCGACAGCACGCGCGCGGTGTCGGCGATGGTCTCGCCGCGGCCGAGCTGCATCTCGGTACCGGTCAGCATGATCGCCTCGCCGCCGAGCTGGCGCATGCCGACGTCGAACGACACGCGGGTGCGCGTCGACGGCTTGTCGAAGATCATCGCCAGCACCTTGCCGTCGAGCGGCTTCTTCGCCGGCTCGCGCGCCTTCAAGGTCTTCTTCATCGCGCTGGACAGCGCCAGCACGTTGCGCAACTCCTCCACCGGCATCTCAGTGAGATCGAGGAAATGACGCGGCGTGTTGCCCATGGTCTTGCTCATGATGCGGCCGCCTGCTTGGCAGGCCCGCCCGACAGCGCCGCGCAGGCGCGATCGAGCATCTCGACCGATTGTTCGATTTCGGATTCGTTGACGATCAGCGGCGGCAGGAAGCGTACGACGTTGTCGCCGGCCCCCACCGTGAGCAGCTTCTGATCGCGCAGCGCCGCGACCAGATCGCCCGACGGCACCACCGCCTTGACGCCGATCAGCAGGCCCTCGCCTCGGATCTCGGAGATGACATCGGGATGACGATCGAGAACGGCACCGAGCTTCTGCTTCAACAGCAGCGACATCTTGCGGACGTGATCGAAGAAGCCGGGCGCCAGCATCACGTCGAGCACGGCGTTGGCCGCGGCGACCGCCAGCGGATTGCCGCCGAAGGTCGAGCCATGCGAGCCCGGCGTCATGCCCGACGCGGCTTCTGCCGTGGCGAGCACGGCGCCGATCGGAAAGCCGCCGCCGAGCGCCTTCGCCAGCGACATCACGTCCGGCGTGACGCCGAGCCAGCGATGCGCGAACAGATCGCCGGTGCGGCCCATGCCGGTCTGGACCTCGTCGATGACCAGCAACAAACCGTTGTCGTCGCAGAGCTGGCGCAGCGCCTTGTAGAACGGCAGCGGCGCGGTGCGCACGCCGCCCTCGCCCTGCACCGGCTCGACCAGGATACCGGCGGTGTGCGGACCGATCGCCTTCTTCACTGCTTCGATGTCGCCGAACGGAACCTGATCGAAGCCGTCCATCGGCGGACCGAAGCCGTCGAGATATTTGGCCGAACCTGTCGCGGCGAGCGTGGCGAGCGTGCGGCCGTGGAACGCGCCTTCGAACGTAATGATACGATAGCGTTCGGGATGTCCCTTGGCGGCGTGATATTTGCGCGTGATCTTGATCGCGCCTTCCATCGCCTCCGCGCCCGAATTGGCGAAGAACACGTAGTCGGCAAAGCTCTGCTCGCACAGCCGCGCGGCAAGGCGCTCGCCATCCGGGCTCTTGAACAGGTTCGACATGTGCCAGAGCTTGGCCGCCTGCTCCTGCAGCGCCTTGACCAGATGCGGATGCGCATGGCCGAGCGAATTGACTGCGACGCCCGAGGTAAAATCGAGATAACGGTCGCCATTGGTCGCGATCAGCCACGCGCCTTCGCCGCGCTCGAACGAAAGATCGACCCGGGCGAATACGGGGAGGAGATGCGTAGCGGCAACACTGGTCATGGCGGATCACATGAGCTGACGGGCCGGCCGAGACACGCGCCACGCGGCGCCATCGCGCATCAGGGACCCCACCCTGGAAAACAAAATGTGCCGCCTTTTCAAGGCGGCACGTGCATCTATTGTATGCGGGCAGCGGTGGGAGTCAACTACGCGTCAGCTGATGCATGGGGGGCCGGCCCGTGAGATTCCGGACGCCTGACACAGATCGAGACACGCCACAGGGAACCACGGAATGTGTGGACTGCGGCCACCGACTCTTGCGCGGGAGTCACGCCATATTGTAGCGTTTTCAACGTCGAGTACGACATCTCGTGCGGCAGTTCTGATCCCTCTCGAAGTTCTCTGAGTTTGCGTAACGTCCGGGTGCCTTGCGCGCGCCCGGCGAGGGACAAGGGATTCTGCCGCCAGGGATTTTCTTGAGACAGCATCGCAGCGCCGTCCCGGAATTGGCCGGCGCAACGCGAAGGGAAAGGTTCGATGACCGTATTGACCTGGTCCGACGATCGCGTCGAGCAACTGAAAAAACTCTGGGAAGCCGGACTGTCGGCCAGCCAGATCGCCGCGGAACTCGGAAACGTGACGCGCAACGCCGTGATTGGCAAGGTGCACCGGCTGGGCCTGTCCGGCCGCGCCAAGAGCCCGGCCACCGCGGCACCGCGCCAGCGCAAGGCGGCCCGCCCGGCACAGCCGATGATGCGGGTGGCGCGCCCGGTGGCGCGCGGCAACACGGCGCTCGCACAGGTTTTCGAGGTTGAGGCGGAGCCCGATCCGGTTGCATTCGACAACGTCGTGCCGATGAACCAGCGGCTGTCGCTGCTGGAGCTCAACGAGGCGACCTGCCACTGGCCGGTCGGCGATCCCTCGAGCGCGGATTTCTTCTTCTGCGGCGGCAAGGCGCTGTCCGGCCTGCCCTATTGCGCGCAGCATTCGCGCGTCGCCTATCAGCCCGCAGCCGACCGCCGCCGCCAGCCGGCGAAGTCGACCACGCGCTGAGCGGCCGGCGACCACGGCGGGCGATGAGGTGCTCCGCATCGCCTCGCGATGTCCGGCCTCTGTTCACAACGATCGATGACGTGCGCCCGGCCTGCGCCGGGCCGCAAGATGCGCCCGCCCGTCAGGCGCGTGCTGCGGGCCTGGACTGCGGAAAGCAGGCCGTGAAGGCGGCGCCGTTGCGCGGCACGCTCTCGATCAGAAGCCGGCCGCGATGGCGGTTGAGGATGTGCTTCACCAGAGAGAGGCCGAGGCCGGTGCCGCCCTGCGCGCGGCTGTCGCCGACATCCACGCGATAGAAGCGCTCGGTCAGCCGCGGCAGATGCTCGGGCGCGATGCCGGGGCCGAAATCGCGCACCTTGACCCGGATCTCCGGCGCGTTCTCGGCGGAGACGGCCTGCTCCAGCGAGACGATCACGCGGCCGCCCGAGGCGCCGTATTTCAGCGCGTTCTCGATCAGGTTCTCGAACACGCGCAGCAGCTCCTCGCGGTCGCCGGCGATCGTCACCGGCGCCTCCGGCAGGCTGGTCTCGATCACCACCTGGCGCTCGCGCGCCAGCGACTCCAGCCCGTCGGTGACCTGGCGGATGATGGGGACGACGTCGACCATGGCGTGGGGCTGGACATGCGCCGACAGCTCGACCCGCGACAGCGACAGGAGATCGTCGATCAGCCGCGCCATGCGCGTCGCCTGGATGTGCATGATGCCGAGGAAGCGCTCGCGCGCCTTCGGATCGTCCTTGGCCGGCCCCTGCAGCGTGTCGATGAAGCCCGAGAGCGCCGCCAGCGGTGTGCGCAGCTCGTGGCTGGCATTGGCGACGAAATCGGCGCGCATCTCCTCGACCCGGCGTAGCGGGGTCAGATCGTGGAACGTCATCAGCATGCATTTGTCGGTGCCGCCGAACGCCGTCGGCACCGGCACCGGCGTGATGATCAGCTCCATCCAGCGATCGACCGGAACGTGATCGTGATAGGTGGCGCGGCGGATCTCGGTGGTGGCGATCGCCTCGCGCAGCGCGGTGATGATCTCCGGCGTGCGCAGCGCGAATTGGGCGAGTTCGCCCTTGCGCAAGGCAGGCGCGAGCTGCGCGGCGGCGGCGTTGAGGTGAATGACGCGGCCGGCGCGATCGAGCAGCACGGCGGGATCGGGGATGCCTTCGACCACCGCGCTCACGGCCGGCGCCTCGACCGGGTTGGCGTGGCGCTCCTCCTCCCGCTTGGCGACCGCGCCATGCAGCCGCCACGGCACCAGGGCGGCGGCGGCGATACACAGGAATACCGCCAGGGCGCGCAGCGGCAGCAGCTCGTCCAGCAGCACGAGCCCGGCAAGCGCGAGCGCCGCAGCCAGCAGGATGATCGCGGAATGGCGCAGCCGGTCCGGCCAGGGGGTGAAGATCGAGAGCGCCGTGTCGGAGGGAGCGTCGAGAGCCATCTCGTCCTACTATTCCCTTGAGCTGGCGTCAGGCACCGGAATCGCTGCGCTTCCTCACAAAAGCGGCTTCGGGCGGGGGGCCCGGATCGAGGCTGAGCGCGGCCTGTCGCAGCCGCTTCGACCGCGTGCTGATGATAACCTCGCGAAACGTCAGCAAGATTACAGAAATGAGGAACGGCGCCAAATAATACAGCATCCGGAACAAGAGCATTCCGGCCAGCAGCTCCTCGCGGTCCATCTGCCACAGCCCGACCAGCATCGCGGCGTCGAACACGCCGAGCCCGCCGGGGGAATGGCTGGCGAAGCCGAGCAAGGTCGCCGAGACGAAGATCACGGCCACGACGACGAAGCCGAGATTGGGCTCGTCCGGCACCAGCACATACATCGCGAGCGCGCAGAAGCCGAGGTCGATGATGCCGATCGCGATCTGCAGCAGGGTCAGCGGGCCGCTCGGCAGCACCACGGTCCACGGCCCGCGGCCGACCACGCGCGGCTTGGTCCATACCCAGGCGACATACCCCAACAGACCGACCAGGATCGCGATCGCCGCCATGCGGTTGGCCCAGGGCGGCAGCTGGTCGATCGAGGCCGCCGCCTCCGGATGATAGCTGATGCCGAGCCCGAGCACGGCGGCATTGCCGAGCCAGAACGTCAGGCCGGCGAGGAAGCAGATCTTGGCGACGTCGATGGCGTTCAGCCCATGGGCCGAATAGACGCGGTAGCGCACGGCACCGCCGGTGAAGACGCTGGCGCCGACATTGTGGCCGATCGAATAGCTGGTGAAGGCGGCCAGCGCATTGACGCGGTAGGGCACGTGGTCGTGGCCGATCGCGCGCACCGCGAACAGATCGTAGAAGGTCAGCGTGAAATAGCCGGCGGCAACGAACAGCGCGGCGAGCGCGATCTGATGCGGCTCCGTGCTCTTGATCGCCTCGAGCACCTCGTAGGTGTCGATGCCGCGCAGCATGTGGTAGAGGACGTAGCAGGCGACCGCGATCACAGCGATGCTGATCAGCACGCCGAGCTTGTGCAGGACTTGCTTCTCGCGCAGGAACGTGGCCGCTCTGCGTATGGCTTCAAGCATCTACACCTCTCACCGTGATCCGATCACGACGGCCGGGGACGCCGCGCCCCGGAGGCCGCAGCGTCATGTGCGCATACAACGCCCTCGTAGCGCGTTTCGACGCATTGGGGAACACGGAGCGTGCGAACAAAAGCGTACACATGGATATACTTAGCAGGCTTTACGGAAATGCGATGCACCGTTTTGCCGCACATGGGGCAAGACATCAGGCAAAGACATCAGGCAAGCCATCATGCAGGATGGAGCGTCCGCACGCTCCCGGCCAGCCTGCAAAGCCCAGGTTAAACTTCGGTGAGGAACGCGCATCTCCGGGCTTTCCGGAGCGTCCCAGGGCTCGGCGGGTCGCCATGGCTCAACGATAAGCACCGGCTGCGCGTTTGACAGGATCGCGCCTCGTCAAACCTTCGTGTCTCGCAGTTGCGATGACCCGGGCACACGGACGGCGGGGGGCACCGCCGCAGTCTTGGCAGGTGGCGTCGGACGCAGACCGGCGGGCGGCCGCTTCAGGCCGCCGATTTCGTCCGCATGCTGCGGATCACCACCAGCGCCCGCAGCCACGTGCCGATGGCGCAGCCGACGAGGTAGGGCACGAACATGATCAGCAGCAGCTCGAGCCAGTAGCCGGCCCGGCCGGGGATCAGGCAGGCCACGGCCGCCGCGACCAGGCCGGCGGCCAGCACCGCCAGCAGCCAGGTCAGCCAGCCCGACACGCGCGGGGCGCGATGCACCACGGCGACCCAGCCCATCGCCAGCCCGATGGCGAAGGCGCCGGCCAGCCAGCCCCAGTGAAAGGCAACGAGATAGGCCATGACGTTACCTCACCACGAATTCGATGCGGCGGTTCTGTGCCCGGCCGTCGGCGGTGTCGTTGGAGACGACCGGCTGGGTGCTGCCATAGCCGATCGGGGTGAAGCGGTCGGCCGGCAGTCCGGCCTTGGCCAGATAATCGACCACGGCCTGGGCGCGCTTCTGCGACAGCACCTGATTGGCCGCGGGGTCGCCATCGGCATCGGTGTGGCCGATGATCTCGACATTGGCGGAGGGGCAGCGGAACGCGATCTCGACGAGGCGGTCGAGCAGACCGGTGGAATCCCTGTCGAGGTCGCTGCGGCTGGTCTCGAATCGGATCTTCGCCTTGCCGAGCAGGTCGGAGAACAGCTGCTGGCACACCGTGGGATCGACCGGGGCGGCTGCCGGCTTCACCGTGATGTCGGCCTTCACCTGCCAGCCCTGTGGGACATCCTTGGCGAGCCCGGTCCGGATCTGGGCTGCTGCGGCGTCATAGAGTGCGTCGCCGGAGATCTTGATGTCGCGGTCGGACACCACCAGCGTGCCGGTCGACAGCCGCGACAAGGCGCCCAGCGCCGGCACCACCGCATTCACGAAGTTGGTGGGCGCACCGATGCTGTTCTTGAGATTGTCCACGACCTTCTCGCTGAAGAATTTTCGCGATGAAGAGCCGACGACGACGGCGTGGATGTTCTCGTCGGGAACGTTGCCGGCGAGCGTCACGGTGACCGCGACCGGGTCCTTGTAGGCCTGGAAGATGTAGGGCGGCGCCTTGACCTCGTTGCTGGCGACCTTGAAGCCGTCCGGCAGCTTGCCGAGCGCGGCCGCGATCGCCTCGCGGCCGCCGAGCTCGCGGGCCATGCCGGACAATGCGACCTCGCCATCGGAGATCGTGAACTTGCCGTCCTTCAGCCTGCCGATCTGGCCGATCAGCAGCAGCGCCGCATCCTCGAAGCGCGTTGGCGCGCCGCGCGCCAGGCCCATCTGGTCAGCGACCTCCACGCCCGGCAGCGCCGCCCGCGTCGCGTCCATCAGCCTGCCCTTCAAGGCGGGCAGCGGCGCATTGCCGCCCAGTGTCACCCGGACGACGTCGCGTTCGGCCGACCAGACGAAGGGCTTGGCCTCGGCGACCAGCCGCGTCTCGTCGTTGACGAGCCGCACGCCGGCCACGCCGTCCACCGCAGCGACCGCATCGCGGCGTCCAGCCTCGGAAAAAGCATTGGCGCGCAGCGAGACATCGCGGCCATCCACCGTGACGCTCGTCCTGTCGAGCACGGCCCCCTTCAGGACGGCCGAACTGCGGCCGGCGAGATCATTCTCCAGGGGAACGGTGCTGGTCCAGGCCGCGAGGCCCCAAAGCACGATCAGCGGGAGGACGCCAGGCCACCATTTCCCGCTCCACCTGAAAAGTCCACGCATTCGTCATCCGTCGCATCGAGGAAGCAGAGAGAAAACAAACCCTTGCATGCCTGTCAAACCGGAAATGAGGCGCGCCGCACGGTACGTTGCGACCGCAGGCTAAGGCTTTCTTCAATCATTCGTCGGTAACCTTGTCCCGACACTCACCGGGCCGCATATTTCAGATGAGGCGATTTCGCAAAACCTTTATCCGTGCCGGCCTGGAAGCGCTGTATCTGAGCGGCGCGCATGTCTGGCTGCGCCCGATCTTCTCGGGCGTGGGAGCGATCTATACGCTGCATCATGTGCGGCCGCACCACGACGCCGATTTCCAGCCCAATTGTCACCTCGAGGTCACGCCGGATTTCCTGCGCGAAATGTTGTCGCACCTGCGCGACCACGACATCGAGATCATCACCCTCGACGAGTTGCACAGCCGGCTGGTGGCGAAGGACTTCTCGCGCCACTTCGCCTGCTTCACCTTCGACGATGGCTATCGCGACAACCGCGACTTCGCGCTGCCTGTCATGCGCGAGTTCGATGCGCCGTTCACCATCTATGTGACGAGCGATTTCGCATCGGGACTGGGCCGGCTCTGGTGGGTGACGCTGGAGCGGCTGGTCGCGAAGGCGCAAACGATCGACATCGAGATCGGCGGGCTGTCGCTGCAGCTCGATGCATCGACGTCGGCAGCCAAATGCGTGACGTTCCAGCGCCTGCACGATTGGCTGCGCGCACTGCCGGGCGAGCACGACGTGCGGCGTGAGATCAGCGCGCTGTGCGCGCGCTACGACGTCGACGAGGCCTCGATCTGCCGTGAGCTCTGCCTGTCCTGGGACGAGCTCCGGGCGCTTTCGACTGAGCCATTGATCTCGATCGGCGCGCATTCGATCAGTCACTGCAATCTCGCCAAGCAGACCGAGGAGACGGCGCGCATCGAGATCGCCGGCAGCCGTGCTCGGATCGAGAACGAGTTGCAGCGGCCGGTGCTACACATGGCCTATCCCTACGGCGACCGCGCCGCCGCCTCCCAGCGCGAGTTCGTGCTGGCGGCCGCGAGCGGCTACAAGACCGCCGTCACCACCCGCCCCGGCATGATCTTCGCCGAGAGCGCCGATCATCTCACGGCCCTGTCGCGTGTCTCGCTGAATGGCCACTACCAGGACGCCCGCGTGCTGCCGGTGCTGACCTCGGGCGCGGCCACCGCGATGTGGAACGGCTTCCGCCGCATCGACGCGGCATAGGCCCGCATAACGTTCCCCTCCGATTGAATTGCGGCGAATTCGTGCGACTGCGTCTCCCTTGACGTGCTGGCGCGTCCCGCTCACAAGCGCGCATGACATAAGGAAAGGGAGGCTTCATGCTCAGGAACTTGTTCTCACTCGAAGGACGCATCGCGCTCGTCACCGGCGGCTCGCGCGGCATCGGCAAGATGATCGCATCCGGCCTGCTCGCGCATGGCGCGGCGCGGGTCTATATCACCGCGCGCAAGGCCGGGCCCTGCGAGGCGACCGCCAAGGCACTGACGACGGAATATGGCGGCGAATGTGTCGCGCTGCCGATCGACATTTCGACGATGGCCGGCATCGAGACGCTCGCGGGCGAGATCAAGAAGCGCGAGCCCAAGCTCGACATCCTCGTCAACAATGCCGGCGCGGCGTGGGGCGCCGACTTCGACGAATTCCCGGAGAGCGGCTGGGACAAGGTGATGAACCTCAACCTCAAGACGCCGTTCTTCCTGACCAAGGCGCTCGCAGCTCCCTTGCGTGCGGCGGCCAGCGCCGAACGGCCGGCAAAGGTCATCAACATCGCCTCGATCGACGGCATCTTCGTCAACCCGCTCGAGACCTATTCCTATGCGGCGAGCAAATCCGGCCTGATCCATCTGACGCGGCGCATGGCGGCCAAGCTGATCAAGGACCACGTCGTTGTGACCGCGATCGCGCCCGGACCGTTCAAGTCCGACATGAACAAGGCCGCGCGCGACAACGCCGACGAGGTCGCCTCGCGCGTGCCCGCCGGGCGCATCGGCACCGACGAGGACATGGCGGGCACAGCGATCTTCCTCGCCTCGCGCGCGGGCGACTACGTGGTGGGGAATACGATCGCGGTCGATGGCGGTATCGTCTACGCAAACCCGGGCATTCCGGGCGCGGGCTGGGATAGTTGAGAAGGGCGAATAGCGAATAGCGAATAGCGAATAGCGAATAGCGAATAGGCTACTTCCCCTATTCGCTACTCGCAACTCGCTATTCGCCTCTCATCAAGTCTCGATCTTCACGTACTCGAAGTCACCCGGCTTGTTGTCGATGCCGACCTTCGGGGGCGCGATCCACGACGCGTACTCGCCGATCTCGGTGACCGGCTTCATCAATGAGGAGATGTAGGCACCGTCATCGGTCGAGGGCAGCCAGTCGCTCTTACGCTTGGCCCAGGTCCCCTCGTCGATCAGGATGCCGTCGGGCGTCGCATGGACGTCCTTGAACTCGCCGATGGCGCGGTGGAAGGCGGTATGCGGCAGCTTGAGCTGGAAGTCGTAGCCCGCCGTGCTGATGATCTTGTTCCAGCGCAACAGGCCCTTGACGCAGTCCTGCGAGTAGTCGTCGCGCAGGCGCATGTTGAGCGCGGTCAGCGCCGGCTCGTCGATCCGCTTGATCTCGCCGTCGACCAGCTTGAGCACCGGATAGGTCGCGTTCTTGAGCTGGTGATCGTCCTGGATCTGGGTCTCGTGATAGCGGCCCTTGATGCCGGCATTGAAGGCGTTCGCAGCGTTGGTCGAGACCTCCGAGCCGAACAGATCGAGCGACAGCGTGTAGTGCAGGTTCAGCTTCTTCTGGATCGTCGGCAGATCGATGACGCCGAGCGCGCGGACCTTGGCGATGTCGGTGGGATCATCTATCCTGGCGGCCCGCATCGCCTCGACGGTGCGCTGGATGACGCGGCCGACGCCGGTCTCGCCGACGAACATGTGGTGCGCCTCTTCGGTCAGCATGAAGCGGCAGGTGCGCGACAGCGGGTCGAAGCCGGACTGCGCGAGCGAGTGCAGCTGCATCTTGCCGTCGCGGTCGGTGAAGTAGGTGAACATGAAGAACGACAGCCAGTCCGGCGTCTTCTCGTTGAAGGCGCCGAGCATGCGTGGGGAATCCGCGTCGCCCGACCGGCGGCGCAGCAGCTCGTCGGCCTCCTCACGGCCGTCACGGCCGAAATATTTCTGCAGCAGATAGACCATCGCCCAGAGGTGGCGACCCTCCTCGACGTTGACCTGGAACAGGTTGCGCATGTCGTAGAGCGACGGCGCGGTCTTGCCGAGATGGCGCTGCTGCTCGACCGAGGCCGGCTCGGTGTCGCCCTGGATCACGATCAGGCGGCGCATCAGCGCGCGGTATTCGCCGGGGACCTCCTGCCAGGCCGGCTCGCCATAATGCTCGCCGAACGGGATCTTGCGATCCTCTTCCTGCGGAGCAAGGAGAATGCCCCAGCGATAGTCCGGCATCTTGACGTAGTCGAACTTGGCCCAGCCGCGCGGATCGACCGAATAGGCCGTGCGCAGATAAACCAGCGACTGCTGGAAGCCCTCGGGGCCCATGTCATTCCACCAGTCGACATAGCCGGGATGCCAGCCCTCCAGCGCCTTGAGGACCTGACGGTCCTCGGCGAGATTCACGTTGTTCGGAATCTTGGTCGAGTAATCGACGTTCATGATGTTCATGTTCATGGAGACCTCCCGGGGGCTTTGATCTGTTGGAGGCGAGTAGCGAATGGCGAGTAGCGAATAGGGGTTCCAGACATCCTTCCCTATTCGCTATTCGCCACTCCCCGTTCGCTCCCCTTACACTCGCGTCATGTCGTAGTTCGGCCGCTCGCCGGTGCCGTAGCGCCGGAGCGCGCCCTCCTCGCCGACCGCGTTGGGCCGCTGGAAGATCCAGTTCTGCCAGGCGGTGAGGCGGGCGAAGATCTTCGATTCCATCGTCTCGGGGCCGGCGAAGCGTAGATTGGCTTCGAGTCCGGTGAGGCTGTCCGGCGAGAAGCTGGCGCGCTCCTCGAGGAAGACGCGGATCTCGTCCTCCCAGTCGATGTCGTCGAGCGCGAAGGTGACGAGGCCGAGCTCCTCGGCCTCGTCGGCCTCGAGCGGCTTGCCAGTCTGCGCGCGGACACGCTCGAGATCGTTGGGATCAGCGAGGAAGCGCGACTCCAGCCGCGTCAGGCCGTGACTCATCGGATAGGGGCCGAAATTCATCGCCGACAATTCGATCGCCGGCGCCGGACGGTTGTCGCCCTGGATGGTGCCGATCAGCATGTAGGAGCGGTCGGAGGCGAACACGAGCTCGGCGAGTGTGCCGGCGAAGCAGGAGCCGGGCTCGACCAAGGTCACCAGCGTCCGCGACGTGACGTCGATGCGCTTCAGCACGCGCTTCCAATAGTGACGGATCTCGTTGACCAGCCAATGCGCCTTGTTGGCCTCCAGGAAGGCGTCATGGGCCAGCACCTGGGCGCGCTCGCCATGCGACTTGAACACCAGCATGGCGATGCCGAGCTCGTTGATGCGCAGATGCAGGATGGCATCATCCAGCTCGCGCGCAACCTGCAGCGGCCAGAACGATGCGCCCTGCGCGATCATGCCGTCGATGTCGGCGGGCGGCGCGGCTTCGGGGGCCGAGATCGTGATCGTGGCGATGCGGGCGGCGCGATCGATGTCGACGTTGACGAAGCCGTAGCGTACGCTTGACGCATCGATCACGCGCTTGAGCGGCGTGAGCGCAACGCCCTTGCCGCTGCCGTTGCGCTTGGAGGCGGCCGCGAACTCCTTGGCGCGTTCGGCCACCTTGGCATCGACCTTGGAGTTCGGCGCGATCTCATCGACCAGCCGCCACTGCACGGCGCGCTTGCCCTTGACCCCCTCTTCCGTCGTGCAGAACGCATCGGCGCGATCGCGGCGCACCTTGCGCTTGTCGACGACGCGCGTCAGGCCGCCGGTGCCCGGCAGCACGGCGAGCAGCGGAACCTCCGGCAGCGACACCGAGGACGATCCGTCATCGGCGAGGATGATGTGGTCGGTGGCGAGCGCGAGCTCATAGCCACCGCCGGCCGCTGTGCCGTTCACCACGGTAATGAAGCGCTGGCCGGAATTCTCGCTGGAATCCTCGAAGCCGTTGCGGGTCTCGTTGGTGAACTTGCAGAAGTTCACCTTGTGGGCATGGGTGGCGCCCGCGAGCATGCGGATGTTGGCGCCGGCGCAGAACACACGCGGCTTGGCCGAGCGCAGCACGACCACCTTCACCTCGGGGTGTTCGAAGCGCAGCCGCTGCACGGCGTCCGCCAGCTCGATGTCGACACCTAGATCATAGGAATTGAGCTTGAGCTGGTAGCCCTCGAACAGGCCACCATTCTCGTCGACGTCCATGGCGAGCGTCGCCACCTCGCCGTCGATCGAGAGCTTCCAATGTTTGTAGCGGGAGGGATCGGTCTGAAAATCGATGAACGTCTTGCCTCCCGCGAGCACGCGGTCTTCCCCGGCCATGAGTCACCCTTCGTTGGAGTGCTTATCGTTGAGATGCACAATAATTCATGTTTTGACCGACGTCTACGACAAAAAGCCGAAACATGCACTTTGTTTCATGTTCGTGATGCCGGGGCCGGCAAGGTCGCGGCCGCGAACTCGGCGATGACCCGCAAGGTGGCGTCAGGCGACTCGCGATGCGGGGAATGGCCGGTCTTGGGAAGCATCGTCACCTCGACCGGGCAGTAGCACTCCTCCTGGATGATCTCGACCTGGCGGATGGTACCGTACTGGTCGTCGATGCCCTGGATCACCGCGACGGGGACGCGGATGTAGGCGAGGTCGCCGGTGATGTCCCAGGCCCGGAATGCCGGATCGAGCCAGGCGCCGTTCCAGCCATGGAACGCGTTGTCGACGTCCTTGTGCCAGCGTCCGAGCTTGGCGCGCAGCTCCGTGGTTTCGTAAATGGTCTTGATAGCGGCGATCGACGCGACCGAGACGTCCTCGACGATCACGTGCGGGGCGATCAGCACGACACCGTCGAGGCGATGATCGGCGCGGCCGCCGGCGTAGATCGCCGCGATCGAGGCGCCATCGGAATGGCCGACGAGGAGACCGCGCTGGAAGCCGATCGCATCAAGTAGCTTCGGCAGCACATCGCGGGCCTCGCGTTGCATGTAGTCGAGCGGCCGCGGCAGCGTCACCGGGCTTGAGGCGCCGTAGCCGGCGCGCGAATAGGCGAACACGGAGGCGCCGGTCGCGGCTTGGAGCTTGTCGGGAAAATCGCCCCACAGGCCGACCGAGCCGAGGCCCTCATGCAGCAGCACGATGCATGGCGCGTCGGATGGCTGCGGACCGATCAAGCGATGTTCGAGTTGAGCGGTGTCGATGGTGAGGAAGCCTGATGCAGCTAGCGCCATCGCGACCGCTCCGTCTGCACGTGATGTAAAATGCTCCCGCAGCTCGCTCCCTCGTTCCCTCCCCCCTTGTGGGGGAGGGCTAGGGAGGGGGGTAAGCCACACGCACCGGCGCGCGTGGTACCCCCCTCTCCACCTCTCCCCCACAAGGGGGGAGAGAGCCGAGCGGAGTTCGCGGCGATGAGTTGCGTCACCATGCACATATCCCGGCCCCGACATTCCGGACGGCGCAGCGAAGCTGGGCCGATCCGGAATCTTGAGATTGTCTGTCGCTTGATCTCACCCACGTCGAGCTTCCGGATTCGCGACTGCGGCGCGCGCGGGAATGACAGCCAATGACAGCTAATGTGCCCCCTCGCGCAGCTTGAAGCGCTGGATCTTGCCGGTCGCGGTTTTCGGCAGGCTGTCCACCACCTCGATCCAGCGCGGATATTTCCACGGGCCGATCTTCTGCTTGACGTGTTCCTTCAGTGCCTCGTGCAGGGTCGAGCGATCGACGCTCGGGCGCAGCACGACATAGGCCTTGGGCTTCAACAGGCCTTCCGGATCGGCTTCCGGCACCACGGCCGCTTCGAGCACGGAGGGATGCGTGATCAGGGCGCTCTCGACCTCGAACGGCGACACCCAGATGCCGGAGACCTTGAACATGTCGTCGGAGCGGCCGCAGAAGGTGTAGCGCCCATCGGCGTCGCGGACATATTTGTCGCCGGTGCGCGTCCAATAGCCCTCGAAGGTCGAGCGGGTCTTGTGGCGCTGATTCCAGTAGCCCTCACCGGCGGACGGTGCATGCACCAGCATCTCGCCGACCTCGCCGTCCGGCACGTCCTGGCCGGCCTCATTGACAAGACGAACCTGATAGCCCGGCACAGGGCGCCCCGATGAGCCGTATTTGATGTCCCCGGGCGCGTTGGACAGGAAGATATGCAGCAGCTCGGTCGAGCCGACGCCATCGAGAATGTCGACGCCGAACCGCGCCTTCCAGGCATTGCCGACCGATTCCGGCAGCGCCTCCCCGGCCGAGGTGCAGATGCGCAGAGCGCTGCCGGCCTTCTCATGGCGCAGCGACTCATCGTGCAGCATCGCGGCGAACAAGGTCGGCACGCCGTAGAAGATGGTCGGATTGTAGCGGTTGAGGAGCTTGAACATCAGCGCCGGCGTCGGGCGCTCGGAGTTGAGGATCGTGGTTGCGCCGACCGACAGCGGGAAGGTCAGCGCATTGCCGAGGCCATAGGCGAAGAACAGCTTTGCGGCTGACAGACAGACATCGCTCTCGCGGATGCCGAGCACTTGGCTGGCATAGGTCTCGGCCGTCGCGGCGAGATTGCCGTGCAGATGGCGCACGCCCTTGGGCATGCCGGTCGAACCGGATGAATACAGCCAGAACGCAGGCTCATCCTCGTGGGTCGCCACCGTGTCGAACTGATCGCTCTCGCGCGCGAGCTCCTCGGTGAGCAGCTTGTGGCCGAAGGCATTGGCGCCGGACACGACGACGCAATCGAGATCCGGCATCCGGCCGACAATGTCCTTCACCACCGGATACAGCGCCTCGGACACGAACAGCACGCGGGCGCGGCAGTCGGCGAGCACATAGGCGTATTGCTCCGAGGTCAGCAGCGTGTTGAGCGGCACCGGGACGACGCCCGCGCGCATCGCGCCGAGAAACACCGCGGGGAAATCCACCGTGTCGAGCATGATCATCGCCACGCGCTCCTCGCGGCGGACGCCAAGGCGGCGCAGCATGTTGGCGACGCGGCAGGTCTGCTGTTGCAGACCGCGATAGGTCAGCTCCGAGACCGTGTCCGTGTAGGCGAGCTTGTCGCCGCGGCCCGCCTCGACATTGCGGTCAAGCAACCACGATACCGCATTGTACGACTTCACGGCATTCTCCCCGGATTTTTGAATTATAATTCATACAAGGCCATCAACGTCGCTTGCTGTCAATCCTCCTCGGCATTATGTTTCCTGGTCAAAAGAGTACCTCAGGGATATGACGCCACACAGCGATGCCCCGCGCGACGACGGCCAGTCCGCGGCCGAGACCGATTTCCTCGACCAGCTGGGCCAGCGGGTGCGGCGGATGCGCGGGCTCGCCGGCATGTCGCGCAAGGTGCTGGCCGAGGTCTCCGGGATTTCCGAGCGCTACATCGCCCAGCTCGAAAGCGGCAAGGGCAATGTCTCGATCGTGCTGCTGCGCCGGATCGCCAATGCGATCAACGCGCCGCTCGACGACATCATCCCCGGCGGCGAGCCATCGCCGGACTGGCCGGTCATTCGCGATCTCCTGAAGAAGGCGACCCCGAGCCAGATCGCGGAGGTCAAGGAGCTGCTTGCCGGCAGCGCATCGGCGCCATTGCGGCGTTCGTTCTCAGGCATTGCGCTGATCGGCCTGCGCGGCGCCGGCAAGTCGACGCTCGGCAAGATGCTGGCGGAGCGGATCGGCTGGAGCTTCGTCGAGCTGAACAAGGAGATCGAGCGGCAGAACGGGCTTTCGGTTGCCGAGATCATCGCGCTCTACGGTCAGGAAGGCTTTCGCCGCATGGAGCAGGCCGCCCTGGTGCAACTGCTCGCGCGCAAGGAGCCGATGGTGCTGGCGACCGGCGGCGGCATCGTCTCCGAGCCGGTCACCTTCGACCTGATCCTGACCTCGTTCTACACCATCTGGCTCAAGGCCGAGCCGGAGGAGCACATGGGGCGTGTGCGTAAGCAGGGCGACCTCCGGCCGATGGCCGACGACCGCTCGGCGATGGCCGAGCTGCGAAACATCCTGGCGAGCCGCGAGCCGCTGTACGCGAGGGCCAATGCGGTGGTCGATACGGCGGGGCTGTCGGTCGAGGCGGCCGCTGTGCGGCTGAGCGATGCCGTGCAGCCGGTGCTGACGGGCGACGCCCGGATGTTCGCGCGGGCGTGAGACGTCGTGCGACTTCGATCGCGCCGCAAGCGTCCGGTACGCATTAACCACCACCCACATTTCAATACCGGCGAGACTCGCCACACACCCTCCGATTGATTAATCAATCGTTAAGTCACTGGAGGACGTGGGATGCAAAATCGTCGTCGCGAGGCTCGCCAGCGCGTCTACTATGGCGGCGTGCTGACCTTCAATTCAGGCTGCTCGACGCTGGCCTGCGTCGTGCGCAATTTCAACCACCGCGGCGTCAAGGTCGAGCTCGAGGGCAGCGTGCTGCTGCCGGACCGCGTCGAGATCAGCATCGAACGGCGCGGATGGTCACGACCGGCGCAGATGGTGTGGCGCGACGGCGCGGGCGCCGGCCTCGCCTTCCTTCACGACGATGGCGAGGTGATCGATCTCGAAACGGCGCGCGCCTTGCGCCTGCAGGAGCGCGCCAACAGGCAGCTCAAATCGCGCCTCGAGCAATTGCTCTCGGGGCACTGAGCAATGTCCGAATCCTCGCAAGAGCACGACGACTGGCTGATCGCCTCCGATGCGCCGCCGCCGGTCGCGGCGCGCGCCGCCGAGCGCCCGCGATCGCACTGGCTCCGGCGCGTCACGCTGCTGCTCGCCGCCCAATATGTCATCGTGCTGGTGATCGGCGTCGCGGCGGCCTCGACCGTGCGCGCATTCGTGCTGCCGGAAGTCACCGGGCGCTTCGAGGCGCTTGCAGCGGCGCTCAAGCGAACGCCGCTGCCTTGAGTTCTGAGCTGGTCACTCGATCTCCCGCAGCTCCGCATAGGTCAGCGGCAACAGGCCGGTGCCGTCGAAATAGACAAAGCGCAGCCGGCGGCGGCGTGAGATGAAGTTCGACGGCAGCGGATCGTAGCGGAAGGTGCCGCCGCCGAGATGCGGCGTCAGGCTGCCGACATCGGTCAGCGCATCGATCTCCACCCGCAGCAGCTTGAGGCTGGCGCCGTCGCGCAGGATCTCGAACGGGACGCGCGCCAGCCGCAGGAAGCTGGTCGGATCGGGGGCGGCGATGAAACCGTCGACGAAGGCGGCCTCGACCTTGTCGAGGTCGGGCTCGGTCACCGCGACCGGCTTGGCGCCCTCCGGCTGGTGCGGCGTCTGCCACTGCACCGGTACGCGCCCGTGCGCATGGTTGTGCCCGGGGCCGTGCGGCGGATGGTCATGATGATCGTCGTGATCATGCGCGTGGTGATCATGGCCGTGATGGTGGTGATGATGTCGCATCGCGGGCCTCAATAGCTGACCGGCTTGTTGATGATGTGCTTGTGGCTGCCGAGCTTGCCGTGCGCGACCATCGAGCCGAGCGCCTCGACCACGACGCGGACGCCGATCAGCGCGGTGATGTCCGAGGTGTCATAGGGCGGCGAGACCTCGACCACTTCGAGGCCGCATAGGCCCTCGGCGGCGACGAGGCCGAGCAGCTTGAGCGCCTCGCGCGGCAGGAAGCCGCCGGGCTCGGGCCAACCGGTGCCGGGCACGAAGCCGCAATCGATGGAGTCGACGTCGAACGAGATGTAGACCGCGTCGGCATCCTTCCAGGCCAGGTCGAGCGCGATCTCGGCGGTCTTCTCCAGGCCGATCTTCTCGATGTCCGCGATGGTGAGGACGTTGGTGTTGCGCTTGCGCGCGACCTCGACACCCTCGCGCGGCACCTGCCAGCCGCCGATGCCGAGCTGCACCAGGTTGGTCGGCGAGACGTTCGGCAAATTGGTCGCCCAGTACCAGGGCGTGGTGTGCATGCGCTCGTCGAGATCCTTCTCCTGGATGTCGATGTGACGGTCGAAATGGATGATGCCGATGCGCTTGTCGGTACACTGCGCGATGCCGCGCACGCAGGGGAATCCGATCGAATGGTCGCCGCCGAGCATGATCGGCAGCGCTCCGGACGAGAACACATGCGCGACGCCGCGGCTGATCTGGTCGAAGCTCTTTTCGAGGTTGGCGGGAATGGTGAAGACGTCGCCGGCATCGCACAGGGTCATCTGCTCGCGCAGGTCGACCCCGAGCTCGTAGTTGTAGGGCGTGTAGAGCGCGGAGATGCGGCGGATGCCCTGCGGCCCGAAGCGGGTGCCGGGGCGATAGGTGGTGCCGGAATCGAAGGGAATGCCGATCACGGCAGCGTCGTATTTGGCGACGTCACGGACGTTCTCGACATAGGGCGCCTTCATGAAGGTGTTGATCCCGGCGAAATGCGGCAGCTCACCGCGCGCAAAGGTCGGGATGTCGCGATCGGTCAGACTGTCGGCGCCGGGCAGGCCCATGTCGAGCGCCCATTGCCGCTCCTTGCGCCAGCCGTTGGTCGGCAGCTTGCCCTCGGCCTCCAGCGCCTGCCAGCCTTGCGTGGCCATCTTGTCGAAGTCCGGATGGTGACGGCGCATGCTCCGGCGCAGCGGCTGCAAGCCGGCACGGCGTGACCGGCGCATCGATGGGAATGACATGAAAGCTCTCCTTCGTTTCTTTCGACGTTTCTTGAACTGACTATTGCGCCGCCTGCACGCTGGCGCGGATGAAACCGAGCACGGGCACGGCGCTGTCGCGGGTGAGATCGAGGTCGTAGGTGATGCGCGCGCCGAACCGCTCCGGCGCCTGTGGATCCTTGCGCGGCCGGTCGAGTGCGATCAGCCGCGTGGCGAGGCCGAACGCCTCCTTGATGTCGTGGGTGACCATCACGATGGTCATGTTGTGCTCGCGCCACAGCGGCTTGATCAGCGAATGCATCTGGACGCGGGTGCCGGGATCGAGCGCGCCGAAGGGCTCATCGAGCAGCAGCACGCGCGGCTGCTTCGCCAGTGCCTGCGCGATCGCCAGGCGCTGCTGCATGCCGCCGGACAACGCGCTTGGATATTTGTCGCGATGCTCGGCGAGGCCGACGGCCTCGATCAGCGCGAGGCTCTTCTCCATCGCCTCCTTGCGCGCCGCCCCGAACAGCCGCGCCGTGAACGGGCAGGCGGCGAGCTCATAGCCGAGCAGCACGTTGCCGAGCACGGTCAGATGCGGAAACACCGAGTAACGCTGGAACACGATGCCGCGGTCCGGCCCCGGCTCGGCCGGGAAAGGCTGGCCGTCGAGCAGCACGGCGCCTTGCGTCGGCTTCTCCTGGCCGAGGATCAGACGCAGAAAGGTGCTCTTGCCCGCGCCGGAAGGACCGACGATCGACAGGAACGTACCGGAGGCGATCTCGAGATTAATGCGTTCGAGCACCACCTGGTTGCCGTATTCGACCCAGACATTCCGGAACGAGAGCGTGCTCATCAGCGCGCTCCGCCGTCATATGCCCAGGGGAACGCGCGCCGGCCGATCCACACCAAGGCCAGGTCGAACAGATAGGCGAGCAGCGTGATCCAGACGACATAGGGCAGGATCACGTCCATCGACAGATAGCGCCTGACCAGGAAGATGCGGTAGCCGAGCCCGACGTCGGAGGCGATGGCCTCCGCCGAGATCAGAAACAGGAACGCCGGGCCGATCATCAGCCGCAGGCACTTGATCAGGCGCGGCATGATCTGCGGCAACACGACACGGATCGCGACCTGCCAGGTCGAGGCGCCCAGGGTCTGCGCCTTGATCAGCTGCTCGCGCGGCATGGCCTGCACCTCGAGTGAGAGATCGCGCACCAGCGTCGGCGTGACGCCGATGACGATCAGCACCACCTTAGACAATTCGCCGAGACCGAACACGATGAACAGAACCGGCAGCACCGCCATCGGCGGGATCATCGACAGCACCGCGACCAGCGTGCCGAAGCCGGCGCCGGCCACCGGCAGCAATCCGATGGCGAGTCCGAGCACGAGCCCGATCACCGCCGCGATGCCGAGCCCGAGCGCGAGGCGCTGCAGGCTCGCCGCCGTGTCGGACCACAGCACGTAGTCGCCGGAGCGGCGATCAGGCTCGGTCGCGAGCCGCTTGGAGGTCGCGACCATCTCGGAGACCGGCGGCAGCAGCTTGTCGTCGGGATTGTCCGCGCGCCGCTGCGCCGATCCGACCACATAGATCAGCGCGATCAGCAGGAACGGCAACAGGGCCAGCAACAGCCGGCTGCCCCGGTTCGGAACGACGTTCATGGCACGCGGCATCGACAGACTCCATCATTCCTCATTGAAAGGAGGCGCACCAGCGCCGTCTCGAACCATGAAGCCCCGATCCGGGCGTCATTCTTCGAGACGCTTGCGCTCGCGCAAGCTCCTCAGGATGAGGGGAGACACTGGTTGCCCGGCGGGAACACGGTCAGAGCTTCCCTTCGGCCGCCATCTTCATGAAGGTCGGATCGAAGCGCAGCTTCACGTTGCTGGCCGCGCCCAGCGCCTTCGTTGGCGTGGAGATGCCGACCGCGTCCTTCGATTTCACTTTCTCGCCAAGCAGATTGTGATCGAAGCAGAAGGTGCGCACGAGATCCATGATCTTCGGCAGCTCCGGTCCGGTCATGAAGGCGAGCGCATCCTTCGGCTCGTAGTACATGAACGTCGTCTTGAGCTGGGTCTCGAAACCGGCGAGATCGGTGCCCGACAGCTTGGCCATCGCCTCGCGGGCGGCCTTGCCCTTCTCGCTCTGGTCCTTCATCAGCGCGATGGTCTCGTACCAGATGCCGGTCAGCGCCTTGCCGAGCTCGGGATTGTCCTTGAGCGTCGCGCTGTTGACGACCAGGAGATCCTCGATCTCGCCGGGGATCTTGCTGGAGTCGAACACCAGGCTCGCACCCGGCTCGGCCTTCACCTCCAAGAGTTGCGGATTCCAGGTCACGACCGCGGTGGTGTCGGGCGACTTCGCAGCGGCGACGATGTCGGCGTCGGAGGTGTTGACGGTCTTGATGTTCTTCTCGGACAGCTTCACGGTCTCGAGGCCGCGCGCCAGCAGATAGTGCGACACCGAGAGCTCGACGAGGTTGACCTTCTGGCCCTTGATGTCGGCCATGGTCTTGCCCTTCTTCAGCACCACGCCGTCATTGCCGTTGGAATAGTCGCCCATGATGATGGCCGACGTGTCGACGCCGCCGGCAGCGGGGATGGTCAGCGCATCCATGTTGGTGACGGTGACGCCGTCGAACTTGCCGGCGGTGTACTGGTTGATCGACTCGACGTAGTCGTTGATCTGGGTGACCTTGATCGAGATGCCGTATTTGTCGGCCCATTTCTTGACGATGCCGGACTCGGCCGCATACGGCCACGGCATCCAGCCGACATAGATCGTCCAGGCGATGTTGAATTCCTTCTTCTTCTCAGCTGACGCGGGCGACAGCGATGCGGTCGCCAGCGTCGATGCAGCGAGCAGTGCAACAAACAGATTTCGCGCTTTTCCCATGTCCAGTCCCTCATCGGTTTTCTGACCGCGGACTGGCATGAAGAACCTCGTGCCTGCCAAGCGCGGCCACTGAGGTCTCCCGGGTTTTTATCCCGCCGTGCACCAGGGCTCTCCCCTGGCGGCTGCTCTCGGACCAGCATTCTCGATGGAGAACCGGAACCCTAGCTGCCAACTCTGATCAACAAGGGGAGCAATCCGCATGCCAGGAAAAATGCTTGCGATTCAACGGAACCGGCGGCACGCTGTGCTCAAAAATCAGGCACTCAGAATTCTTCTTGGGCGATGTGGCGCATCAGCCGACGCCGGCCATGCAACGACCGCATGAACCGTCCGGTGCGCGGGGGCGACATCATCAGGCAGGCACGTCAATCGCAGTCGCTTGGAGTCTCGTTGATATGATCAGGTCTTCCGGGATCGCATTGGCAACCATTCTGGCTCTCAGCCTCGCCGCCGATGCAGCCTTCGCGCAGAGCGCGCCCGCTCCCGATGCGCCGGCGCAACCTGCTCCCGCCGCAAGCCCCACGCCGACAGCCACTCCCGCACCAGCCGCCTCGGCCGAGAAACCCGGCGACGCCAAGCCGGCCAGCGAGGCGACCGCGCCGAAGAAGACGCGGACGAGGACCAGCACGCGCAAGGAAGTCGAGGACTCCCTGCGCAGCGGCACGGTGCCGTCGCGCTATCGCAGCCGGGTGCCGAAGGAGTACCAGAAGTACATCCCGTTCCATCGCTGAGGTCTAGAGTGGCGGCGTCATTTTCACGATGATTCCGACGATCAGCATGAAGGCGAGACACAGCCCCGTCTCAAGGTCGGAATGAACAGACCAGAAGCCGCGCAGGCTGGCCACGGCTTTCTGTGGTGATTCGATTCGGATACGAGGTGCACGCATCTGTTCAACCTCTGATAAAAGGAAAAACAAACTACTACCCTGGAAAAATAATCCCGTCCAAGCCGCGCCTCAATGCGAAAAATCAGCGCATGTCGGGGCAACTGTCAAAATCTACGCCCCAACGCCCGACGCGATCTTGATTTGAGTCAATCCGCTTCCACGTCGGAATAGCCGGCAGCGCGCCGCCCTCAAATCCCCAGATAGCGGTGCTGCAGCTCGGGCTCGGCCATCAGTTGCTCCGACGTGCCGTGCCACACGGTGCGGCCACGCTCGATGATGTAGTGGCGGTCGCAGATGCGGGTCAGATGCCCGACGTTCTTGTCGATCACCAGGATCGACTGCCCGCGCGATTTCAGCAGCGACAGGCAGTTCCAGATCTCCTCTCGGATCAACGGCGCCAGGCCCTCGGTCGCCTCGTCGAGAATGAGGAGTTTCGGGTTGGTCATCAGCGCCCGGCCGATCGCCAGCATCTGCTGCTCGCCGCCGGAGAGCTGATTGCCCATGTTGCCGCCGCGCTCGGCCAGCCGCGGAAACAGCGCGTGGATCTTGTCGAGCGTCCAGGGATCGGACGCGCCGAGCCGGTTGGCCGAGGCCGCCACGAGATTCTCGGTGACGGTCAGATTCGGAAAGATCTGCCGTCCCTCCGGCACCAGGCCGATGCCGAGCTGAGCGATCCTGTAGGACGGCAGCTTTCGCGTCTCCTGGCCGCTGAAGCGGATCAGGCCGGCGCGGGCCTGGGTCAGACCCATGATCGAGCGGATCGTGGTGGTCTTGCCCATGCCGTTGCGGCCCATCAGCGAGACCATCTCGCCGGGACGGATCGCCAACGACAGGCCGAACAGGACCTGGCTCAGGCCGTAACAGGTCTCGATGCCGTCGACCTCGAGCAGCATGGCGCTTGTCCCCAGATCAACCATGGCCGACCACCACGTGCTGATCGCCGAGATAGGCGCGCTTGACCTCCTCGTTCTGCCGGATCTCGTCCGGCTTGCCCGAGGCGATGATGCGACCATAGACGAGGACCGAGATGCGGTCGGCGAGCGCGAACACCGCCTCCATGTCATGCTCGACCAGCACGATCGACACTTCCTTGCGCAGCTCGTTCAGCAGCTTCACCATGCGCTGCGACTCGGTCACCCCTAGGCCGGCCATCGGCTCGTCGAGCAGCAGGAGCTGCGGCTTGGTGGCGAGCGCGACCGCGAGCTCCAGCTCGCGCTGCTCGCCATGGCTGAGCTTCGACACCAGCACATCGGCGCGATGGCCGAGACCGACGCGCTCCAGCGCGGCGTGCGCGGCGGCACGCAGCGGCTTGTCCTTGCGCGCGGCGGCGAAGAAACGGAACGAGTGCTTGCCGTCATGGGCCTGCGCCGCAAGCGCGACATTGTCGGCCGCGGTGAAGTCGGTCAGCAGCGAGGTGATCTGGAACGAACGCGCCAGCCCCAGCGCGCTGCGCTTATAGGCGGGGAAATGCGAGATGTCGCGGCCCCCTAAGAAAATGCGACCCGCATGCGGCGCCAGGTGGCCGGTGAGCTGGCTGATCAGCGTGGTCTTGCCGGCGCCGTTCGGCCCGATGATGGCGTGGATCTCGCCCTTGGCAACGTCGAGACAGACGTGATCGGTCGCGACGATGCCGCCGAACCGGCGCACGAGATTGTCGACGCGAAGCAGAGGTTCAGCCACGGTTCAACCTCCCGAGCATGCCCATGATGCCGCCGCGGCCGAACAGCACGATCAGCAGCAGCAGCGGCCCCATGATCAGCGCCCAATATTCGGTGATCTGCGACAGCACCTCTTCCAGCACCAGGAACACGACCGAGCCGACGACCGGCCCCATCAGGGTGCCCATGCCGCCGAGGATGACCATCACCATGAGGTCGCCGGAGCGGGTCCAGTACATCACGGCAGGGCTGACGAAATCGGTGTTGTTGGCAAGCAGCGCGCCGGACAGGCCACAGAGCATGCCGGCGATGACGAAGCACGCCAGCTTGTAGCGCTTCGACGGGAAGCCGATCGCCTGCATGCGCTGCTCGTTGGAGCGCAGGCCCTGCAGCACCAGGCCGAAGCGCGAATTGACGATCCGCCAGATCAGGACCACGACGGCAAGCAGGCAGAACAGGCAGAGATAATAGAACTGCACGCGGTTGCCGAGATTGATCAGGCCGCCGAAATCGCTGCGCTTGTAGACCGTGAGCCCGTCATCCCCGCCGTAACGGGCGAGGCCGGACGCGACGTAGTAGGCCATTTGCGCAAAGGCCAGCGTGATCATGATGAAATAGACGCCGCGGGTACGCAGGGAGAGCGCGCCGATGACCAGCGCATAGAGCGCCGAAACCGCGATGGCGACCGCGAACTGTGCATAGCCGGAGCCGATGCCCTCCTGCGCCAGGATGCCGACGGCGTAGCCGCCGATGCCGAGATAGGCGGCATGGCCGAAGCTCATCATGCCGCCATAGCCCATGATCAGGTTGAGGCTGACGGCCGCCAGCGCCAGGATCACGATGCGGGTGAACAGCGTGAGGATGAAGATGTTGCCGGAGAGGTTCGAATAGACCGGCAGCAGCACCAGGCCGGCCACGACAATGATGGCCACGATGGTCGAAACGTTGAGCGAGGATTTCATCTGCGGTTGGCCGGAAACAGACCTTCAGGCCGCGCCACCAGCACGATCGCCATCAGGAGATAGATCAGCATCGACGACATCGCCGGCGCCGCAGTGGAGGCCGCGGCCGAGTTCAGGACCTGGCGCAGCAGATTGGGCAGAAAGGCGCGGCCCATGGTGTCGATCAGGCCGATCATGATCGCGGCGATGAAGGCGCCGCGGATCGAGCCGATGCCGCCGATCACGATCACCACGAAGGCGAGAATCAGGATGTTCTCGCCCATGCCGATCTGCACCGTGAGGATCGGCGCCTGCATCAGCCCGGCGAGGCCGGCGAGCGCGGCGCCGAGGCCGAACACCAACGTGTAGAGCAGCTTGATGTTGATGCCGAGCGCGCCGATCATCTCGCGGTTGGAGGCGCCTGCGCGGATCAGCATGCCGATCCGCGTCCTCATCACGCCGAGATAGAGCAGAAGCGCCACCAGCAACGCCACGACGATGATCGCAAGCCGATAGGCCGGATATTGGATACCGGGCAGGATCGTGACCGGGAAGGCGAGCCAGGACGGCAGCGGCAGCGCCAGTCCCGCCGGGCCCCAGATCAGCCGGACGGCCTCGTTGAAGAACAGGATCAGGCCGAACGTCGCGAGCACGTGGTCGAGATGGTCGCGCCCATAGAGATGGCGCAGTGCCGTGAATTCGAGCACGATGCCGAGCAGAAGCGTGGCACCGAGCGCCATGACCGCGCCGAGCACGAAGCTGCCGGTCCAGGCCACGAAGGTCGCCGCGAAATAGGCGCCCATCATGTAGAGCGAGCCGTGGGCGAGGTTGACGAGGTCCATGATGCCGAACACCAGCGTCAGGCCGGCGGCCAGCAGGAACAGCAGCAGTCCGAACTGCAGCCCGTTCAGGAATTGTTCGACGACGAGAAGCATGCCCCTCACTTCACGCTCAAAAAGACGGCGGCAGAACCCGTTCCAGGCGCTGCCGCCATGTCCGTCCCGATCTTAGGCCGGAGATGTTTTAAGCTTCAAGCAAATTCCAGGCCTGTTTCGCCCCCTGGCTCGGAATTCTTTCCGCTCACTTCATCGGGCACTTGTCGTGGAAGCGGTCCTGGTCGTTCTCGACGATGGTGGCGACCATCTTCAGCGACAGCTGGCCGTCGGCGTCCTTGACCACGTCCTGCAGGTAGAAGTTCTGGATCGGGATGTGGTTGTTGCCGAACTTGAAGGAGCCGCGCAGCGACTTGAAGTTGGCCTTCTCCATCTCGGCCTTCATCGCGTCCTTCTTGGACGTGTCGCCCTTGACCGCAACCACGGCGCTGTTGATCAGCTGCGCCGCATCATAGGCCTGGGCGCCGTAATAGGTCGGACGCAGGCCGGTGTATTTCTTGCGGTAGTCGGCGACGAATTTCTTGTTCTGCTCGTTCGGCAGGTCGTTGACCCATTCCTGGGCGCCGGGCACGCCGATCGCATTGTCCTTCTGCAGCGGCAGCGACAATTCGTCGACGGTGAAGGCGGTGTAGAGCGGCATCTTCTCCTTGAGGCCGGCCTGCGAATATTGATTGAGGAATTGCACGCCGGCAGCGCCGGGATAGAACACGAAGATGGATTCGGCGCCCGAGGCGCGCGCCTTGGAGAGCTCCGCGGAAAAGTCGAGCTGGCTCGGCCACACCGTGTATTCCTCACCGACGACCTGGCCCTTGAAGGTGCTCTTCACGCCCGCCAGCATGTCCTTGCCGGCCGCATAGTTCGGGCCGATCAGAAACACCGACTTGACGCCCTTCTGGTTCATGTAGAGGCCCATCGCGGCGGGCGTCTGGTCGTTCTGCCAGGAGGTCGAGAACACGTAAGGCGAGCACAATTCACCGGCGAGCTGCGACGGGCCGGCATTGGCCGAGATCAGAAAGGTCTGGGAATCCACCGCGGTCTTCAGCGACGCCAGCAGCACGTTCGACCAGATGTAGCCGACGATGAAATCGACCTTGTCGGACTGCACCAGCTTCTCGGTCTTCTGCTTGCCGACGTCAGGCTTCTGCTGGTCGTCCTCGTAGATCACCTCGACCGGTTTGCCGTCGATCTTGCGGCCGAGATGGTCGAGCGCGAGCTCGAACGAATTTCGCATGTCGTTGCCGATCACGGCGGTCGGACCGCTGAACGTCGAGACGAAGCCGATCTTGATGGTGTCGCCGGCAAAGGCCGTGCTCGAAAACAGCAGTGCCGCGGCACCCGCCAGCCAGAACCTCTTCATGGTCTTCCCTCCCCTCAAGCAAATCGTTCTTATCGTTGTTTCGTCGCCGGCACGCAGTAGCACGACCAGCGGCGGCGTTTCGCCGCAGCATCCGTCGCGCGGTGCTCATCCTGCGGGTCATCGATCCATGCACCATAATTCCCGGAAATGGACAAAGGCAAGAACTATAGTGCCTGTTAAGGATACCGCAGCACAGCAGAACCGGCCGCGTCAGCCTGACACGGCCGGCTGCGATACTCTCGGTATCACTCGCAACGAGCGTCACTTCACCAGCGCGCAACCACCGTCCGCAATCGGCCGGAACGCCTGCTCGGCCGGAATCGTCGAGACCAGACGATAGTAGTCGTAAGGATATTTCGACTCCTCCGGCTTCTTGACCTCGAACAGATACATCGGGTGGATCACGCGGCCGTCGGCCCGGATCGTCACATCGCCGAACAGCTTGTCCTTGCCCTTCACCGTCTTCATCTGCGGCACGACGTCCTTGGCATCGTCACTGCCGGTGGCCGCAACCGCATTGAGATAGGCAAGCGTCGAGGCGTAGACGCCGGCCTGGTTGCCGCTCGGCATCTTGCCGTTCATGCCGGGGCGCGCCGCGAAGCGCCTGGCGAAGGCGCGGGTATCGTCGTCCATGTCCCAGTAGAAGGCTTCGAGCAGTTGCAGGCCCTGCGCCGCCTTCAAGCCCATGCCATGGATGTCATTGATGAACAGCAGGAACGCGACCAGCGACTGGCCGCCCTGCTGGATGCCGAACTCGGATGCCTGCTTGACCGCATTGATGGTGTCGCCGCCCGCATTCGCCAGCCCGATCACCTTGGCCTTCGAGCCCTGCGCCTGCAGCAGGAACGAGGCGAAGTCCGTCGTGCCGAGGGGATGCTTGGCCGAGCCGAGCACCTTGCCGCCGTGCTTCTCGATGTAGTTGGTGGCCTCCGCCTCGATGCCCTGGCCGAGCGCGTAGTTGACAGTGATGAAGTACCAGTCCTTGCCGCCGTGGCCCATCATCGCGGCTGCCGTGGTGTTGCCGGTCGCCCAGGCGTCGTTGACCCACTGAATGGTGTTGGGCGAGCACGCCTTGCCGGTCAGATCGGAGCTCGCGGTGGACGAGGCCAGGAACGTCATGCGGCTGTTGCGCAGCAGCTCGTTGACGGTGAGGCCCACGGCCGAGTTGGGCACGTCGACGACGGCATCGACCTTGTCGACATCGAGCCATTTGCGCGTGATCGCCGAGCCGACATCGGCCTTGTTCTGGTGATCGGCATAGACGATCTCGACCTTGATGCCTTTACCGCCACCGTTGAAATCCTCCGCCGCCATGCGCGCGGCCTCGACCGAGCCCATGCCGTTGGTGTCCTGGAAGATGCCGGAAATATCGTTGAGCACGCCGACGCGTACGACATTGTCCGAGATCTCGCCGGCCCGCGCCGCGCCTGCAAGGCAGAATATTGCGACCAGCGCCAGCGCGCACGAATTCAGCTGCTTCATGATGTCCTTCCCCGTGTGTTGCTTGTTTGATTGTTGTCGTTGCGACTGGAGATCGTCTCCAGTTGCGAAATCAGCTCTGCCGATCCGGAATGCGCACCACCAGTCCGGCCAGCGCCGGCTGCACCTTGATCTGGCAGGACAGCCGGCTGTTCGGCCTTCGCTCGGCGGCGGTGCCGTCCAGCAGCGCATCCTCATCGTCGGACACGGGATCGAGCTTGCCGGTCCAGGCGTCGTCGACATAGACGTGGCAAGTGGCGCAGACAGCGTTGCCGCCGCATTCGGCGACGATGCCGTCGATGCGGTGGGTCAGCGCCGCCAGCATGACGCTGGCGCCGTCCTCGACCTCCACGCTTTCGCTGCGGTTGTCGGGATGAATGAAAGTGATCGTGGTCATGGGACAGCTCAGGCTGGAGTAAAGGTGACCGGCAGGCTCTCCAGCCCGCGCAGCGTGTTGTTGTAGCGGCGCTTCGGCTCGCCGCTCATCGTGATGCTCCCGACCTTGCGTGCGAGCGCCGTCAGCACCGCCTCGCCTTCGAGTCGCGCGACGAGCTGGCCGACGCACATGTGGATGCCCGAGCCGAAGCCGACATGGCCTGAGACTTTTCGGGTGACGTCGTAGGCGTCGGGCTGCTCCCAGCGGCGCGGGTCGCGATTGGCGCTACCTAAGAACATCAGCACCTTCTCGCCTTCGGGAATCGTGACGCCGCCGAGTTCGACGTCACGCGTGGTGGTGCGGAAGAAGGTCTGCACCGGGCTCTCGAAGCGGACGGCTTCCTCAAAGGCGTTGCGGGCGCGCGAGGGATCGGCGCGCAGTCGCGCCCATTGGTCGGGGAAGCGCGCGAGGCAATAGACGGCAGCACCGATGCCGTAGACGGTGGTGTCGAGCCCGGCCGACAGCAGCGAGCGCACCAGCAATGGCGCTTCGGCCGGCGTGATCTCGCCGCTGTCGGTGAAGGCGTGGATGCAGGAACCGAAGCCGCCGGGCGCGAGATTGTCGCGCTGGCACTGCTCCGTGACATAGGCCTGGTGCGGCGCCGAGCGCTCGATCGCCTGCTGGCGCAGCTCATTCGGCGGACCGAACGCGTTGAACACCAGGCTCGCATAGGGAATGAGATGCTCGCGCCCCTCCGGCTTCAGCCCGAGCGCATCGGGAAACACCGACAGCGGATAGGCCTCGGCGAGATCGGGGATGGCGTCGAACGAGCCCCGGCCTACGAGCTCGTCGATCTTGGCCTCGGCCGCCGCCATGAAGCCGTCGCGTAGCCGCTTCATGACGGCCGGCGACAGAACCTTGCTCAGCACCGCGCGCGTGCGCGTATGCGCCGGCGGATCAGCCTCGAGGATCAGGCTCGGCGGCCGCCACGGCTTCTCCTTGGCGAAGTCGCTCAAGCCCACGCCGCGGCTGGAGCAGAACGTCTGGGGATCGTTGAGAACGGCATAGACCTCGGCGTAGCGGGCGACGCCGTAGACGTTCCACGCGTCCAGATAGACGACGGGGCCGGCCTCGCGCATCTCCTGATGCGCGGGATAGGGATCGTCGAAGAATTCATACGAGAAAGGGTCGATGGCGAGGTGCGGGATGGCCGGCGCCACGCCGGCAGCAGGGGAAAGACCTGTTGGGTTCATGCGGAGCTCCCGAAGTTTGGCCTTGTCATGCGGCTTTTCGTATCCGTATGAGTGGCGATGCATGGACGTTGGGGATCATGAGCGAGAAATCCGGGACGCCGCGCAAGGCGCAGCCGCGCGAAGCTGAGGGGCAAGGCCTCACGCTCGATCTCGACCGCTATGTGCCGGCCTTCATCACCTTCATCGCCAACAAGCTGTCGAACAGCGCCACCGCGTTCTATCAGCGCAATTTCGGCGTCAACGTCACCGAATGGCGTATCATGTCGCTGCTGGCGATCGAGCCGGGCATCCCGGCCTCGCGCATCTGCAGCGTGATCGGCTTCGACAAGGGGCCGGTCAGCCGTACGCTGGCGCTGATGAAGGGCCGCGGCCTGATCGCGATCCGCAACGATCCGGAGGACGGCCGCAGCCATTCGATCTCGCTGACGGCCAAGGGCCGCGCGACGCACGACAAGGTCATCATCGCCGCGCTGGAACGCGAGCGGCGTCTGCTTGCCTGTCTCGACAAGGATGAGCGGGAAGTCCTGATCACGCTGCTGCGCCGAATCCACGACAATCTCGACGCCGTCACGGGCGCGAGCTGAGCCACTCAGGCAGGAGCCGCCGAACGGCTGACCCGTTCGCTGCGGCAATCTGTTGGCGCGCGCGCAAGCGGCCGCGCCTGCGGCGAGCAGGCTGCGCATGACGTTCCCGTCCCTTCTTCGAGACGCGGATCATCCCGCGCCTCCATTGCTGATCGGGTCGATCGTTCCACATATTAGTTGCTTTAGCAACGATATATTTTCGGCCGCATGAGATCCCGCAGCGCGAAAGCGCCGTCGCACTCGATCCTTCAAATTCTAGCTATCGGCGAAGGCGCGCGGCAATTTCGCCCTGATATGCCGTGTCGGCTGCGCTCCCGATTGCGGCGCGGCCTGCGGGGAGAGGCGGATGTTGGGGTTCATTTTCGGTTTCAATGCGCGTCTCGGCCGTCTGCAATATTTTCTCGCCTCGCTCGGTCTTGCGCTGGTTTCGGTGGTCCTGATCGTGGTCGTGGCCGTCGGTCTTGCCGCCCTCGCCCCTCAGAAGTCGGAGCTGACGGTGAGCTTGCCGATCGTGGTGCTGATCGGCCTGTGCCTGGTGGCGAACCTGATGCTGCAGGCGATGCGCTTTCGCGACATCGGCTGGGACCCGGTCTGTGTGATCCCGGCCTGGATCGCCGTCATGGTGCTGGACTACGTGATCGCCGGCCGGTTTCCCGAATACGCGGCGACATCATCGCACCACGGCACGTGGGTTGGCGCCCTGGTCAATCTCGGCCTGAGCGTTGCGCTGCTGTTCTTCCCCAGCGGGGCTGACGACGCGCCGTCGTCGGGAGCTACCGTGGGTCGCCCGCCGTCCGCATCGTTCCGGACGGCCCGCGGCGCCGGCTCGGCCACCGAGGCACGACTTGCGCGCATCACGGGCGGGGAGGCCGAGCGGCGCGGGTACTAGGCGGCGGCGGCGGCGCCCAGTCTGCTCACCAAATAGGCAAATCGCCTTCGGCAGCCACATCCGAACGCCCGACGACCTGCCGGACGGCGCACCAACCTACTGACTTTCAATATTTTTCCGTATCAGGCCCGCATCCCCGCCGTGTACACAATGGCACATGGCTTGCTACGTTCGCAGCCGGATTGGCGAAGCGGAGCGCAAGGAAATGGCAGGCCAGAGTTTGGGCTCGGACGAGACGCGGAGCGCCGCGTGACCGAGACCATTGCCGAGATCGTCGCCGCCCATCGCGCCGGCCTGACAACGCCAAGCGACACGATCGCGCGCTGCTACGCCCGGATTCGCGCGCACAACGACCCTGCCATCTTCATCAGCCTGCGCGGCGAGAAGGACGCGCTCGCGGAGGCCGAAACCCTCGCCGACAGGGACAGATCGTTGCCGCTCTACGGCGTGCCCGTCGCGGTGAAGGACAATATCGACGTGGCGGGCCTCCCGACCACCGCTGCCTGCCCGGCCTTCGCGTACACGCCATCTCGTGATTCCACCGCGGTGGCGCGGCTGCGCGCCGCCGGCGCGATCATCATGGGCAAGACCAATCTCGACCAGTTCGCCACCGGCCTCGTCGGCGTGCGCTCGCCCTATGGCATTCCGAAAAATCCGGTGCGCGCCGATCTCGTTCCGGGCGGATCGAGCTCGGGCTCGGCGGTCGCCGTCTCCGCCGGTCTCGTGCCGCTCGCGCTCGGGACGGATACTGCCGGCTCCGGCCGCGTGCCCGCGATGCTCAACAACATCGTCGGCCTGAAGCCGAGCCTCGGCATGATCTCGACGTCGGGGCTGGTGCCGGCCTGCCGCACGCTCGACTGCATTTCGGTGTTCTCGCTCACGGTCGACGACGCCGTCGCGGCGCTCTCGGTGCTGGCGGCGCCCGATCCCCTCGATCCGTTCTCGCGCGACCGGCCGCTTGCGGCCGTGACGGCATTTCCCGAGGGCGTGAAGCTCGGCATTCCCCGCCCCGGGCAATTGATCTTCTTCGGCGACAAGGCAGCGGACGCCGCCTATGGCGCTGCGGCCGCGCGCTTCGTCAAGCTCGGCGCAGAGCTGGTCGAGTTCGACCTCGAGCCGTTTTACGAGACCGCGCGGCTGCTCTATGAAGGCCCCTGGGTCGCCGAGCGCTATCTCGTGATCCGCGATCTCCTCGCCTCCGATCCCGATGCCATCCATCCGGTCACGCGCGAGATCACCATCGGCGGCGCGCGCGGCAGCGCCGCTGATACCTTTGCTGCGCTGTACCGCCTGCAGGCGCTGCGCAAGGTGGCCGAGCACACCTTCGCCGATGTCGACGCGCTGGTGCTGCCGACGGCGCCGACCGCCTACACCACCGCGGACGTGCTCGCCAACCCGATCGAGCTGAACAGCCGGCTCGGCACCTACACCAACTTCGTCAACCTGCTCGATCTCTGCGGGCTTGCCGTGCCGGCTGCGATGCGCAGCGACGGCGTCCCGTTCGGCATCACCCTGCTTGCGCCAGCCGGCCGCGATGCGGCGCTCGCCAGTCTCGGGCGCGCCTTCCATGCCGACACGGCGCTGCCGGTCGGCGCCAAGCCGGTCCCGCTTCCGCCGCTCGCGCCCGTGTCTCCGGCACTGCATGGCGACGAGATCGCCGTCGTCGTCGTCGGCGCGCATCTCTCTGGCATGGCGCTCAATCACGAGCTGACCGCTCTCGGCGGCCGCCTGCTGGAAGCAACGACCACCGCGCCTGACTACAAGCTCTACGCGCTGTCGACCACGCCGCCCAAGCCCGGCATGCTGCGGATCGACGACGGCCAGGGTACTTCGATGGCGGTCGAGCTCTGGGCGCTGTCGGCGGCGAGCTTCGGCAAGTTCGTCAACCTGATTCCGCCGCCGCTGTCGGTCGGCACCATCCGCTTGGCGGACGGCCGCACCGCCAAGGGCTTCCTCGTCGAGCCGGCCGCGCTCGATGGCGCCCGCGACATCTCGGAGTTCGGCGGCTGGCGAGCGTATATGGCGCAGAAGGGCTGATCTATTTCGCGCGTCATGATTGCGTGCGCTGCCGTAGGGTAGGCAAAGGCGCGCCCGTACTGTCCCAACGAGCGAGATCGCGGTGGCGCCGTGCCCACCGTTTCGCCGCGGAGTCCGTGGCCCGACGGTGGGCACGCTGCCGCCTGACGGCGGCTGCTTTGCCCACCCTACCGCTCGAACGAAGAGCTACACCGACACCGCGTAGATCTCGTATTCGCCGCGCACCAGCTCGATGTGCGCCTTCATGGCGCTCGCCGCGCCGGCCTTGTCGCCGCGCAGGATGGCGACGACGACGCGGTCGTGCTCGGCATGCGACTTGGCGAGGCGGCCGAGATTGCGGAACTGTGCGCGGCGGAACGGCTGCACACGCACCCGCGTCGCCAAGGTGATCTCGGCGATGTAGGCATTGTGCGCGCCGGCATAGATCGCGTTGTGGAAGCGCTCGTTGACCTCGTGGAAGCGCTCGGGATTGCCGGCGTGGCTGAGATTGCGCAGCTCCTCGTGGATGGCTTCCAGCCGCTGCCGCTCGACCGGCGTCATGCGCTGCGCCGCGAGACCGGCGCACAGGCCCTCGAGCTCGGCCATCGCCTCGAACATGCCGGTGAGGCGGTCGGCCGACGGTCGCGCCACCACAGCGCCGCGATGTGCACGCGCCTCGATCAGCCCGGAAGTCGCCAATTGACGCAGCGCTTCGCGCACCGGCGTGCGCGAGACGTTGAAGCGCTTGGCGATCTCGGTCTCGTCCAGCGGCGCCCCCGGCGCCAGCGCGCCGCGCACGATCTCATCGGCGAGTTGCAGGCGCAACTCCTCGGCGCGGGTGATCTTCGCAACCGCAGGCGGCGCGCGGTCGATGCGCTTGATCTCGGAGTCGCGGGCGGGCCGCTGCCGCGTTCGCGGCGGAAGATCGTCCAGGCTCATCCTCAGCCGCCTTTTGCTTCATCGATGATGCTGACATGGGCAGCGACGATTCTCCAGCCTTCCGGAAACCGGATCCAGGTCTGCATCTGGCGTCCGACCTTGCCGGGCGCGGTGTCGCGATAGAACAGCGTCGAGGCGACCGCGGCGTCACGGCCGTAAGCGGTGATCACGGTGCGCGCGGTCCGCCGCATCAGCCCGGCCGGCGAGCGCGCGGCGCGAAATGCCGCGATCTCGCCGTAGCCGTAGAGGTTCTCGCCGATGCCGTAGCGCAGCGTGCGGGAGTCCTGCTTGAAAAGCTCGTCGAGCACGGCGACGTCGTTGCTGATCAGCGCCTGTTCATAACGCTGGAACTGCGCGGTGACTTCCGCGACGACGTCAGGCAGATCGACTTCCATTCTCCAGAACTCCTCGCGGGGCCGGCGCAGCGGCGACGCCAAGCTGTTGCAAGGCGTGGGCCACACGCAATGCGACATGTTCGCACCACGGCGCCGCGATGATCTGCACGCCGATGGGCATCGGCTCGAGCGGAATCGGAACGGCGACGACGGGAAGCCCTATGAACGAGATCGGCTGGGTATGAATGCCAATATTGGCGCGCACCGGCAGCTCGACGCCGTCGAGCACGAAGGTCGCCTGCCCGAGCTTGGGCGCGACGCAGGGCGTTGCAGGCGCGATCAGCACGTCGACGGTCTTGAACAGCTCCAGCACCTGGGCGCGGTACCAGCGGCGAAACTTCTGCGCGCGGTCGACCATCGGCGCCGGAATCATCGCACCCGCAATCAGGCGGTCGCGCACCGCCGGATCGAAATCACCCGGGCGCGTGCGCAGCCGGTCGAGATGCAGCGAGGCGCCCTCGGTGGTGCTGATGACGTAAGCTGCGGCGCGGGCGCGCACCGCTTCGGGCACCTCGATCACCTCGGTGACCTTCAGCGCGGCCGCGACACGAGCGACCGCTTCGGCGGCTTCGGGAAACAGATTCTTCTGGAAGTGCCCTCCGGCAAGGGCGATGCGCAGATCGCCGATGCCTTGCGAGAGCTGGCCGGAGACCGGCTCCGGTGCCCGCGTGGTGCACGCGGCGTCGTCCGGATCGGGCCCCTGCATGGCGTCATAGGCGAGCGCGAGATCCTCGACTGAGCGCGCGAACGGACCGAGATGATCCAGACTCATGACGAACGGAAACGAGCGCGCGCGCGACAACCGACCATAGGTCGGCTTCAGGCCGAAGATGCCGCAGAACGAGGACGGCACGCGGATCGAGCCGTTGGTGTCGGAGCCCAGCGCGATCGGCACCAGGCCGCCGCCGACGGCGCTGCCCGAGCCGCCCGACGAACCGCCGCTCATCCGCGTCGGATCATGCGGATTGCGCGACGGGCCGTCATGCACGTTCTCGCCGGTGAAGTCGTAGGCGTATTCGCCCATGTTGAGCGCCCCGACCAACACCGCCCCGGCGGCTTCCATCCGCGCGATCAGCGTCGAGTCCCGCGTCGCCGCCGGGCGATCGCGGTTGATCCTGGAGCCGGCCCGGGTCGGCAGCCCCGTGACGTCGAACAGGTTCTTCACCGCAAACGGCACGCCGGCGAGCGGGCCGACGGGCTTGCCCGCAGCGATGGCCGCATCCACGGCGCGCGCCCTCGCTCGCGCCCGCTCGGCGGTGATGTCCGTAAAGGAATTCAGCACACCATCGCGCGCCGCAATCCGCGCCAGCGCAGCCTCGGTGGCCTCCACGGCGGAGAGCTTGCGGGTGGCGACCGCGGCGGCGATGGCGCTCGCGGTCATCTCGGGAGAACTAAGCGGTGAAGACACTGGCAGGCTCGGCTTCGTCAGGCAGGGAGAATTCGTCGACCAGCTTCGCCATCCTCAGCGAGACCTCGAGATTGGCGCGGATGGCCGGGCGCCACGCGTCCTCGATCGGCAGAGCCAATGCACGCCCGACCGCGTCGATGTAATCGTCCAATGGCTCCGCCATCAGCTCTTCCCTTCAAGCTTTCGCGCTCAATGCGCCGGCAATGGCGGGTGCGGAATCGCCGTCAGCAACTCGCGCGTATAGTCATCCTGCGGATGACCTAGCACACGTTCGGAGGTGCCCTCCTCGACGATTCGGCCCGACCGCATCACGATCACACGATCGCACAACAGCCGCACCACATTCAAATCATGGGAGACGAACAGATAGCTCATACCTAACTTCTGCTTGAGATCCTGCAGCAGATTGAGCACGACCGCCTGCACGGAGACGTCGAGCGCCGCCGTGGGCTCGTCGAGGATGACGAGCTTCGGGTGCAGCGCAATCGCGCGGGCGATGCCAACGCGCGCCTTCTGGCCGCCCGACAATTGGTGCGGAAAGCGGTCGAGCAGATCGAGCGGCAGGCCGACCATGGTGGCCAACTCTTCGCAGCGCGTGCGGACCGCATTGCGTCCCTTGATGTCACCCAATTGCAGGATCGGATCAGCGATGGCGCGCGCCGCGGTGAAGCGCGGATTGAGGCTGTCGGTCGGATCCTGGAACACCATCTGGATGCGGCTGCGCAGCGGCAGCCGGGCAAAGGCCTGCGGCAGGATGTTGCCGATCTCCTCGCCATCGAAGCTGATGCGGCCCGAGCTCTGGTCGAGCAGCCGCATCACCATCATCGACGTCGTCGACTTGCCACAGCCGGATTCGCCGACCAGGCCGACGCTCTCGCCATGACCGACCGTGAAGCTGATGCCGTCGACGGCGCGGAACATCTCCGGCTCGACCGCCGGCCTCCGTCCGAACAGTTTCGACAACGTCGCCGAGGCGCCCTGGCGCGGATATTCCTTGACCAGTTTGTCCACCAGAAGGAGCGGACTTGCCTTCTCGTCACCCCCGGGCTTGACCCGGGGGGCCATCACCTTCGACGAGTCTTGCGCGGAAGGATGGATCGCCGGGTCAAGCCCGGCGATGACGGAGTGAGATTGCGGAGAAGACGTAGCCTCCTCCTCCGGCAGCAATTCGCGCAAGGACACGCCGAGGCGCGGCGTCGCCCGCATCAGCTTGCGCGTGTAGGGATGCTGCGGGTTGGCGAAGATGTCGGCGGCCCTGGCGGTCTCGACCACCCGGCCCTTCTCCATCACCACGACGCGATCGCAATAGGCAGCGGCGAGACCCAGATCATGCGTGATCAGGATCGTCGACATGCCGCGGCTCCTGGTCAGCTCGACCACGAGATCCATCACCGCCTTCTGCGTGGTGACGTCGAGGCCGGTGGTCGGCTCGTCCGCGATCAGCAGCTGCGGATTGCAGGCCAGCGCCAGCGCGATGACGACGCGCTGGCACATGCCGCCGGACAATTCGAACGGATAGGCGTGGTAGCGCTCGCGCGGGCGGGCGATCTTGACCTGCTCGAGCGCTGCGATCGCCTTTTCGGCGCGATCAGTCGCGGCGGCCTGGGCGTGCTGCTTCAGCACGTCCTCGATCTGCTGGCCCACTTTCCGGATCGGATTGAGGGCCGCGCGGGGGTTCTGGAAGATCATCGAGATCTCGCGGCCGCGCAGATCGCGCATCGCGCTTTCCTCGGCCGCCTTGACGTCGATCCCCGAGAACATCACCGAGCCCTCGGCGATCCGTCCGGCACGGTCGAGGATGCGCATCACCGCGTAGGACGTCACGGACTTGCCCGAGCCGGACTCGCCGACGATCGCGAGCGTCTCGCCCTTGGCGACGGAGATATCGACATGCTGCACCGCCTTGACGATACCGCGGCGGGTGGAGAATTCGACCGTGAGATCGCGGACGTCGAGCAGCGGCTGGGCGGTCATCCATGGCTCCGCTTGTTACGACCGTCATGCGCGGGCTTGACCCGCGCGTCCATCAAGCCAGGGAAGGCCTGTTCCAAGGGATGGATTGCCGGGTCAAGCCCGGCAACGACGGAGTGTTGCTGTGGCGCACCCATCAACTACGTCCTGCGCTGCGGGTCGACGATGTCGCGCAGGCCATCGCCGAGCAGGTTGAAGCAGAATACCGCGATCATCAGCGCAAGGCCCGGAAACAGCGCGATCCACCATTCGCCCGACACCATGAAGGAGGCCCCCTCGGCGACCATGATGCCCCATTCCGCCGTCGGCGGCCGCACGCCGAGGCCGATGAACGACAGGCCTGCGGCATTGAGGATCGCGTAGCCCATCGTCAGCGACATCTGCACGATCATGATCGGCATGATGTTGGGCAGGATGTGGCCGAGCAGAATGCGCAGCTCGCTGTTGCCCGACAGCCGCGCCGCCTGAACGAAGCCGGCGTTGCGGCGGACATTGGCCTCGGCGCGCGCGACCCGCGCGTAAAGCGGGAAGTTCACGATGGCCGTGGCGATGATGATGTTCTGCACGGTGTTGCCGAGCGCGGCGACGATGCCCATCGCCAGCACGAACAGCGGGAACGCCATGATGGTGTCGGCGATGCGGCCGACGATGCGGTCGGTCCAGCCGCCGAAGAAGCCGGCGGCGACGCCGGCAAGTCCGCCCATGAAGAACACCAGCGCCACCGAGGCGACCGCGATGAAGGTGTCGAGCCGGGTCGCGACCACGACGCGGCTGAAGATGTCGCGGCCGAGCTGATCGGTGCCGAACCAGTGCGCCGCCGACGGCGGCTTCAGCGCCGACGCCGTGTCGCTGGCGAGCGGATCATACGGCACGATCCACGGACCGAAGACCGCGGCGAACAGGATCACGACCAGGAGGCCGAAGGCGAAGCCCGTGACCTTGTTCTCGGCCAGCACATAGCGCGTGTGCCCGATCAGGGCTGACAGTCCCGACATTCGCGAGGGAACGGTGGCAGGCTCAATGGTCGGCGCGACGGTGCTCATCCTTCCAGCCTCACACGGGGATCGATGACGCCATAGAGAATGTCGATGACGAGGTTCAGGACGACGTACATCACAGCCATCGTCAGCACGAAGCCCTGCACCGGCGCGAAGTCGGAGGCAATCAGCGCCTCGACCGCGTAGGAGCCGATGCCGGGCCAGGCAAACACCTTCTCCACCAGCACATTGGCGCCGAGCAGGAAGGAGAACACCATCGACAGCGTCGTGATGACCGGAAGCATGGCGTTGCGGAACGCATAGGTCACGGTGACCGTCGCGGGCGACAGGCCCGAGGCGCGCGCCGTGCGCACGAATTCCGACGACAGCACCGACAGCATCGAGGCCCGCGTCATGCGCGCGATCGGCGCCAGCGAGAAGATCGCCAGCGTGGCGGCGGGCAGGATCAGCTGACTCAGCGCCGAGCGAAACGCCTCACCGTCACGCGCGATCAGCGTATCGATGAGGTAGAAGCCGGTCACGGGGTCCGGCGCGCTATAAAACACGTCGAGCCGGCCGAGCGGCGCCGGTGACCAGCCGAGCCGGAAATAGAACAAGTACACCAGCACCAGCCCGGTGAAGAACACCGGCAGCGAAACGCCCGCTGTCGTGACGACGCGGCAGGTATGGTCGATCCACGACCCCGGCCGGGTCGCCGCGAGCACGCCGAGCGGCAGCGCGATCGCGACCGAAACCAACAGGCCGAGCAAGGTCAGCTCGGCCGAGGCCGGCAGGCGGTTGCGGATCTCGCTGGCGACCGGCTGGCCTGTGGTCAGCGAACTACCGAGATCGCCATGGGCGAGATCGACGGTGTAGCGGAAGAACTGCTCGACCAGCGGCTTGTCGAAGCCGAGCTTCTTGCGGATCTGCTCGACAGCCTCCTTGGTGGCGGCGGGGCCGGCAAAGTATGCGGCGGGATCACCGGGCAAGGCGCGGGTGAGCAGGAAGGTGACGATCACCACGCCGATCAGCGAGGGGATTGCAAAGGCGAGGCGCTTGGCGATGAGGCTCAGCATGGGGCGAGCCTCGCCCGAATGAGCCCAGATCTCGCAGCACGGCGCAGTCGGCTCCCTCCCCCCTTGTGGGGGAGGGTTGGGGTGGGGAATGAGCCGCGGCGGCGGTGGGTGCGGCTACCCCCCTCCCTGCCCCTCCCCCACAAGGGGGGAGGGAATGAGAGAGCTGGGCTCACACCACCGAGGTCACCCACGTCCTCACCCCTTCACCAGAGCCCGATAGTCGAGCCTGCGGTGGAACCAGTACTGATAGCCGGAGATGTTCTTCTGCATCGCGACGTTGACGAACGGCTGATAGAGCGGAATGCGCGGCACCTCGGCGAAGGCGAGATCGACGAAGCCCTTCACGTCGGCATCGTACGTGGCCTTGTCCCCGGTCGCGGCGGCGTCGCGCGCGCCGTTGATGAGCTTGTCCATCTCGGGCGACTTGTAGCTCATCGTGTTGAACACGGAATTGTTGCCGTGATAGCACCAGTAGAAAAAGTACTCGGGGTAATCGAGCCAACCCGAGAAGATGTTGGTGAAGAGCGGCATCTCCTTCTTGTTCAGCTCGGTGCGCCAGTTGGCGCCGGGCACCTTGTTGATGGTGGTCTTGATGCCGAGCTGGGCGAGGCTCTCCTGCACGAGCACGCATAGCGGCTCGTTGACCTGCGCGAAATTGAGGTCGAACGAGATCGTGGTCTCGAAGCCGTTGGGGTAGCCGGCTTCGGCCAGCAGCGCCTTGGCCTTCTCCATGTCGGTGAGATACTTCGTCGGCTGCGGCCACGCCACCTCGGTCGCCTTGTCGGACGGCGCACCGAACATCGGATTGGCAAGGCCGAACATCACGGCGTCGATGATCTTCTGATAGGGCATCGCATAGGCGAGCGCCTGCCGAACCTTGGGATTGTCGAACGGCGGCTTGGTCACGTTCATGCCGATATACTGGATGCCGTTGGAGATCGGCAGCGAGATCACGGTGTGCTTGCCGTTCGACTTCATCTCCTGGAAGTCCTTGTTCGGCAGCTCATAGGAGATGTCGGCGTCACCACGCTCGAGCAGCGCGCGGCGGTTGCCGGCCTGCGGCACCATGCGCCAGATCACGCGCTTGATCTTCGGCAGCGGACCGCACACCCAGTCATCGTTGCGTTCCATGATCACTTCGGTACCGGCGGTCCACTTCGTCACCTTGTAGGCGCCGGAGCCTGCTGTCTGCTGCTTGGTATATTCGAGCCCCCACGGGTCTTTGTCGGTCGCGTTCTTCTTCACGAGCTCCGAGTTGACCACGCAGGGTACGATGACGGCGAGATCGGGGATCGTCAGCCGGTCCTTCTTCAGGAAGTCGACGCGCACGGTGTGGTCATCGACGATGACGAACTGCTCGGTCTTGGTCAGCGAGCCGGCGCTCATCTGGAAGGTCGGGAAGCCGCCGACGCTGACGGCGCGGTCGAGCGACCACTTCACGTCCTTGGCCGTGACCGGCGTGCCGTCGTGGAATTTGGCGTTCTTGCGCAGCTTGAAGGTCGCCGACATGTCGCCGATGGTCATGTCCTCGGCGAGCTCGGGCTTGAACTTGTCGCGGTCATAGTACGGCACCCCGCCGGGGCCGCTCTTCATCTCGTGGCTGATCAGGCGATCATAGCAGTTCCAGGACACCTCGTAGCCCGGCACGTTGGTGCCGACGCCGTGGATGTCGAGGTTGTTGGGACCGCCTTCGGACACGATCAGCAGCGTCTCGGACCGCGCATCGGCCTTGGCGGAAGACATGATGGCCGGCGCCATTGGCAGCGCGGCCCCCGCAGCCAGACCGGACACGGATTTCAGAAAATCGCGACGCTTCATCAAATGCTCCCGAGAATAACGACTGTCGGGAACAGTGATCGCAAGCTTCGTGCCAAGCCCGGCCGAAAGCTAAGCTATTGAAATATCGACGCGCCTTCACCGAGTGGCACAGCTCGATGCCCCCTATTGCATACAAAGCTGCATATTTGCTGCATCTATAACCACCTCAAATAGCCTGCGACAGATTTACGCAACGCCTGTTGGACCGCCGCCCCGGTTGGGGATCACTCCGGCCAGATCAGCGCCTGCAGCTCGTCGAAGTCGCGGACCTTGGCCGGCCAATCCGGAATGCAGATGTGGCGAACGGGATCGCTCGCCTGGTGCAGTAGCATCAAGGCGAGCAGCCGTCGCTTCAACTGCCAGTTGATGTCCTCCAGGGCAAATCCGTAACCATCGAACAAGGCACGCACGCGCCCGGGCTGACCCGCTGCCATGAAGGCGCTCGGCCCGAGCAGATCATGTTCGCCAAGACCGGTCATGACGTCTCCGAAGTCGAACAGCCCGCTCAGCTGCCAGCCATCACCGCTGCGCGTGACGAGGAAATTCTCCGGAATGTATTCACCGGTCAGGATGACCGGCGGCGGATCCTTCGGCAGCAGTGCTGCGGCCTCGCGCAGGAGATCGTCCAGCCCGGCGAGCAGCGTCGGCGGCAAGCCGAGCCTCTGATGGCGTGCATGACATCCGGCCATCTGCATCCTCAAAAAATCCGACCAGCGCGGACCGAGCGCGAGCAGCTCGCCAGGCGGGACCCGCTGCACGGCGGCGATCAGACGACCGACCTGCCTGAGCAAGAGCTGCTTGTCCTGCTCCTGTAGTTGCCGCCAGACATCCGAAGCAGGCATGCCGCCGAGCCTGGTCATGATCAGATAGCACCAGCCGTCGCGCTCCCCCTCGTGGCGCAGGTCGGGGGTACGGACGTCGCCGACGCCACCGGCGAGCACGCGCAAGGCCGCCCGCTCGGACTGAAACTTGCCGCGATGAAACGGCGGGAAGACTTTCAGGATCAGTCCGTCGTTCAGCGCGAGAACCAGATTGGTGCCCGCCGCGAACGGCGCCAGCCGCGCGTCGTCGTAGCCATGGTCGCGCGCAATATCGCGTGCAGCCGGCAGCCAGCGCGTCGCGTCGGCACGGAGGCGCCGGAGCTGCGCGCTATCGGCGACCGGTGGCAAAGCCATTTTCAGCGATCCGGGCTCGCGCGCTCGAACTGGCGCAGCAGACGGTTGCCGCGGTCGACGGCCGCATCGATCGCCGCCTGCGCCGGCTTGCGGCCGCTGAAGGCCTGCTCCATCTCGTCCTCGATGGCATCACGGATCAGCACGAACGAGCCCAGCCGCAGGCCGCGCGAATTCTCCGTGGGAGGATTGAGCGTCACCTGCTCGATCGAGATCGCTGCTCCCGGATTGCGGTCGTAGAAGCCCTGCGCGCGCGTCAGATCGAATGCCGCCTGCGTAATCGGCAGATAGCCCGTATTCTGGTGCCAGGCGGCCTGAACATCGGGCCGCGACAGATAGGCGAAGAACTTGGCAACGCCCTTGTACTCGGCCGCGGGACGGTCACGCAGCACCCACAGCGTCGCGCCGCCGATGATCGAATTCTGTGGCGCGCCCGCAACGTCAGGCCAGTACGGCATCATGCCGTAGCCGACCTCGAACTTCGAATTCGCCTTGATATCGGCGCGCGTCGCCGAGGAGCCGATGAAGATGCCGCACTCGCCCTTCTGGAAACGCGGCTCGGCTGCCTGGCCGCGGCCGCCATAGTCGAAGACCTTGCCCTTCTGCCATTCCGCGAGCTGGGCGATGTGCCGCGTGACCTGCGGATTGTTGAACGTCAGCACGGCGTCCAGTCCGGCAAAGCCGTTGGCGCGGGTGGCGATCGGCAGATTGTGGAAGGCCGAGAAATTCTCCACGTTGATCCAGGCCGGCCACGACGTCGTGAAGCCGCAGGCGACGCCGTTGTCGCGCAGCCGCCGGGCAGCCTTGCCGAGCTCGGGCCAGGTCTTCGGCGCCGCGCCCGGATCCAGCCCGGCCGCGCGAAACTGATCCTTGTTGTAGTAGAGGATCGGCGTGGAGGCGTTGAACGGAAACGACAGCATGTTGCCGTCGGCGTCGGCATAGGTGCCGGCGATCGCGGGCAGATAGGCCGACGGCGAAAAGCTCTCCTGCTCGTCGCGCATCAACTCGTAGACGGGGTAGATCGCGCCCTTCGCCGCCGTCATCGTCGCGGTCGCGATCTCGTTGACCTGCACGATGGCCGGCTGGCTGCGCGAGCGGAACGCGAAGATGGCCGCCGTCACGGTCTCGGTATAGCTGCCCTTGTAGCTCGGCACGATGCGATAGTCGGACTGCGACGCATTGAAGTCGGCGGCCAGTCTGTCGACCTGCCTGCCGAGCTCACCCGACATCGCATGCCACCACATGATCTCGGTCGCGGCCTGGGCCGTGCTTGCGCAAACAACCGTCCAGAGCAGGATTGCAGACGAAACAGAACGCAAGAGGACCGTCAACGGGAGCCAACTCCAATTCGATGAATGAATCTGCCCGGGCTGAGATCGCAATCGGACCGAAAATGGGGTCCAACAACCCAAGGCTGCAATAGCCTATCAACAAACCATTGACGCGTATCGCTTTGACGTCAGAATGGCCTTATAGCACCTGTTCGGGAGTGCATTGAACCTTTTCATGTCCGGGCCGACCTCATCATCAGGGGGAAGAGTGTTGCCTGTGTACCGCGCCCATCTTTCGTCGATCTCGAGAGTGGACGTCACGCCGGTGCTGATGCGCGCTGAGGCGGGCGCGCGGTACCGCTCGTCCCTTTCATGCTCGGCGTCGCGACTGGCTGCGCCGCAGCATACAAGCGCGGCAGAGCGCGGCAGAGCGGACGCAGGCAGGCTCCGCACGACCGGCCCGAGGTAGCGATCGTGGCGCGATCCGAGCAGCGGAAATCCGTCGCGCGGCCGCTCAGTCTGGCGGTCCTGGGGCGGGCACGGATCGTTCGCGCGCTGCGGGCGGTTCCGATCCGCTGGCGCATCCTCTCGATCGCCGCGCTCAACTCGGCTGTCGTGATCGTGCTGGCGGCGCTGATCTGGAACGGCGCGACGGTGCTGGGCACGGCTTGGGACGACGTTCGCCAGGTCCGCGAATCCGACAAGGTGCTGGCCCTGCTCGAAAGCGAGACGAGCCGGCTGCAGAACCTCATTCATCGCTACATCAATCAGCCGAGCCCGGAGCTGTTCGCCGAGATCCTGCTGCTGCGCGAGGCCGTGCTCGGGACGCTCACGACGCGCGCCTCGACCGACCCGATGCTGTCGGGGTCGGTCGAGGAGCTGGAGCGCGTCACCGTGCGTTTCCTGGACGGCTTCGGCGAGCTGCGCAGTCTGCAGGCGACGATCTCCAAGACCTATGAGGAAGAGGTTCTCGGCCCCGCCCGCGACATCGCCGGGCTCTATTCGGTGATCGAAGGCGCGACCGGCCATCGCGACGCGCAGATCTGGCCCTCGCTCGGCAAGTCGCGCGAGGCCTTCACCGCGATGCTGGTCGCGGCCAATTCCTACTATCTGTCGCTCGCGCCCGCCTCCGCCGACGACGCGCGCCGCAACACGGAGACGATCGAGAAGACCATCCCGGTGATGTCGAGTCTTGCGGACAATGATCTGCAGCGGCTGGCGCTGCAGCGACTGTCGGCCCGGACCGCGGCGCTGCGCGCAGGATTCTCCAAGCTCACCGATCAGCTCACCAACCGCACCGAACTGCTGCGCAATACCATCGATGCGAGCCAGGCCGAAACCATCGGCGCCATCGACGGCCTGTCGGTGAAGATGCGCCAGCACGAGCAGAAGGCGCAGGCGACCTTCGACCGGACGTTGAAGGACATCTCCCGTCGCGTCCTCTCGATCGCCGTGATCTTCCTGGGAGTCATCCTGTCCGCCGGGGTGCTGATCGCCTTGTCGATCCGGCTGCCGTTGCAGCAGATCATGGCCTCGATGCGCGCGATCATGCTGGGCGACTACGACCGCGAGGTCCAGGGCACCGAGGCGCGTGACGAGGTCGGCGCGATGGCCCGCGCCGTCGAGACCTTCCGCGAGAACGCAATCGCCAAGCGCAAGACCGAGGACGAGCTCCGCGCCGCGAAGGAAAAAGCCGAGAGCGCGCTGCTCGAACTCAACGCCGCGCAGCGCAACCTGATCGATGCCGAGCGGCTGGCGGCGCTGGGCGGGCTCGTCGCCGGCGTCGCACATGAGGTGAACAATCCGATCGGCATCAGCCTGACGGTGGCCTCCAGCTTCGCGCGCCGGGTCGAGATGTTCGAGGCCGCACTGCGGTCGCCCGAAGGCGGCCTGCGCCGGTCGCAGCTGGAGGAGTTCGTGCGCTCCTCGCGCGATGCATCCGAGCAGCTGGTCGCCAATCTGCAGCGCGCCGGCGAGCTGATCCAGTCGTTCAAGCAGGTCGCGGTCGACCGCTCCCATGCGGAGCGACGGACCTTCGTCCTGAGCGAGGCGACCGATCAGATCATCACCAGCCTCAAGCCGGTGCTCAAGCGCGCGCCGATCACGCTTGCGGTCGACGTCCCCGAGGGACTTTTCATCGATGGCTATCCCGGGTTCTACGGTCAGATCCTCACCAACCTGTTCCTCAACGCCGTCAATCATGCCTTTGTCGACGGGCGCGCGGGCACCATCTCGATTACGGCGCGGCCGCGCGGCGCGGATGACATCGAGATCATTTTCGCCGATAACGGGGCCGGCATGACCCCCGACGTCCAGCGTCAGGCCTTCGATCCGTTCTTCACGACACGCCGCAACGAAGGGGGAACGGGGCTCGGGCTGCATATCGTCTACAATCTGGTGACGCAGCAGCTCGGCGGCCGCATGATGCTGGAATCCCGCGAGGGACAAGGCACCACCTTTCGGATTATCATGCCGCGGGTCGCCAAGGGCGGCGCCGAGACAGCAATGGGCGACGGAACGACGCAATGGCCGAACAGGACGATGTCCTCCAACTGATCGAGGATGCCGGTTTCGACGAGGATGACGGTTCGGCCCGGAAATGGAAGATCGCCGTCATCGACGACGACCATGCCGTGCACGAGGGCACCCGCTTTGCGCTGTCGGATTACAGCCTGAACGGCCAGGGGCTCGAAATCCTGTCCGCCTATTCGGCGGCCGAAGGCCGCGCGCTGATGCGGGAGCACACCGACATCGCGGCCGTGCTGCTCGACGTCATCATGGAGACCGACGTCGCCGGGCTCGAGCTCGTCGAATACATCCGCAACGAGATCAAGAACGAGACCGTCCGCATCATCCTCCGCACCGGACAGCCGGGTCAGGCGCCGGAGCGGCGCGTCATCGTCCAGTACGACATCAACGACTACAAGGCCAAGACCGAGCTCACCGCCGACAAGCTGTTCACCTCGCTGACGGCGGCGCTGCGCAGCTACCAGCAGCTCGAGCGCATGGTGCAGACCCGGCGCGGCCTCGAGATCATCATCGACGCCGCCTCGACGCTGTACGACTTCAAGTCGATGCAGCGGCTGGCCGAGGGCGTGCTGACCCAGATCGCTTCGCTGCTGAACGTGGATTGCGCAGGCATCCTGGTGCTGCGCGACGACGGCAGCCAGACCGACGATTTTTCGGTGCTGGCCGGCTCCGGCTGCTACAGCCGCTTCTCCGGCGCCGTCACCTCGCGCTCGCTCGATCCGGATCTGCGCGACATGGTGGAGGCCGCCTTCAGGCAGCGCAGCAACGAATTTGCCGACCATCGCACCGTGCTCTATGTCCGCACTGGCTCGGGGCGCGAGGTCGTGGTGCTGCTGCAGGCGGAGCGGCCGCTGTCCGAGACCGATCGCTCGCTGGTCGAGATCTTCTCCAGCCGGCTGTCGATCGCCTTCGACAACGTGATCCTCTATCAGCAGCTGCATGAGGCCAACACCCAGCTCGAGGACCGCGTCGCCCAGCGCACCCGCGCGCTGATGCAGGCCAACCGGCGGCTGTCGGCGCAATGGCTGCGACTGCAGCGCGCCAACGGCTTCAAGAACGAGATTTTGGGCACCGTCGCCCACGACCTGAAAAATCCGCTCGGCGTCATCCTCGGCCGCACGGAGATGCTGACCGAGCTGATCGCGACCGGCGCCTCCGCCGACGGCATCACCAGCCAGGTCGGACATATCCGAGATGCCGCCAAGCGGCTGACCTCGATGGTCGACCACCTGATCTCGGATGCGATGGCCGACGCCTTCGACATCACCATCCGCCGTGAGCCGGTCGACATCGCAGCCCTGGTCCACGAGGTGGTCGAAGCCAACCAGCCGCTCGCGCTCAACAAGCAGCAGGTCATTGCCGTGTCGGCGCCGCCGCATCTGTCGACCATGTGCGACATCGACCGGATCCGCGAGGCGATCGACAACCTCCTGAGCAACGCGATCAAGTACAGCCCGATCGGCGGCAGGATCACCGTGAATGCCGCCGATGACGGCGACAACACCATCATCGGCGTCACCGACCAGGGCGCCGGGCTGTCGCCGGAGGATCTCGGCCGCCTGTTCGGCCGGTTCCAGCGGCTGTCGGCCAAGCCGACCGCCGGCGAGAGCTCGACCGGGCTCGGCCTGTCGATTGTCAAACGCATCGTCGACATGCATGGTGGCGAGGTGACGGCCAGGAGCGATGGGCCGGGATCCGGATCGACCTTCACGATCACACTGCCGGCGGCCGAATTGTCATGAGTCAGAGCCAGCACATCATCATCGTCGACGACGAGGCCCCTGCCCGCGAAATGGTGGGTGATTACCTCAAGATGCACGGCTTCGCGGTGACGCTGTGCGACGGCGGCAAGAGCCTGCGCAGCGCCATCGAGACCGGCCCGGCAGATCTCGTCGTGCTCGACCTCAACATGCCCGAAGAGGACGGCCTTTCGATCATCCGCGATCTCAAGGGCCGCACCAATATCCCGGTGATCATGCTGACCGCCACCGCCAGCCCGATCGACCGGGTGGTGGGGCTCGAGCTCGGGGCCGACGATTACGTCGCCAAACCGTGCGAATTGCGCGAATTGATGGCCCGGATCCGCTCCGTGCTGCGCCGCAGCGGGCCGGCCAAGACTGCGGCGGCCGCTACGGACTCCGCTCCCGCCCAGGCGAAGGACCCGCAATTGGTGCGGTTCGGCACCAAATGGCTCGATCTCGATGCCCAGGCGCTGCGGGATGACGAGGGCAACGAGCACCCGCTGACGGCGTCCGAATTCGGCCTGCTCAAAGTGTTCGCTGCCAACCCGAAGCGGGTGCTGTCGCGCGAACGGCTGCTCGAGCTGGCGAATGCCCGCGATGCCGAGGCATTCGACCGCGCCGTGGACCTGAGAATCATGCGAATCCGCCGCAAGATCGAGCCGGATCCGACCAAGCCGGCGGTGATCCGTACCATCCGCGGCGGCGGCTACCTGTTCTCGCCGGCGGGCGAGAAGGCCTGAGGACGGCCGGTCGGCGGCGGCGGAAGCGGCCTCTGCATCCACATCCAGTTCCGTATCTTGGAATAGGGCACAATTCCGCCACGAGTGTTTCGCGATGTGCGCCGCGACGAAACATTTCCGCAGGCGCACGAAACCATTTTCCTGTTTTCGTGCAGACGTCCCGAAACGGGCGCTCCTTAACAATCCCTCCCGTCGAAACGCCGCAAGGGGGCGGCGGAACGGGAGAGTGCCATGCAGAACGTCGTTGCCATCAATTCCGCAGCCAGCCAGGGCATCATCGCAGCCCAGGCGACCACGGACGGCATGCTCCTGGAGAGCATTGCCGATGGCGATCGCACCGCGATGCACACGCTTTATGCGCGCCACAATGTGCGGGTCTATCGCTTCATCCTGCGCATCGTCCGCGACACCACGATCGCCGAGGACCTCGTCAGCCAGGTGTTCCTGGACGTCTGGCGCACCGCCAGGCAGTTCGAGGGCCGCTCGCAGGTCTCGACCTGGCTGCTGTCGATCGCCCGCTTCAAGGCGTTGACCGCGCTGCGCCAGCGCCGCTTCGAGGACATCGACCAGGACGAGGTGCGCGAGATCGCCGACGACTCCGACACGCCGGAGACCTCGCTCGAGCGCTCCACCACCAGCGCCATCCTGCGCGCCTGCGTCGCCAAGCTGTCGCCGGCCCATCGCGAGATCATCACCCTGATCTACTACCACGAGAAGTCGGTGGAGGAGGTCGGGCAGATCATCGGCATTCCGCAGAGCACGGTGAAGACGCGCATGTTCTATGCCCGCAAGCACCTCGCCGAACTCCTGCGCTGTGCCGGCGTCCACAGCCTCGCCGCCTGACCAAGGTTCATTCTCGTCGGGGCTGATGTCCCGACGGGTTCCAAAGACGACGCACGAAAATCACCGAACGAAACAATTGAAACAATCGGCGAAATCACCTGGAAAATTTCGGCCGCTAGAACGTTATCCATCGACCGAGCCTCAGTCCCCCAGCTGATCTCGGTTTCGAGCGAGCAAATTCAAGGATAACCTCCACCTCCCAAGGTTGCTCCGAAGACCCGGCGGATGCCCCCGCCGGGTCTTCGTCGTTTATGGACCTGCAGCGCCGCCTTGGTCGATTTGACCATTTGATATCGCGCGTTGCCGGTGCAATCTTCCGTCATGGGGCGATGCGACAAGCCCCGTGGCAATGACGGACGGTGCTGATGTTCGGTTTGGATGCGGTTGAGCTGGCGCGCGCGCAGTTCGCCTTCACGGTCACCTTCCACATCATCTTCCCCGCCTTCTCGATCGGGCTCGCGTCCTACCTCGCCGTGCTCGAGGCGCTGTGGCTGTGGACCGGACGCGACGTCTATCTCAACGTCTTCAATTACTGGCTCAAGATCTTCGCCATTACCTTCGCCATGGGCGTCGTCTCCGGCATCGTGATGTCCTACCAGTTCGGCACCAACTGGTCGGTGTATTCCGACAAGGTCGGACCGGTGATCGGCCCGCTGATGGCCTATGAGGTGCTGACCGCGTTCTTTCTCGAGGCCGGCTTTCTCGGCGTCATGCTGTTCGGCCTCAGGCGGGTCGGCCCGAAGCTGCATTTCCTGGCCACTCTGATGGTCGCCGTCGGCACCCTTATTTCGGCGTTCTGGATTCTCTCCGCCAATTCCTGGATGCAGACGCCCGCCGGCTACGCCGTCAACGCCGACGGCCAGTTCGTCTCGGTCGACTGGCTCAAGGTGATCTTCAATCCGTCCTTCCCCTATCGCCTCGTGCACATGGTGCTGGCGGCCTATCTGACGACCTCGCTCGTGGTCGGCGCCGTCGGCGCCTGGCATCTGCTGCGCAATCCGCACCTGCCGGGCCCGCGCGTGATGTTCTCGATGGCGATGTGGATGGCGGCGCTAGTGGCGCCGCTGCAGATCCTGGTCGGTGACCAGCACGGCCTCAACACGCTCGAGCACCAGCCGGTGAAGATCATGGCCATGGAAGGCCATTTCGAGAGCCACAAGGACGGCGCGCCGCTGTATCTGTTCGGCTGGCCGGACCAGGCCAAGGGCGAGCTGACATGGGCGCTCGGGATCCCTAAGTTCGGCTCGCTGATCCTCAAGCACCAGATCGACGCACCGATGGCCGGCCTCGACACCGTGCCGCGGCAGGACTGGCCGCCGGTGGCGATCACCTTCTGGTCGTTCCGCATCATGGTCGGCCTGGGGCTGTTGATGCTGGCGCTCGGCCTGTTCAGCCTGTGGGAGCGCTGGCGCGACCGGCTGTACATCAATCGCGGCCTGCACCGCTTCGCGATTGCGATGGGACCAGCGGGATTCATTGCCGTCATGGCCGGCTGGATCACCACCGAGACCGGCCGGCAGCCGTTCACCGTGTACGGGCTGCTGCGCACCACCGATTCCGTTTCCCCGCTCGCGGCCCCGGCCGTGGGTGCCTCGCTGCTCGCCTTCATCATCGTGTATTTCATCATCTTCGCCGCCGGCGTGCTGTACATCCTGCGCCTGATGGCCGAGCCGCCGCATCCCGGTGAGCCGGGCCCGAGCAGCGAGCAGCCGGTCCGCACGGCCGGCATCACGCCGGCCGCGGGCGTCGTGCAGGGAGCCGTCGGATCATGAGTGTTGCCGTCGATCTCGCGACCCTCTGGGCCTTCATCATCGCGCTCGCCGTCTTCATCTACGTCGTGATGGACGGTTTCGATCTCGGGCTCGGCATCCTGTTTCCGCTGTTCCCGGGCAAGCAGGACCGCGACGTCATCACCAACACGGTGGCGCCGGTGTGGGACGGCAACGAGACCTGGCTGGTGCTCGGCGGCGGCGGCCTGATGGCCGCCTTCCCGCTCGCTTATGCGATCCTGATGCCCGCGCTGTATGCGCCGCTGATCGCGATGCTGGTTGGGCTGATCTTCCGCGGCGTCGCCTTCGAATTCCGCTGGCGCACCCGCGCGCAGCGCAATCTGTGGGACCTCGCCTTCGCCGGCGGCTCCTGGGTCGCGGCGCTGGCGCAGGGCATCGCGCTCGGCGCCATTCTGCAGGGCGTGCATGTCGAGGGCCGGCACTATGCCGGCGGCTGGTGGGACTGGCTGACGCCGTTCAGCATCCTCACCGGCGTCTCGCTCGTGGTCGGCTACGCACTGCTCGGCGCGACCTGGCTGATCCTGAAGACAGAGGGCGACCTGCGCGACAAGGCGTATCGCATCAGCTGGTATCTCCTGTTCGCCATGCTGCTCGCGATTGCCACGGTCAGCCTGGCGACGCCGCTGCTCACCATTCAATATGCGCAGCGCTGGTTCACCTGGCCGGCCGTGGTCCTGACCGCGCCGGTGCCGCTCGCCGTCATCGGCGTCACCGTGCTGTTGATGAAGCACCTCGCCCAGAAGACCGACGGCTGGCCGTTCTTTCTCGCGCTGGCGCTGTTCCTGCTGTCCTATGCCGGCCTCGGCATCAGCATGTACCCCTACATCGTGCCGCAGAGCATCACGATCTGGCAGGCGGCGGCGCCGGAGCGCAGCCAACTGATCATGCTGCCGGGCGTGCTCGTGCTGGTGCCGCTGATTCTCGGCTACACCGGTTGGGCCTATTGGGTGTTTCGCGGCAAGGTCGGGCACGACAGCGGCTATCATTGATGCCGTCCGAGCAGCCTGCCCCGCTCGCGAAGCGCCTCGCCTGGTTCGTCGTGCTGTGGCTCGCCGGCGTGGCGGCCGTCGGCACCGTCGCCTTCCTGCTGCGGCTCTGGATGAAGCTTGGATGACGGCGGGCGCCCCGCGCTCACCTTGACTTTGCTGCGAATATGCCCCTGAAATTTGGCGGGTGATTTTAATCGGGCGAGCTTCGCAGGGGTCCGTTGAGGAGAGCTTTGAATGCCGAGTTTCCGTCGCCTGCTGTGTACCACCAGCGCCATCATCGCGCTGGCGCTGTCTACGTCGCACAGTTTCGCCCAATCCGAGGATCCCGGTGATCAGCCCGGCCTCGTCGCCGATGACGGCTACGAGCTCGATCCCGAATGGCGCAAGCAGGTGGTGTATTTCCGCACCACCGAGCCGCCAGGCACGATCATCGTGTCCACCGCCGAACGCCACCTCTATCTGGTGCAGCCGGGCGGCCGCGCCATCCGCTACGGCATCGGCGTCGGCCGTGACGGCTTCCAGTGGCAGGGGCTGCTGTCGATCACCAAGAAGGCCGAGTGGCCGGATTGGACGCCGCCGCCGGAGATGATCCAGCGCCAGCCCTATCTGCCGCGCTTCATGGCCGGCGGCCCCGGCAATCCCTTGGGCGCGCGTGCGATGTATCTGGGCACCACCGTGTACCGCATCCACGGCACCAATCAGCCCTGGACCATCGGCAGCAAGATTTCCTCCGGCTGCTTCCGGCTGGTGAATGCCGATGTCGCCGATCTCTATGACCGCGTGCCGGTCGGCACCAAGATCGTGGTGCGGCAGAAGCCGGAACTGTGACGGCGGCGCCCGCCGCCGGACATTCAGCCATCGCTTCATCCTGACATTTTTTCGAAAGAGATTGACCATGCGCACTTTCCGAGGCGGCCTGCTGATCGGGCTCGCCGTCGCCGTCCTCGTCGCGGCGCTCGCCGTCACCTATGAGATGTACGACACCCGCACCTTGAAGCGGACCATCCGCCGCGGCGAGGTGCTGTGCGGCGTCAACGCCGGGCTGCCCGGCTTCTCGATTCCCGACGACAAGGGCAATTGGAGCGGCTTCGATGTCGACTTCTGCCGCGCCGTGGCGGCTGCGATCTTCGACGATCCGAAGAAGGCGAAGTTCGTGCCGCTCGACGCCAGTGAGCGCTTCAAGGAGCTGCAGAGCCGCAAGGTCGACATCCTCTCGCGCAACACCACCTGGTCGATGGCACGCGAGCAGAATTACGATCTGTATTTCCCGGCGGTCGCCTATTACGACGGCCAGGGCTTCATGGTGCCGCGCGCGCGCAAGCTGGAGACCGCGCTGGACCTTAACGGCAGCAAGGTCTGCGTGCAGGATTCCACCACCAACGCGCTCAACGTCGGGGACTATTTCCGCACCAACAACATGAAGTACGACGAGGTGAAGTTTCCCAAGCTCGACGACGTCATCAAGGCGTATGACAGCGGCAAGTGCGACACCTTCACCGCCGACGTCTCGCAGCTCTACGCGCTGCGCCTGACGCTGTCGAAGCCCGGCGATCACGACATCCTGCCCGACCTGATCTCCAAGGAGCCGCTCGCGCCCGTGGTGCGCCAGCGCGACGACGACTGGATGATGATCGTGAAGTGGACGCTGTACGCGATGATCAATGCCGAGGAGCTCGGCATCACCTCCAAGAACATCGACGAAGCGCTGAAGTCGAAGAAGCCGGACGTGATGCGTCTGGTCGGCAACGAGGGCAGCTATGGCCAGGACCTCGGCCTGACCAAGGACTGGGCCGCGCGCGTGATCCGTCACGTCGGCAATTACGGCGAGGTCTATGAGCGCAACGTCGGCAGCGAGTCGAAGCTGAAGATTCCGCGCGGCATGAACCAGCTGTGGAACGCGGGTGGCGTCCAGTACGCGCCGCCGATCAGGTAGGACACCGGTCGGAATTGTCGGCTTCGCTTCGACTGGTCTCACACCTCTCGCGACACGAACGGTGCACCCTCTCCCCTTGTGGGAGAGGGTGGTTTCGATGCGCAGCATCGAAACCGGGTGAGGGGTTGCCACGAACTCAGACCTGCATTTGCCGCACCAGCCCCTCACCCAAGCAAGCTTGGAGTTGGCTTCTGTGTAGCCCTCTCCCACAAGGGGAGAGGGCGCATTCATATGCACCGCGAGGGCTGATTTTCCGGTGCTTAGAGCAGAACAAACATCATCATCCCCGCGACGTCTTCCGCGCCCGAGCTCTGCAAATTCTCCACCCTCTAAAATCGAGGGCGCAGGGAAGGCCAGGTGCCGACTGGCACCTGCGGCCCGCCTGCTTAAAAAATGCAGGCGGCAGAACCACAGGCTCAGCCGGGACAACCCGGCCTTCCCTGCGCGATGGTGTTAACGCTTATGGCGCGCTCTCCTCGGTGTCCGGCTTGTTAGCTGTGGTCTTCCAGGAGGTTGTCCATCCGGTCTGAACCGAGGAAGCTGAGGTTGCGAAGCTTCAGTGTTCCAAG